>JAYUUT010000096.1:0-7377 GCA_043754455.1 Myxococcales bacterium
TCGGCATCGCGAAATTACACGGCGATTTTGCCGGGAACGTGAAAACCCAGACGGGGCAGTTGATGGGAACGCCCCCTTATATGTCGCCGGAACAGTGCCGGGGGGTCAGCGCCAACATCGACCACCGCACGGACATTTACGCGCTGGGGATCATCCTTTACGAAATGTTGTGTGGTGCGACGCCTTTTACAGGGCAGGGGTTTGGCGAGATCCTGGTTGCGCACCTGACCCAAGACCCGCCACCCCTGCGGATCATGAACGCGGGCATTCCCGAACACCTGGAACGCACGGTGATGAAGGCGCTGGCCAAAAAGGCCGACGAACGATATTCGTCCATGGCCGAAGTTCAGGCAGCGCTCAGTTCCGGTCCTGCGCGTACCGAGGGGTGGATAACCGCGCTTGTTGATGTGGTCCCCCAAGATCCTGCCCGGCGGCTGTCCCCGTCCCAGGCCCATGACGACCCGGCTTTGCGGGCGGCCGTGGCGCACGAACGTATTGTGACGCAGGTCGTAGTTCCTGGCGATGCGGTTTCAGAACCCAAGGCCATGACGACCTTTTCGAAAACCACAGGTGAATTGGGCGTCACCGACGATCTGATGGGGGTCCCGGCTTCGGGCTCCAAAAACCGGCGTGCCATGGTTTGGGGCGCTGTGGCGGCCTCTATTCTGGGCGTGGTGGCTGTGGCGTCACTAACCCGGGGACCTTCCCCCGTTGTGCCGCTGCCTTCCCCCGCCACCGGGGCGGCGCCTTCAGATCGGCCACTGACCGCCGCACCCAAAGTGGCCTTGCCCGTTGACGCTGGCCCTGCACACACGGTCGAAATCCACCCCGCTGTCCCCGTCCCCCAACCGCCGATGGTCAAAACCAAAAAGGCCCGGCAGCCCAGATCCGCCACTGAAAAGTGGTGAAAAACACTGGGTCGGCCCTCTTGCAACCAGGTTGAAGCCGGGAACGGGGGACTAGGCCGATAAGGCGCGGAAGAAACTGAGGCGTGTTTCGTCTACCTGCCCGCATCCATCTGCAGACTCACGGGCGGAACGGGCGCCGTTAAACCTGGGGTAGGCGCTTTTTCGGTGCACACCTTTCCGGGGAAGCGAGCGTCGGATAGACAGTATTGCGGTGCCATCCGACCATTGTTTTCACAGTCCTTATCCGTCGTGCACGACCGGCAGCGCATCTCAATGCACACATATTCGCTGCACCCCCCATACCGCTGGTTTACAGGCTGACCTGCGGGCGGCGGGGTGCATTCCCTTCCGAGTGGCCACCCAGAATTAGGTCCTGGTTCCTTCGCCGGTTGGGTGCAGACACGGTTGTCGCAAAAACCGGTCGCCGTGCAATCAGAGTCTTTCAGACACGCCCCTACTGAAACTGCTTTGTTGTCATTTTCTGGTTGAGACTTCTCCTGAGTTCCGCTACTGCAGGCGGCGGACAGGACGCCAACTAGACCCACAATGACGATTTTATGAGCGATGCAAAACATGTTCCTTCTCCAGTTTTTTCGGGTGTCTGTCCGACAAGTGCTTCACGCTGCGCATTCGTCTCTCAATTAGATATGCAAACAGTGGGCCGCGCTCCTTCCTCGCGAGAAAAGAGAAGGGCGCGCCCCATCGTTGATGAATATCCAACCGTGGCATGACCGAAATGTCACGCCACGGTCGATCGTCCCAACACTGCTCAACAGCGCAACCTGGGCGTGCGCGCCCGGCAGCACCAAGACCCACTGGCGGCCGTAGCCCATACCCGTCATCCCCCCTCCTCGTTGACGGATAGGCATTTTAGGCCGCGGCTGTCCTTTTGCGTCAAGGCCGATGATGCCAGTCCGGGGGGGGTGACCAGCAGAGTTTCAGATGGTAAGGCTGGGGCGTTGGGGTTAGAAGGGGCCCCGTGTTATCCGTGTTTTGGCGCCGCCGCATGACCCTGTTGGGATTGTTAGGATTGCTGGGCGTTGTGGCTTTCGGGTTGTCCGCGTGTGGGAAAAAAATTGGCGACCATTGCCGCGTGAACGACGACTGTTACACCGAGGACAACACCCGATCGTGCGACATTTCCCAGCCGGGCGGGTATTGCACGGTTGACGGTTGCGACGAGCGATCCTGTCCCAAAGAGGGCACCTGCATCCGGTTCTTCGCCCGCATGTATTTGGATCGCCCCTGCGATCCGGCGGTGACCGACACGTGTCCCGCCGATGAACTGTGCCTGCCCAATGAAAAACTGTGCGCGCCCCGGTCGGGCGAACGGCGGTACTGCGCGTTCAAATGCGATGACGGCGGTGACTGTCGCGGTGGTTATGAATGTAAGGTGGCGGGTGCCGCGGGAACCGCAACGCTGGCCCAGACCCGCGATCCGACCTCTGTGATTAAATTCTGCGCGCCGCACGGGCGTTGAAGGATCAAGGGTGCGAGGGGCCCTAAGGTTCGCGCTTCGCCGGGCTGTGGGCGCCTTGGTCGCGGTGATTGGGGTTTCTTTGTTGGTGTTTGCCATGCGCCACGTGGTGCCAGGCGATCCGGTCGACGCCATGTTGGGGGAACAGGCCACGGCCGCCCAGCGCGAAGATCTGCGGCGCTGTTTGGATCTGGATCGATCGGTGCCGGGGCAACTGTTGGCCTTCGCGTCGGACGTGTTTTCCGGGACGTTGGGGGTGTCGTGCCGCGATCGACGATCAACCGTGGCGGGCCTGATAGCTGATGTATTTCCGCGCACCGTTGAACTGGCGGTGGTCGCAGTGATCTTGGCTCTGTTGCTGGGGGTCCCGTTGGGCGTGGTGGCGGCGTTGCGGCCGGGGGGCTGGCTGGACAGCGCCGTCATGGGGGCCAGCCTGTTGGGGATCGCGGTGCCGACGATGTGGCTGGGTCCGATCTTGTTGGCGTTTTTTTATGTGCGCCTGGGGTGGGTGCCGGGGCCTGCGGATCCTGTGTCAACCCCGGGGGCGTTGATCCTGCCGGCCTTCACCCTGGCCTCGCATCTGGCGGCCATGCTGGCGCGGATGACGCGTTCGTCGTTGATCGAAGCTCAGGCTGAAGATTATGTGCGCACCGCGCGTTCCAAAGGGTTATCGCCGCTTTCGGCCCTGGTCCGCCATGCGTTGCCCAACGCGGCCCTGCCGGTGTTGACCGTGGCAGGTATCCAACTGGGGGCGCTGTTGGCCGGGGCCATCGTGACCGAGAAAATATTTGCGCGTCCGGGCCTTGGTACGTTGCTGCTGGAAAGTCTGGCCGTGCGCGACTGGAAGGTGGTGCAGGGCGTGGTGTTGGTGGTGGCCACGACCTATGTGCTGGTCAACCTGCTGGTGGATCTGGCCTACGCGGCGCTGGATCCGCGGATTCGGCTGTAAGGATGAAAATGCCGCGCTGGCTGCCAGATCGACCCGCCACCATCGTGGGCGCCGTCTTGGTCGCGGCGTTCCTACTGGCGGCGCTGGTGGGGCCTTTTGTCGCCCCGTTCGATCCCCTGGCGCACGATCTGGATCACGCGCTGGCGGCGCCCGGGGGCGCGCATTGGCTAGGTACCGATGACAACGGCGGCGATCTGTGGTCGATGGTGTTGCACGGCGCGCGCCTGGCGTTGGGGTTGGCCGGGACGACGGTGCTGCTGTGTTTTGTCGTGGGCACGTTTGTGGGGGCGTTGTCGGGATACGTGGGTGGGTGGCTGGATGAAGCCCTCATGCGTGTGGTGGACGTGTTGCTGGCGTTCCCGGGCATTTTGTTGAACCTCGCGATCATTGCCCTGGTCAAACGGCCGTCGCCGGGGTTCGTGGTGTTTGCGTTGGCCATCAACGGCTGGGTCGGGTACGCCCGGGTGGCGCGGGCGCAAACCTTGGCGGTGCGGGAACGCGAATACGTTTTGGCGGCCCGGGCTTCGGGCGCGCGGTTGCCCCGCATTCTGATCCGGCATGTGGTGCCGTCCATCCTGGGCCCCTTGGTTGTGCAGGCGACGTTTGGATTTGGCGGCGTCATTCTGGTCGAGGCCAGTTTGTCGTTCCTGGGCCTGGGACCAGCTGTGCCCTACAGTTGGGGATCGCTGCTGGCCCAGGGCACCACGTATCTGTGGCGATCGGCGCATATGGCCGCCGTCCCGGGCGCGGCGATTGCGGTGGTGGTGCTGGGTTGCAACCTGCTGGGCGACGGCCTACGCGACAGGCTGGATCCCCGGTCACGCACTGGCTGAACCGGGCCTCGATTCGGGGCAGCGATTGCACAATATGCATATGTAGCGCATGATTTATGCATGAGAACCACCGTCGACATTCCGGATGATTTGATGGATCGCGCTCTGCGCGCTGGCTCTTTGCGAAGCAAACGGGATGCCGTTGTTGCCGGTCTGGAGGAGCTGATACGAAAGGCCGACCGCGATCAGTTGCGACGCATGGCGGGCAAGGTTGATCTGGACGTAGATCTCCGTCGTTCCCGGACTGGGAAACGGTGAGCGATGTCCTGATCGATAGCAGTGCGTGGGTGGATTTCTTTCGCGGGGATAGGGCGGCGGTGGCGCGTGTGGATCCGCTGCTGGCCGGCGATCGCGCCGCCATCTGCGGACCCATCACAGCCGAGGTTGTTTCCGGCGCGCGGACACTGGCTGTTTTCAATGAACTTCGAGCGAGGCTGCGCGGGATAAATCAGCTGCCCGATCCCTCGGACATCTGGGACCGCGTCGCCGAGGCACGTTTCAATTTGGCCCGTCAGGGGATTCAGGCCCATCTCGCGGACTTGGTTATTGCGGTGACCGCGAACGTCCACGGTCATTCTCTGTTGACGCGGGACAAGGACTTCGTGAGGATTGCTAAGGTCGTGGTTTTGGACGTCGACATCTTTTGAGATTGGCGTCTGCGCGGCGATCGCGCGATGGCTCCACCTGAAGCGGGCCGTAATTCGGGGTATGACCGGGTGGTGCTGAATTTAGGATTTCGTCGATTGGCGATGCTGACCTTGGGGTTCACCCTGGCGGTGATCCTGTGGGGGGCCTACGTGCGGGCGTCGGGATCAGGCGCGGGCTGCGGCAGCCACTGGCCCACGTGCAATGGCCAGGTGATTCCACGCCTGGGATCGATGAAGACCATTGTCGAGGTCACCCACAGGGCGACATCCGGTTTGTGCCTGATGCTGATTATTGTGCAGGGCATCTGGGCATTGCGGGCGTTTCCGCGGGGCCACGGCGTGCGGCGGCCTGCCGCCTTGGCGATGTTGTTCATTGTCACCGAAGCCCTGGTGGGGGGCGGTCTGGTGTTGTTTGAAATGGTGGCCAGCAACAAATCAACCGCCCGGGGTGCTTGGATCGCGGCCCATCTGTTGAACACCAATGTGTTGCTTTATTTCCTGGCTCAGGTGGTCTGGCGAACACGGATAGGGCAGCGAACGGCGGCCGCCGGATCGGCGCGCGTGCTGCGGGCGCTGGGCGTCGCCATGGGGGCGCTGTTGGTGGTTGGGATCGCGGGCGCCATCACGGCGCTGGGGGACACGTTGTTCCCCGTTCAGTCTTTGGCCGCGGGAATTGCTCAGGACCTGTCCGCCACGGCCCACCTGTTTTTGCGGCTGCGTGTCTGGCACCCGGTTCTGGCGGTGGCGACGGGTGTGCTGTTGTTGGGGATTGTGGCGCCGCTTGCCGCAGGGACGCGGGGCGATGATGCGCGCAAGGTGGCGACGTTTACCGCGGTTTGCGTGCTGGGGCAGTTAGGACTTGGTGTCGCCAATCTGGTGCTGCTGGCGCCGATCGCCCTGCAAATGTTGCATCTACTGGGCGCGGATTTGATCTGGTTGGGTGTGGTGTGGCTGCGCGAGAGCCTACGATCCTGAACCGGCGGAAATCGGCGGCGTCGATTTGCGTCGCTTTATCGCCCTGCGCGTGGCCAGTGATAGACCCACCGCAAAGATTGCTAACAGCAGGGGCGATGGCCCGGGACCCGTTCCTGAAATGGCACAGCCACTGCTTTTGGATTTCGATTCGCTGCCAGCGGGTTCCATCAAAGGCGGCGGGGCCGTGTTGGGTCTGGTCACTGGTTTATTGGGTGTTGTCGCGGGTGTTGCTACGGCAGGCGCGTCGATCGGCGATTCCACCATGGATACAGCGTCTACGCCGCCGGTCCGTCCCCCCGTGGCCGTCGATCCGCCTGAGCCATCAGGCATGGTCGTCCTCGCGTCATCTGGCCCTGCATCGGATCGGGCACTGGGGATTCGAGGCGCTGTGTCCGTCACTCCGGCGTCGCGGGACATGGTGTCCACCATTCGTCCAAGCGCTGCATCCTCCAAGGTGGTCGCATCTACATAACTGTCCAGAACGATCACTTCAGGCGGCGTGTCCATGTCGCCGTGAAGGATGCCGCTGCGGAAAAACGGGTAGTACAAAATTCCGTTTTCTTTGTGCATCGTCTGCACGCTGACCTTGTCAACGACCTTGGCGCCGTCCACCCACAATTCTATGAGACCTATCGTAGGGTCAGACGACCAGATGACGTGGAAGATAAGATCGTGCCACATCCCTGCGGCAAAAGGCCCGCGCCATAGCTGCCCTGCGGCCTTGCCGGTGGATCGGGGAAACGAAACGTTAAACGACAAACGTCCCGCGCGTACCGAAAACGAAATCGCGACACGGTAAAGGATGTCTGACTCCCAATAGGCGATCGAATCGTCGTGGCCCCCTTGCCCGGCGCCGCCGACCTCGGGGATAAACGCGCTCCAGGCGTAGTAGTGTTCCGACCCTTCAAGACCCGTCTTCTTCGGCACATAACCCAATTCGCAGCGGCGAAGGCCGTTGTCCCAGCGGTCGTCGGACTGAAGTTCAATGCGGGCGGCCGCGCTGCCGGTACGGGTTGGTGTGCTGACGAAAGATATGTGGCGGTCGAAGAGCTTCTGCTGAAACGCGGCGAGGGATTTGTCTTCGAAATCCGCCTTCCAGATGACGGCGGCGGTGGCGGTCGTGTCCAAGAAGGCCACGAACAGGCAGACGGCCACAGAAACAGGGTTGGGCAACCACACACGCGACATGCGATGATTTTGCGTGGCCCTGGCGGGGGCGTCCCGGTCAAAAGCGCCTTGCGGCGAAATTTCGTGTCAACACCGGTTTGCACAAGAGGCATCATCGGCCTTGACGCGAAATGGCATGCCTGTTTGAATCTCCTGGACTCACGGAGATCACTCGCTCGGGGTCAGCCTCTTTGTTCTGCGGACGGTGGCGGACGGTTTGGGGTCAGCCTTCGATAGAACTCCTACAGATCCGTCTTCCAACGAAGCGGTCCAATCCAGTATTGAAAAAGTATCGTTGTACCCGTGGGATCGGTCTGTGAACAGCGTAAGTGCGACGGTCGCCTTGCGATTCGACATTAGGTGATCGAACAGTGGCTTAAATGTTTTGCGTGGGGCGTATCCGTGGCCTCGCTGGTCGCCA
>JAYUUT010000097.1:0-3521 GCA_043754455.1 Myxococcales bacterium
CGCGATGGACGACGGCACGGGCAAGCCATTAGAGGCCCACGCCTGGGGCCGCATCGGCACCAAGATTCAGGGCTCAAAAGATCCGAAGAAACTGAACGACGTCAGCCAGGGGGCCGAACTGGACCTGTTGTTCAGCGGACGCATCCACAAGATGGTGGGATGGCAGGCGGACTTGGTGGCCGAGTACCCGGGCTCCGACGGTCCCAGCAAGCCGAACCATTCAAGTCCGGTCACAATCCTGGACCTGATCGGCAAGCTCGAACTGCATGACGCCTTCAACCTTTGGGTAGGCCGAATGTTGGTTCCGTCGGATCGTTCTAACTTCAGCGGCGCTTGGTTCATGGCCCCCTGGAACTACCCCGGCGGTGGCATGCGGCCCGGCGGGGGAGCTCCCATAGGCCCACAACAGGGACCCAGTGGCCGAAATGAGGGCGCTACGGTCTGGGGCCAGTTTCAAGGTGGCAAGTTCAAGTACTACGTAGGTGCATTCGATCTGCACGACGGTGGCCAGAGCCCCCTTTACACAATGCGCTTGAACCTCAGCCTCATCAACCCTGAGCCCGGTTACTACCATTCCAGCACCTACTACGGCAAAGACATCCTGGCTCTCGGTTTGGGCGGTCAGTACAAGAAGAACGGTTCTGGTGGCACCGACGACTACTCCATGGTCAATGCAGATGTCTTGTTCGAAAAGGATCTTAAGGCCTCGGGTGTGTTTGATGCCGAAGGCGCGTTCTATGCCTACCAGGGCGACAACGAAGTGGCGAAGAACAGCTTCTTTGCGCTGGCCAGCTACCTATTGGCCACTGAGATCGGCGTCGGAAAATTGCAGCCCCTGGTTCGGTTCCAGGGCGTCAGCCCTAAGGCCGGCGGCGATATGTGGACAATGATCGACGCCCAGGTCGGTTACGTGATCAAGGACTACGCCGCCCGGATGGCATTGGGGTTTCAGCATTCGAAAGTGGGCGGCGTGGAGGCAAACCAGATCTTCATGGGCCTTCAGCTCATGAAGTGATCCCCTTCTTTTACGCCTAACAAAGCCTACGGGGGGGAGCGATCCTCCCCGTTTTTTTTTATCAAAACGGTCAGCCCATGATCCGCGAGCCCAACCAAATCAGGCCCAGGATCAGAATGGGAACCGACCCGTACGTCAGCACCTGGCGCCGCCGTGCCGCCCGCCCCGCATCACTGTCAGCACGCAACACAGCGACAAGCAACGGGTAGGCAAGCCCCACAATCACCAACTGCCCAACTTCTACCCCCAGGTTGAAGGACACGATGGGCCCCACAATGGACCCGGGCAATTCGTGCAACCGTTCACGCAAGACGCCCGCAAACCCCAGCCCGTGAACCAGGCCGAATGCAAAGGTCAGCCGCCACCGCCTTTCGCCGCCCGCCCCACGCCGGATAAGATTTTCGACCGCCACGTACACAATCGAGGCCGCAATTAGGCTTTCGGTCAGCGCCTCGGGAATGTGGAGGAGGTCGAACGCGGACAACAACAGCGTGATGGTGTGCGCCGCCGTAAACGCCGTGACGATCTTAAACAGCTGTGCCGCGCGTCCCACGGCCAGCAACAGCGCGATCAAAAATGCGATGTGATCGTAGCCGATGAAGATGTGGTGGATGCCCCAGCGCAGAAATTCAACCGCAACAGACCATGACGACGGCTGAACCTCCCCCTTTGTAAACACCAGTTCGGACGGCCCCATCCGGGTTATCTGTGTTAGCTGGTCGTCCCAGCGCAACTTGATTAACGCCCGATGTTGGGTCGTCAGTTCGCCAAAAAAATTCACCTGCGCCCGCACCTGCGAAATCGGGGTATCGCTTATAAACCGCAAATCCTGAATCACCCGCGCCAACCCAGGCTTGCCACTCAACAAATCTGTTTCGAACTGTGGAACGATGTCGGCCGGATCGGCCTTCACTGTCTTCCCGTTGATCTCAACCACCAGGGCCTGCGAAAGATACCTGGCAATCGCCACCTTCTCAGCATCCAGATCGCCGACGCCCAATGCCGGTTGAGCAAATTTCAGCGCCTTACCCAGCCCGGCCACCCCCACATCAACCTTCCAGATGACTTCGTGGTCCGACACCAGAACTTCAGACGCGCTGACGGTTTCGTCGTGCGCCTGGGCCACCGAAGATCCCAGCGCCACCAGGGCGAAAACCAGAACCGCGCGCATTAGCCCGCGCGAAACTGAAACTCGTGCTGACCGATGACGACCTCATCCTCCAGATCCACCAGGAACGCCGTTCCTTCGCCCACCATGCCATTGAAGCTGCGCAGGTACCAAACGTCAACGCCCCAGCGTTTGTGTCCACTTTCGCAGGGGGCTGCCCATTCGGCCGCTTCAAGATCACCCAACCCGGCGGCCCGGGTCCGAACCTGGCTGGACAGTTCCTTGTAGGCGGCGGATCGGCGCGCGATGTCTTCGGCCCGACGGCCCAGCCGGGGATCGACTTCCCGGCGCCATTCACTCACCAGCTTGAATTTTTTCGGCTCCCCAACCGGCGTTAGTTCCGTCTCGTAGGCCTCGTCAGCCGGCAAACCCGCGAAATCCGACACGTCGAACTCGGGGAAAATTTCCTCCGAAGCGATCTGGCTGCGCCGGGCCTCGAAACCACGGCCAAACGCGGCCCGGGCTTCTTCGGAATAGAACACGAAAAGACGAAGCATCAAATCCCGCGATGGCAGTTTGTGATCCCAGTCCAGAATCCAGGCGGCTCCCGTGTATCCCGGGCCTTTGAACGGGACAAACCCGGGCAGCGCGGAAACCACTTTGTCCAAAAGCGCCTCGTCCTGAAACAACCCCTGAAATTCGACGCGCGGATGTTTCTTCAGGTCTCGTTTGAGCATCTCGCGCGGATCGAAATCAGCCATGGCCACCTCTATCTTGCCTGCTTGGCGTGAAAGGTAAAGCCCTTGCAGTTTTTGCCTAAACAAGAACGTTCAGCCCTTGGCCCGTTTTTTAGCCGCCCGACGCGCAAGCGCCGCCCGCAATCGACCCACAACGTCATTGACCCGATCAGGCTGAAGCTTCGCAGCGGCGCGACCGACACACAGACATCCGCTGACTTCCATAATGGTTTCGACCTCGCGCAGGTTGTGTTGACGAAGGGTTTCGCCACTGGAAACCAAGTCCACAATCCTGTCCGCCAACCCGACCAGGGGCGCGATCTCGATGGATCCGTACAGCTTGATGATCTCGGCCACCAGCCCCCGTTCCTGCAGATGGCGCCGGGTGATTTCGACAAATTTCGAGGCGTAACGCAGGTGAATATGTGCCGCCTCGTCGACGGGCCGGTCGGCAGGCTCGGCCACCACCATGCGACAGGCCCCGATGCCTAGATCGAGAGGTTCGTATAGATCGCGACCCTGTTCTTCTAAGACGTCCCGGCCCGCGATGCCCAGGTCGGCCGCGCCATATTCCACATACGAAGGCACATCCGTGTCCCGCACGATCAGAATGCGCAGGCCTTCGGAGGGCACGGGAATAATCAACCGCCGCCCGGCCTTT
>JAYUUT010000098.1:0-34147 GCA_043754455.1 Myxococcales bacterium
ATGGCGCTTGGGGTCACGCATCAGACGCCCGGGGCCGACCGCCACATCATGGCGCAAAAGGAGTTAGAGGCGCGGTTGAGGATCCTCATGGGCGGCTACGCGTCGGAGCGACTGGTGATGGGCGACATCTCGACCGGCGCGGAGAATGACCTTAAGGAGGCAACGGCGCTGGCCTCTAAGATGGTTGCGCACTATGGGATGAGTGAGCGTCTGGGCCCGGTTTACTATGACCACGACGCGGAGCACCCATTCCTCGGGCAGCGGATGGCCACTGAGAGCGGGACCAGCCAAGCCACGATCTCGGCTATCGAGGAGGAGTCGCGCAAGCTCCTCGGCAACGCCCTCGAGCAGGCGGGCGATTCACTGCGCAGTCAGCGGGAGAAGCTCGATCGCCTGGTCGCGGTCCTCATGGAGCAGGAGACGATCGAGCGCGAAGAGCTCGTGACGTTGCTCGGCCAGCCAGCCGGTCAGGTGCGGCCCGGTCTAGCCGAAGTCGCCGCTCTTGCAGGTCCGTAGTCCTGCGAAACTGCGGCCACGGCACGGAATTTGCAGTCGCACCCCTCATGGCCGTCACTGTACCGTTCCCCCATCACTATGCCGTTTCCCTCACGGACGGACTCCTCCGCGCGGATCCACGACCGCCGATTTCAGCAGGCACTCCGCCGCAGTTTGGTGGAACGGACAACGTCTGGAGCCCGGAAGAGCTGCTCGTTGCCGCAGTTCTGTTGTGTCTCAAGACGACTTTCGATGCTTACGCTCTGCGGGCCTCGCTCGAAGTCTGCCACTGGAGCAGCACCGGAACTGGCGTGCTTGACAAGTCGCCGACCGGTCCTGCATTCACTTCGGTTCAACTCCGCGTAGAGCTCAAGGTGCGGCCGGGGGACGAGGAGCGAGCCCGCAAACTCCTTGATACTGCTGAACAGCACTGCATCATTGGCAATGCCATCAAGGCCCCCGTTCAACTTGAGGCTTCTGTGAGTTCCGGTTGAAAATTCATTTCGTAACGGGAGGTCGTGGGCGCAAGCTTTGCGGCGAGCACGGTGCACTGCGCGGATGATTCGTCCACTTTCATCGCGCGAGCTTCATGTGCCCCCGATTTCGTCGTCAGTTGCGGGGCTGACCAGCAGCGAGGCGTCGCACCGTCTTGCGCGGGATGGTCCCAACCTGCTGCCCGGAACCATGCCGAAGACTCCTCTAGCCATTGTGCTGGGTGTCATCACGGAGCCCATGTTCCTGATGCTGCTTGTGGCAGGCAGCGCCTATTTCGGGCTCGGTGATCGCGCCGAGGCGGTGTTTCTGCTGGCTTTCGTCTTCGTGGTTATCGGCATCACCCTAATGCAGGAGCGCAAGACCCAGCGTGCCCTGGAATCTCTGCGCGATCTTTCCACGCCCCGTGCGATGGTCATTCGCGACGGTGACGAAATGCGGGTCGCGGGCCGCGAGGTGGTGCGTGGTGACGTACTGGTCCTCCATGAAGGCGACCGAGTCGCGGCCGATGCGCTCCTGGTCGAAGGGCAACTGTCGGTGGACGAGTCGCTGCTCACCGGGGAGGCGGTGCCGGTGACCAAGCTGCCGAACTTACAAACTTCCACGTTCGGCGCACCTGGAGGCAACGGCACGTCGGCACTCTTCGCTAGTACGGTGGTCACGAAAGGCGTCGCGCTCGCGGTGGTCCAGTCCACGGGCGCCGCCACTGCGGTTGGTCGCATCGGTCAGGCGCTGGCGACCACGGAGGAGACAGCGTCAAGTCTGCAGCGATCGTCGCGTTCGCTGATCCGCAATCTGACCGTCATCGCACTTGTGTTGGCCACTTTTCTGGTGCTGGTGAACTGGCTGTGGAATGATCGAACGCTGCTACAAAGTGCGCTGTCCGGCATAGCCCTCGCTATGGCCATCCTGCCCGAGGAAATACCGGTCATCCTCACGGTGTTTCTCGCCTTAGGCGCTTGGCGCATTTCGAAGAACAAGGTGCTCACGCGCCGTGTGGCCGCAGTGGAGGCGCTGGGCGCAATCACCGTGCTCGCGGTCGACAAGACCGGAACCCTGACGCAAAATCGCATGCAGGTCGCTGAGGCGATGGTCGAGGGTGCCCGTTTCGTCGCGGCGGATGCGGCCGGTCTTCCCGAGACCTTCCACGCGCTCATTGAATTCTCCATGCTGGCGACACCGGCCGACCCGTTCGATCCCATGGAAAAGGCCATCCGGGCGTTTGGCCACGCACGACTGGCTGGCACCGAGCACATCCACGACGACAGCAGCGCCGAATTCGAATACGAGCTGTCGCCCGACATCTTGGCCATGACAAGGGTGTATTCCGGCGCGAAGCCATCGGCGCATCGACTTGCAACCAAGGGAGCTCCGGAGGCCGTCGCAGATTTGTGCCATTTTTCGAATGACGCGCGCGCAGCCGTTCAACGTCAGGTCGAAAGCATGGCCGTGCGCGGGTTACGTGTCCTGGGCGTGGCCAAGGGCGAATGGGAGGCAAGCGGCCCAAATACCCCGTGGCCGACGACGCAACATGACTTCGACTTCACCTTTCTTGGCCTGTTGGGATTTCTGGACCCGCCGCGCCCAGAGGTTGCAGCGGCGATTGCGGAATGTCGCCTAGCCGGGGTTCGTATCCTCATGCTGACTGGCGATCACCCCGCCACAGCGCGTGCCGTTGCGGGGCAGGTCGGCTTGTCCGAGCGTCCGGAGGTTATGACGGGCGCCGAGGTCGCCGCGCTGGACGATGCGACCCTGTGTCAGCGCCTGCGACAGGTGGACCTATGCGCGCGCCTGCAACCCGACCAAAAGTTGCGGCTCGTGCGCGTTTTACAGCAGGCGGGTGAGGTGGTGGCTATGACCGGCGACGGCGTGAACGACGCCCCCGCACTAAAGGCCGCCGACGTAGGCATCGCGATGGGCGAACACGGGACCGACGTGGCACGCGAATCCGCAGCTTTGGTGCTCTTAAATGACAGTTTTGCGAACGTGGTCACCGCCATCGCGCATGGGCGGCGCGTTTATGACAACATCGTCAAGGCCACACGGTTCACGTTTGCCGTGCACATGCCAATCATCGCGCTTGCACTGATTCCGGCGCTGTTGCACTGGTCCGTTCTGTTGTTGCCGGTGCATATTGTCCTGCTGGAGCTCCTGATCGACCCAGCCTGCTCCATCGTGTTCGAGGCCGAGCCCGCTGCGGAAGACATCATGCGCCGGCCGCCACGCCCGCTGACTGCCAGTCCCTTCGCTGCGGGTAACGTGGGCCTCGCCCTAGCTCAGGGTTCGGGCATCGGGATCACCCTCCTAGCCGGGCATTTCCTGTTGCAGCGCCGGGGCTGGGTGGCAGCAGACCTGCGGGTCAGCGTGTTCGCTGGGCTCGTGCTTGCGCTGTTCTTGCTAATTGCGGCCAATCGAGACCATAACCATGCGCCGATCCCGAATCCGGGCGCCAAAAACCCTTGGATGTTTCGTATGTTCCTGGGCGTCAGCCTGATGCTTGCAGCGGTACTGACGATTCCTTTTTTGAGGAAAATAATGGGCTTTGCGGCCCTCAGTTTGCCGCCGCTGCTCGCCGCCAGCGGGCTGGCGCTGGCATGCGGGATGTGGCTGCAACTGCTGCGATGGACCAATGACCGTTGGCTTCACTTGGCACGGGCCGCTTAGCGTGTTGCCGAGCCAGCTTGCGGTGGTGTTCCACCAAAACGCTGGCCGCAAATTCCTTCTTTTCTACGTTCGTCGCCGTCACCATGACCCAAATAGAAGCGAGGGACGTGTCAACGCGTATGGAGGACATCTTGCAGCCCATTTAGGAGCCAGAGAACCTGTCGATTTCAGGGTGGGGCGCACCGTCTGCGCGCCGCGCGTTTCGGCGCGCAAGATTAGCCGGATCTCTGGAGTTCATTCGACTCGTGCACTGCTTGCGAATTTGATGTTATTTTGACGACGATGCACGGGGTACCGGCTGAATCGTCGCCCGGACACTGCAAGTTTGGCTGGTGAACGCAGTCAATGGCTGGCTTTGCACCAAATCTGCTCTGACGAGGAATGTGGGCCAACGCACCAACAAGAGTTTCCGCACGTCATCCTGGACAGCAATGGATCACGAAAGGTCTTCATGCACGTCTTGGGCGTATTGATGGTGCTGACCGCTGGTCTTTCGGGCCCTCTGGTGGCAGTCAGGAATGAGACGGCCTGCACGACGGCGCCGCTCTATGACAACGGAAAGATCTTAGCTCGCGTCTGCACCGAGAAAAAGGATGTAGATGTCGCGCTTCTCAATCTCGATGACGAATGGACCCCCGGCATCTTTTCTGAAACGCCGGAGCGGCCTCAGATCTATCGGGGAACGTTCGTCGCTCTCGCCAACGACCGGATTGGCGAGGGGCGACATTGGGACCCCGCCCGGCGCGATCGCTACTTCGAGCTTTTCGGCATCTTCCCCAGCATCTCGGTTATCCGACGCCGGCTTCTGGACGAGACGCGGCACCGTTGTCACGCCACGATCGATGACGCGCCATTGGGCGTTCTGAGGAAGACGTTAACCCCCTGGGACTCCGCGCGGGACTCGACGCGAAAGACAGGTGCTGGTGCGCTAGCGGTTGTCCAGCAGCATCTCCTATGTGAGGGATTGCTCGCGGGGCAATCGGCCAAGGGGGTCTTCGATGGGCCAACGCTGGAAGCCCTCCGTGCGTATCAGCGCCGGCACATGCTTCCTTCTGCCTCGGTCCTCGATGGCGAAACCCGAGAGACGTTTCTGACGAACAGTCGGGAGCTGGACTTCCGGACCCTCTTGCGCGCGCTTCGCGAGCGTGTCGTGGATGCCACCGGACTCATCGAAGACGGTTCGGCCCGGAACTCTTGGGAGCCGATCCTCGGACGCATGATCGAATCTCGCGAGTATCGCCAACCAATGCGGCCCCTGGCCCTGCAGAGGGGCGCACCGGACCTCGTCGCCCGCGCCACCGAGGCTGCCGCGATCGCCCTGGGGTGGACCTCCCCCGAAGACGCGTTTCGTATGATGAACGAGACCCCGCCATCGCGAGTGGCGGTCCGTCTTCCGCCACTGCCCGCCTACCACGCCATGCCGGGCCGTCTCAGGGCAGAGATCGATCGAGGCGACGTCTGGACATCGTACCCGCGCGATGCCGAAGGACGACCCCGTCCCTCACCGGCGCGGAACCGACCGACGCTCACCCTTTACCTACAGACGAACGATGGCGAGATCGCGCTCCTGCGCTGGCCGACTACCATCGGCTCCTGGAAGCCCGAGAAACTGGAGGACGGAACAGAGAGTCTTCGCTACAAGGACTCGCCGGTCGGCCGGCGATATTGGCGCGACCTCGTGGTCGCTCCTGCCTGGTTCCCCCCGCCCACGACGCCCGATCGCGAGCTCGTCCGTCGCGGACCCAACGGCACATGGGTGTCCAATGAGGACGGCATCGGTCCCGGCTACCGCTCCGCGTACGGGCTGATTGCGCTTTTTCACCACCGCGCCGTGGCGACCAAGGGTGGGGCGACGGTATTGGCCGACATCGAGATCCGCACCCACGGTTCGGGCAACTACCGTTCGATCCTTCGGGGGGCCAGCCACGGCTGCCATCGGCTCTTCAACCATCTCGCGATCCGGCTTGGATCGTTCGTGCTGGCTCACAGCGTATCTGAACGGCGCGGCCTCTTAGAGGCGCGTTATCGTCGGGTGATTCACTGGAAGGGCCGGGCCTTCAAGCTTCGCGCCGAGTCTCGCGGCTACCGCTACGAGCTTATCCCCCCGATCCCCGTCGACGTGCTGCCCGGGCGTACCGTTCGTTCGAAGCCTACGCCGGTTATTCCCGACGGGCCGACACCTGCGGTCCCGCGACCGCAGACCTCGCTGGCGACGAGCCCGAAACGCGAACGTCCCGTATGAGCGCTTCTCCTACAGGGCGTCCCGGGGTTCTGGGTCAAGCCCCGGCAGGCGCAGCATTTTCACCTTGTCGGCCCACAACCTCATGCCTAGCCTCGAGGCTGCGTCCTCTTCGCGGGCGGTAAACGTCGTATCGAAAGCCGCAGAACGCGGTCACATTGCTTTCGGGAACCAGGCTGACTGGCTCGGCGGCACCGGAGCCCATCAGGATGCGGTGGCCTGGTAAAATCAGCAGTATCGAGCCGGCGGCTGTGCTGGGGGAAGAGGTCAGGGGCATCCGGTAGTGTCGCTGAAGCACGGCCTGCGTCGCTTCCGGTCGCATGGTTGCAATGCGAATAGTTTGCGGGGTAACGCCTTGGCCGCGCGCCTTTGCGGGGGCGTGGGCGGTGATCGCGGAATGCGGGTGGCCCGAGGATTGCTGAAATGACTTTCATGACAAACGCCGCTGTGTTTCTGGACCACCACGAAGCCCGAGTCTTTCACCTGCGCGAAAAGGGCTTCGACGAATCGATCATTCACGCGCCTACCCATCACGTCCACCGGCACCCGTGTGGGATCGAGGGTGTTCGCAACGATCACCCCAACGACAACAAGCGCTTCTTCCACGGGATCGCGCAGGCCCTTGGGGACGCCGACCACATCCTGCTTCTGGGGCCGTCGACCGCGAAGCTGCACTTCCTCCGGTACCTTCACAAGAACGACGCCAAGCTGGAAACGCGCGTCGTCGGCGTGGAGACCGTGGATCACCCCACGGACAAGCAAATAGCCGCGTACGCCCGACGTTACTTTGACCCCCAGGAGGCCGCAGGTGCAGTAGTTCACGGTTGGCAGGCATCCCGTTAAAGCGGGCCGGATTGTAGCCACGTATTGAAACCATTAGAACGCGAGCCGCGCACCGATGTCACTGCGCGCTCGCGGCACGTTCGGCTTGGTGGGCGAAGTCGATGGATTCGGCCAAAATCCGCGCGGACTCGGCCGGGGCATGAAAACCCATCGAGTTTTCTGCCCCGACGAAATCAAGCCGCCACTTTGCTTTTCGCTGAAGCTCTGGCGCGAGCTTCGCCTCGCTGACGCCCTCTCCTTTCGCGACCACAATGGCATCCAACACGTCGGTCGCGGCGGCGCCGGCCCGGTCGAGCAGGGCGTGCGTCCGTACGTGTGTGCTGGTACCCCAACGAAAAGCGCAAATTATGTTCGTCGAGGACATAAATTATGAAGGCGTCCATCGTCCAAGCGTTTCTGACGGCTAAAAATTCACGATCATTGAAGGTGACATAACTCGATTCTGCTGCTGGTGACGCTCATAGCCCCGTCGATGCGTCGACTGCCAGCGCAGACCCCTAAATCGCCCCCGGATTGGCTCGCACAAAAATCTTCGCGTGGTCATGCACATAGTCTCGTAAGGAACGCGGAGCATGACCCAGAAGTTCACCGAGGGTCGGATCGATGGTCTTCGCTTTGCCAGCGCGGATGAGGGTATGAAGGATGGTCTGCACGACAATTTGCGCCGCCGGAAGTCGCCGTTTGCGCAAATGCCACATGTACCCGACAATGCTCGCGGGGACGTAGCGGATTTTCCGCCCGACGGCCTCGGAGAGGAGAGAGGCTGCTTCTTCAAAAGTGACGGCTTCGGGCCCAGTTAAAGTATACGCCTTACCGCCGTGTCGTTGCGGATCGGCGAACGCCAACACGGCAACATCCGCGACGTCGCGCACATCGACAAACGACACGCGACCCACGCCCGCGGGGACATACAAGCGATCGTCGTCCACGATATCGCGGAAGTAGGCGTCACCTAAATTTTGGGCAAAGAACCCCGGGCGTAACAACGTCCATTGTCCTGGCCGGGACTTCAAATGCATCTCAACCGCGTGATGCGGAACCATCTTGTTGGTGGCAGCCGCCTCGACGGAGAGAAAGACCACGTGATCGACGCCGTTGCCACGGGCCGTATCGATAAACGGATTCAGGGTGGTTTTCACATTTGAAATCGGAGGGGGACGCAACAAAAACAATCCCTGGCAATCTTTCACCGCGGCTTCGAAGGTACCCGGATTAGAAAAATCAAGGGAGACCCGTTCGACATCGTCAGCAGGAGCCGGCTTGGCCAGTTCGGAATCACGCCCAGCGGAACGCACCGTAAAGCCCTTTGCCTTCAGGGACCGAACGACCTCGCGTCCGACATTACCGGAGGCTCCTGTAACAAGGATGCGGCTCATGCCAATATTTAGCAGCTAGCATCCGGCCCGGCTTGTCGGCGTCCGGTTGAGTGCGGTGGATGCTCCGTTACGGTTGTAACCGTTTCGTAGCGCCCGAACCGCCGGAAATGTTCGCCCAGCGCGTCCCGCGTCACCGGGCTGTAACGAAAATAGTGGTTGGAGCCTCGAATTCTCCGGCCCACTGTTTGCAGCGACGTTACGGGCTTAGTGCAAACTCCATATCCCAAATCTGCAGCACTGTTCGAGGACGCCAACCGCATTATCCCTGGAGGGATTCATCTATCCGGCCGGCCCTTGCTGTCTGCTTCGAACTCACCGCTTTATTTCGATCAAGGTTTTGGCGGCAGATGTGTCGATGTCGACGGCAACGAATACATCGATCTGATAATGGCGTTTGGCCCGTTCTTGCTGGGATATGCCAACGCCGAAGTTGACAACGCCGCATTCGATCAAATACGACGGGGTGCGCTCCTGTCCATGAACCATCCGTTGCACCTCCAGTTCGTTCAAAAATTGTTGGGCTTGTTTCCAAGCTACGAAAACGGCGTCTTTTTTAAAACCGGATCAGAGGCGACAACGGCCGCGCTTCGCATCGCACGTAAGCACACGCGGCGTCGCAAAATCGTGCGTTGCGGTTACCACGGGTGGCATGACTGGTGTCTGCCACTTGAGCCCTTCGTTCCCGAAGGACTCGCGGGCCAGATTTTTGAGTTTTCACCCCAGGTCCCCGGGTCCCTAGAAGCCATCTTGTACGAACATGGACACGACGTGGCAGCTGTGATTATGGCGCCTGAGATGGTCGCCACCCCAACCGCGCAAAAATTCCATCACTGGATGCAAGCAACTGCGAGCGTAGGGGCCGTATTCATCTTAGACGAAGTCAAAACCGCGTTTCGGTCTCCGGGCGGTTCGGTTCAGGCGTGGTTAAACCTAAATCCGGATATGACAACATTAAGCAAAGCCCTGGGAAACGGGTGGCCCATTGCTGCAGTACTGGGCAAACGAGAGATCATGAATAGCGGCATCAACATGCACTATTCGGCAACGTTTCATGGCGACACTGGGTCCATGGCCGCCGCCTTAAAAGTAATCGACATTCTTGAACGGCAGGACGTACCGACTTATGTGAACAAACTTGGGCAGTTGCTTATAGATGGACTTAACGCGGCTGCGCAGGACTTTGCCTTGCCCGCGCTGGCTTACGCAGAGCCCGTTCCTTGCATGCCGTTCCTAAGTTGGCGACACCCGGACTTGTCACTTAATGCTTTGCTGTGCGACAGCTTTTATCATCATATGTTGCGTGGCGGAATTCTCATGCACCCGCGACACTTGTGGTTCACAAGCCTAGCTCACACCGAGGAAGACATTCGCCGTGCTGTGGTTGTAGCAGGCGACGCCATGCAATCAGTCCATCGCCAATACGGTCATGCATTGTGAAACCACCAGAGCGTTAAGCGAGCGTCCGAGGCGGTTGTGGAAGACGGCTTGCGTTTCGCACCGTCAATCAGTCAAATGTAAGCACGGCGGCGCCAGGCTTCTGTATGAAAGCACTCATGTTCAATCACATCATTTTCTTGAAAGTGAAAAATCCGGCGGAGATCCCGCGTGTGCGCGACGCCCTGTTGTCGTTGCAGGAAAAGATCCCACAACTTAAACACGCTGAAGTCGGGATCGACATTCTAAAAACCCCACGGTCTTTCGATATGTCGTTTATTGCCCGTTTTGATTCACGTGGGGATTTTGAGGCCTATTCGAATCATCCGGCCCATAACCCGGTCGCGGATTTGATCCACAGCCTGATAACTGACGCCGCAGCGGTCGACTACGAGGGCTGAAGCGCCGAATTCGTGCTTTGCTTCTAGAACATGATTGACGCTGCGGCGCTGCACCGGATTGCCGAGGCCTACCGGCTGGCTGTGGCCGATCTGGGCCGTTCGGACCGTGGGCCTCAGGTTTCAGAACCGGTGCGGCAGGCCGCCCTTGACGTCATCACGGGACTTGCGGGTGCCCCTGAATCCCGCTTTGGCGAACCGCTTTACGCTCGGATCGTGCAGGCCGTTTTGGCGGATCTACCGAAACCTGTGGCCGAACTGGTATTGCGCGCGATGCGCCCAGCCTTAACCCGGGCGTTTTCGTTTGCTGTGCCTACCGGCGCGGCGCTGGATCGCGTGGCCGCATTGGGTACCGTGGTCGAGGTGGGCGCTGGCAGCGGCTATTGGGCGGCTGCCTTGGCCGCGCGCGGGGCCCACGTGCAGGCGTTCGATCGTGTGGCGCCCGCAGCGACGATCGAGGGCCCTGGGCGGCAGTTGCGCCATTTCGATGTGCGGATAGGTGGGCCGACCGAAGCTGTGGCCGCGACGCCCGAGACGCGCGCGTTGCTATTGTGTTGGCCCCCCGGCAGGACTTTCGACCGCGCGACGGGGGCTGATCTAGGTTTTTCAGGGATGGGGCAGGCCGCGCTGGATGGTTTTCGTGGTGACACCGTGGTGTTTGTAGGCGATGAATCGCCGTCGTTCGGATCGCCCGCGTTTTTTGCACGCCTCGATCGTGAATTCACGGTGGAGGCGCGCCTGCCGATTCCGAATCTAGGTGACTGGCACGATGCTGTGAAAGTGTTTCGACGGCGCTGATCGGGTAGATTCCGGATCCATGATCACCGTCAAATCGTCGTTTTCGCGTATGACCGTTTTGGCCGTCGCGCTGGCCACCCCGTCCTGTGTGGTGCTTAGCAGCACGCACGAGGCTAAAATCGCTGAGTTAAATTCGTCGCTTAAACGGGAGCAGCAGCTCAAGGCGGACATTGCCCAACTGAAGAAGGAGCTAGGCGGCTTGCAGGCCAGCCTGGCGTCAGCCGGCAAACAATACGATGACGCCGCAGCGTTGATTGGCGAACTGAAAAAGCAACTAGAAAAACTTGGCCAGAACGTCGATCGCCTTTCTTCTGAAAAAGGCCAACTGTCCGCGGGGCTAGAAGACGCGCGCAACCGTCTGGAAGAACTGCGCCGCCAGAAGGCCGCCGCAGAAGCGCGCGCGGCTGTGTTCCGTAACCTTATCGACAAATTGCGCGCCATGATCGATGCGGGGCAGTTGAAGGTCACGATACGCAATGGCCGGATGCTGATCGTGCTGCCGAACGATGTTCTGTTCGATTCGGGCAAGACGGAACTAAAACAGGCCGGCAAGGACGCCTTGGGCCAGGTGGCGAAGGTGCTGGCGGGTATGTCCGACCGGCGCTTCCTGGTCGCGGGTCACACCGACAATGTGCCGATCAAGACCAGCCGGTTTCCGTCCAACTGGGAACTTTCCACCGCGCGTGCCGTCGAAGTGGCCAAGTTGCTGGTGGCCGGGGGGATGCGCCCCGAAGTGTTGGGATCCGCCGGCTACGCCGAATTTGATCCTGTGGCGGCCAACGACAGCGATGGAAACAAAGGTTTGAACCGCCGCATCGAAATCATCCTGGAACCAAATTTGAGCGATCTGCCCTCGCTGGATGGTCTGCTCGGCGGCACGAAAAAATAGCCGGCCTGCTAAGGCCGCAAAAGCCCGCCGCCGCCTAGGCGCCAGACCAGTTGGCCCATGGCGACGACGAAGCTGGCGAAGGCCACGGTAAAAGCATAGATCAGCACGACGCGAGGCTGGCCCGCCAGCGCGATCAACAACCACGCCAATAGGAAAAAATCTCGGCGTCCGATGACCATCACCCGGGAGACGATTCCGGGTTTTTCCGCCTTGGCGTGGATGGCCTTCAGATCTTTGCCTCCGGTGAACCACCAGCGCAGCTTCAAGACCTCCCCCCCTTCGCCTAGGCGCAGCAGTTCACGATACGCTACGACGTTATAAGAGAACAGCATGGCGCTGGAAGCCAGGCCCAGCGCCAGATCCAGCGTTGTCCCCCCGGCCCGCCACAGGCCTACCCCAATGGTACCGAAGATTGCGAAGTTCAAAAAATCGTCGACGATGGTGTCCAGCCATTCGCCAATGGCGCTTTGTTGATACCGGACGCGGGCCAGTTCCCCGTCGCATCCATCTAGGACGGACTGTGCGTGTGCCAACAAAAATCCAATCAGCATCAAAGCTCGACCCCCCGAGGCCAACGCCCCTGCGCCGATAAGACCCATCAGCCCCGCGCCTAGGGTGACGTGGTTGGGCGTAAAAGGTAGCTTGCAAAAAATGTGGCGGGTCAGCCAAAACGAGATCGGCTTGTTGCAGTAACGAGCCACAAATCCCAGATCACCCCGCAGAAGCTCGGCGAAGATGGCGTCTTCGGCCTGTCGGCGTGAATCGGCATCCGTGACCCGCATGCCACCTTGTAGATCGCGGTTATGAGGTCGGACCACGTCGGCGCCGACTAGGTCAGCCGTTTGGGTGTTCGCAAGGTCAGCGGCCGCCGCTGCGTCCGCCACGATGACGACCTGGACACCGGCTGGGATCGGACAGGAATTGTCGCTGGCGATGATCGGCGTGAAGCCCATGCGAACGGCCTGCTTACAGGCACGGTCGATGACACGAAGGCCAGCCACCTCCAAAGCGGCCCCGGCGGCTTCATCCCGGGTGGCGCGAATGATGACGGGGCCACGGATGGCGCTGCTGGTACTCACGATGGCTTTAATCCCAGCCTGGTTCAAGCAGCGCCTCCTCGGCCCGGCCACGTTCGTCGGGGGTGTCTACTTCCAGCCACCCGTGACCACTGATGTCGCGACATTCGGGGGGCCTTGGGCCTTGGGCCAGGCGGGCGAGGATCCGTTCGACATGAATCGCACGGCCTTCGGCTGCCTGCGCCGCCTCGGCCTCGACCCAATAGGCCGATTGCGCCGCGCGAGGCACGCGGGTCATACCCACATACCCGCAGTCAAAAGCGGTCAGTGTCTTGGCAATGTGGAGCACGCGGCCTCCTGAATCGCGTTGCACCTTCATGTCGTCGTCGCCTAGGCTGCGGTCGGTGTCGATGTGGGCTGTGACCCAGGTTGGCTCGGGTGCGACGATGGTAGCGATGGCGGGCCGAAAGATATGGTCCACATTCAAGATCAGAAAATCGTCGTCCAGGTATGACCGCGCGGCCATCAGCGACACCAGGTTGCCGTCACGGTAGTGGGTGTTTTCAACAATTTGAAGGGGCAGCGCCGCTTCGGGGCCCGCACCCTTGCGGCGGGATTCAATTTCGGTGACCAGCAGGTCGTGTTGAAAACCCCCGACCACAACCACGCGCGTGGGGCCGAGGCGCGCCGCGAATCGCAGGGCGTGAATGACGAGGGGAATCCCCCCGACGGGTATCAGCGCCTTGGGCAACTGCGTGGTTAAAGATCCCAGGCGGCTGCCCAGGCCTGCGGCCAGAAGTACGACTTGCACGGCGGGATATTACACGGGGCCGGGACAACGGCCCGTCGGTTGAAAGTTCAGGCGAACAAGGCGGGCAGTTCACCAATACGGTGAACTACGGGGGCCGTCGGAAACCGCAGCGTGAAACGGTCCTTGGCGAAGGTGCCGGCCACGCCGACGAACGGAATGCCTTCGCGTTCGGCAATTTCGCCGTCATGAAGCGAGTCACCTACAAACAACATCTGCCCCCGCGAAAATCCGAACGCGCGTTCGCATCGTTCGATATGGGGACCACCTTTGGCCAGACCTTTGCCGTCGTAGGCCAAGACCAGATCAAATGGAAATTCCGACGCGTCTGCGAACGACCGCACGTTCTGCACGCCGTTATTGGACGAGATGGCGATAAAAACGCCCCGGGCCTGCAATGACCCCAAGGTGCGCCGGGTTTCGGGCGTCATGCGGGCGGTCTGACAACGTGCGGGCTTTCGCCCTTCGAACAAATCTGAGGCGAATTGATTGCGGGCGTCGCCTGGACAGATGGTGTCCAACTGACGGATGAACGGCAGCCCACAGGTCGTCAGGTACAGTTCACGGCCTAGGCTGCGGGGCATCGCGAACACTTCGGCCAGAACGTCCGTGGCCAGGTCGGCCAAAATTGGCATTGTGTCAATCAAGGTCCCGTCGAGGTCGAAAAGCACAGCCTTGGGCATCGCCAGCCGCGGGGTCTTGCGGGCCTCGGGGCCGAGGGGCAGACGGAGGGCGGCGGGCATTGGCCGGGCGAACGTTGGGCTTTCCATGTGTGAACCTACACGTAGCAAGGTCTGCGCCACGAGGTAGTCCCGTGTAGGCAACGATAAAATACATTCTAAACCATTGAAATTACACAGACGAGCGTGATGATGGGGCCGGGCGGGTGTTCAATCCTCACCACTTGACGCGATGTGATCTGGTGGAACCTAGACACGAACGATCCCGTTCAGCGCAGGTCGACCGTTTGTCCGGTGCGCGCCGATTCGTCGGCGCCCAGGACAATGCGGAGGCTGTCGACAGCGTCGCGGTGGTGGGCCGTCAGGTCCAAATCTTCGACGATTGCCCGAAGGAAATGCCGCTGTTCACGGGCACACAGTTCATCGTGGTCGGGTTCGTCGGTCAGATCGAGGTATTTGTCAGGGACGGCGAACGCCCCACTGGCATCCAGGGAGCCATCGTGGATCAGAAGCCCTTCGGTTTTGCTGTGGGCATCAACGTCATCGCTTTTCCCGGCGGCGCCGGCAGTTTTTGCGGTGATGGATACGGAGCCCCGAGGGCCGACGACGTCTTTCACAAAAAACGCGGTCTCGCTCATCATCGGGCCCCACCCAGCCTCGTACCATCCGACCGATCCGTCATCGAACCGCACCTGCAAATGTCCGTAGTTGTACATGCCGTCGGGAAGGTCATTGGTCAGCCGGGCCTGTAGACCACTGACTGACACGGGCCTGGCGCCGGTCATTTGGCACATGACATCGACGTAATGCACGCCGCAGTCCACGATAGGAGACGTTGATTGCATCAGGCTTTGGTGGGTGCGCCAGTTTGCGCCCGATGACTGCTGGTTCAGGTTCATGCGCATGACCAACGGTTTCCCCAGGGTGCGCGCCACCTGAACGAACTGCACCCACGATGGATGGTGGCGCAGAATGTACCCGACGATCAGTTTTTTGCCCGCTGCTTGCGCCGCGTGCACGACCCGGGTGGCAGCCTCGACGGTGGGGGCTACCGGCTTTTCCAAGAACACATGGGCGCCCGCTGCGAACGCTGCGCAGGCGTACGATTCGTGGGTCTCGGTGTAAGTCGCGATGCAGACGGCGTCTGGTTTCGTGATCCGCAAGGCCGTCTGCACATCATCAAACAGCGCGTGCCCGCCCCCCAGGTCAGCGTCCAGGGTTTGTTTGCTGGGGCCTCGTGCCACCAGGCCGCAGACCTCAAACCCGGGAATTGATTTGTAGGCCCGTGCATGCGATCGCCCCATGTGACCACAGCCGATGACAAGGACTCGAATGTTTGCAGGCATGGGCGCAGTTTACCGGCCCACAACAAGATGCAAACACGGTGTCTAGCCAGAACGTTTGCTCTGACCTGTAATGCGCTTCCAGGCGGCCAGCGAAAGGACCTGGCCCACCGGCCCCGCTTCCGCCGTCCTGTGCCGCCACGCCGCTTGCGGGCGTGCTGATGTGGCCACCTGTGGACCCCGTGCTTCGATCTCGAAGTCCACCGCTTGCACGGCGTCTTCTATCTTTGAAAACCTATCCATGATGTCGCCGTCGATGCTGACTTCCCATCGTTTGCCACGGGCGGCCCGCTGCAACACCAGCACTTCGGACACCCGGCCCCGCCGGGGTTCGTAATGAAGTCCCAGTCCGTGCCGCCCCAGCGAGAACCAGGCATTTGCCGAAATCGCCCGCACGTCGTCATGAACCTGCAGCGTCAGCGGATCAAAGGTTGCCGCGCGGTTCTGAATTTCCTGCAACGTAAGCGCCCCGGCCTCCAATTCGAAGCCCGGGGTATCGAACAGAATCTGTTGCCACACCTTGTGCGCCTCGCGGATGTCGCCTCCATGAAGGTCCAGATCGCGGGGCACACCAAACAGCGACGGCAGGGTGCACAGGGTTAATGTGGATAGATCAACGAAGTCCAAAATCAGACAGTCCTTCTTGCCGTCAAACAAACGGGTTCCGCGGCCGATACATTGTGCATAAAGGCCATCTGACCGGGTGGGGCGCGCCATCGCGATGCACGAGACCCCCGGATCATCAAAACCCTCCGTCAGCACAGCGACGTTGGTGAGCACCTGCGTGCGGCCTGACCGAAAATCGGCCAAGGCCCGCGCCCGTACGTCCGCCGGCATCGCCCCGTGTACGATGCCCGCCGGAATCCCAAGGGCATTGAGCGATCGAGCTAAATTCCGCGCGTGGTTGACCGTCACGCAAAAGGCGATGGTGCGCCGATCCCGCGCCAGTTCCTGTATGGATCGAGCCACCAAGGCATTCCGATCTTCGATGTCCACGGCCTCGGCTAGTTCGTCTTCACGAAAATCCAGACCCCCGGGCGAAAGCCGCGTCAGATCCGCCGCCGTTGACACGCGAAACCCGCGCAAACGGGCCAGATACCCGTCATCGATCATATCGGACAGCGTGCGGGCATAAACGATCCGTTCGAACACAGCATCCAGCCCCTTGCCATCGCCGCGTGCGGTCGTTGCGGTAAAACCCAGCAGGGTTCCTGTCCAATCATCATCGAACACCCCCAGTTGCCGCAACACCCGCAGGTTGTCTTCTGCTGGGGCATGGTGACATTCGTCGTAAACGATCAGGCCCACGTCCCGTCCGCGCATCACCCGCACCAGTCGTTGTTCATGCAGCGATCGCACCGAACAGATCAGCACCTTGGCGTCGGCTGGCGCGCGATCGGCGCCGCGTTCAATGGCCACCACGGTGCTGGACTTGTCGACAGATGAAAGTGCCGCCACAATCTTCGCGCGCGCCTGTTCCAGTAGCTCTTCGCGATGGGCCAGGATCAACACCTGTCGCCGTGCCAACCGTGCCAGTTCGGCAAATACGACAGTTTTTCCCGCGCCCGTGGGCAGACAGATCAGCATACGCCGCAGCCCTTGTCGACGCGCGGCCACAACGGCATCGACCGCGTCGCGTTGATAGGGCCGAAGCCGCAGCTCTGTTGAGGTCACAGCGCGCAGGCTACAGGGCCCGGGTTGCAAGGGAAATAGCGGCGTGTGGTGGCCGACAGAAAGTGGCATTATGGCGCGTATGTCCCCCGATCCCATCCTGAACGTGAAGCCTCTTGGTTTTCCTTTCGAGACCGCCGACCCCTTCCTGTTCTGCGTTCATCACGACGACCGGTATCCGGCGGGGAACGAACGGCTAGGGCCAGCAACGTCCCTTTCTGGACGCGACATCGGCCAAGACTTCGGGGGTAAGGACGGCTTCAGCATGTACCACGGTGACGTGGTGCCCGGCTTCCCCCAACACCCCCACCGGGGATTTGAAACCGTCACCGTTGTAAGGCGGGGTTTGATTGATCACTCTGATTCAATGGGCGCCACCGCCCGGTTTGGTCAGGGCGACGTGCAGTGGCTGACGGCCGGCCAAGGCATCGTTCATGCCGAAATGTTTCCGCTGCTCGACAAAAAGGCCCCCAACCCCCTTGAGCTGTTTCAGATCTGGTTGAACCTTCCCGCCGCCGACAAATTTGTGGCGCCGCATTTTTCCATGTTGTGGAACGCTCAGATCCCACGCCATGTTCATCACGATTCTGGCGGACACGCCGTCGAAATCACGGTGATTGCCGGCCACCTAGGCGCTGTCCGAGCCCCCGCGCCGCCCCCGAAATCGTGGGCAGCACGAACGCAAAACGAGGTGGCCATTTGGACTCTCAAGTTGTCCGCTGGTGCCACCTTCACCTTACCCCCTGCCTTCCCGGGCATCAACCGGACGCTGTACGTGTTTCGCGGGCGCAACATCAAAATTGACAAGCGTGTGGTTGCCAATCGCTACAGTATCGCCGTGCGCGCTGAGGCTTCCGTCACCTTAGAAAATGGCGTCGAGGCCAGCGAAATGCTGATGTTGCAGGGGCGCCCCATCGGGGAGCCTGTCGTTCAACATGGTCCCTTCGTCATGAACACCCATGCCCAGATTGAGCAGGCCTTCGCTGACTATCGCCGCACCCAATTCGGTGGCTGGCCGTGGCCGAGTCATGGCCCCGTCCACCCGGTCGACAAGAAGCGCTTCGCCCGCCATGCCGATGGCCGCGTTGAATGGGCGGGGTAGGCGGGGCGTTTCGCTATGATAACCTTCCACGGGCCATGAGTACGCATAGTCCCAAGGTTGATGCCTTCGTGAGCCGCGCAAAAACGTGGCGAAGCGAGATCGAGGCACTTCGGTCGATCCTCCTCGATTGTGGGCTTGACGAAGACCTGAAATGGGGGAAGCCGTGCTTTCTGCTGGATGGAAAGAACGTGGCCATCATCCAACCCTTCAAAGAGCAGTGCTCGCTCATGTTCTTCAAGGGCGTCTTGCTCAAGGACACCCACGGACTGCTCCGTAGCCAAGGGGAGCACACACAGTCAGCGATGCGTTTGGAGTTCAGCAGCGAGGCTCATGTTGTGAACGCCGTGGTGAGGTCCTATGTGAAACAGGCCATAGCCGTGCAGAACGCCGGGCTCAAGGTCGAGTTCAAAGCGAAGGACACGCTTGAGCTTCCGAAGGAACTCACTCTGATCCTCCAAGAAGATCGCAAGCTCGCGAACGCCTTCCACGCGCTGACCCCGGGGCGACAACGGGCCTATGTCCTGCACTTTGTTGGCGCGAAACAATCACAAACGCGAACCGCGCGCATCGAAAAGTGTAGGTCTAAAATCCTCGCAGGGCTGGGAATGAACGACCGCTAACAGCTCGTCGATAAGCCGGGCCGTCCAAGATACGGTGGTTCACGTTCTGCGTTAATAAAGGGCGTGATCAGAGCAAACCAGGGGGAGGGTTAATGAGCCTTTAAGGAAGGAGGGCGCATTATTCTCATATGAGCCGAAGTTGTAAGGGTCTCATGGTGTTGTGGCTTGGGGCCTGTAGCGCCACAACCGGAGCGGATAATACGGCGACCTCAACGAATCCGGGAGGCGTACCCCAAAAGGGTGCGGTTACACGCGGATCGGGAGGCGCCCCGGGTACCACGGGGCCCGATGACCCAGGGGGACCGGGAGCGGCCGCAATGGATGGTGGGACAAACGCCCGCGATGGCCGGGCCCCGGGTCCGCAAACTGCCGCGGACGGAGGTGCCCCAACCGGCGCTGCACCACCGCCGGTCGCCATGGGCGACTGCACCAGTCCCAGCGGCGTGACGGTGACACGCACGGTCGAACACATGGGGGGCGGCCACGAAATCACCCTGCGCCTGGGGTTTCGGGACGGCATCCCGGTGTCTTTGGCCGATCCCCGGCGCTGTCTGACGTTTCGCGACGCAGGCCAAAAACCTCTAACCGTGCAGGTGATGAACCGCGTGCCCGATCGCGCCGTTACCATCCTGCTGGTCGATCCTGGATCCAATGCGCAGGAAAACAAGGCGGCGCGAGAGGCCGCGCTGTCCTTGGTGCGTAGCCGCCCGGTCACCGAACGGGTTGGCATTTTCCGCTGGGGCGCCGAATCCACCCAAGTCGTTACGGTTCACGGTGATCGCGCGTTGATCGAAGCGCGCGCTGCGGTCGGACTGACGGCGTTGGCGCCCACCCTGCAACCTTTGGAAGCCGCCCTTGCGACAGCTGGAAATGAGTTGGCCGCCGTAGGAAATGTGGGGGAAGATCTAGTGCGCGCGCTGGTGGTGGTATCAGGCCGGGCGCCTCGCGGTATAACCCCGGAAACCCTGAGCTATGCGGGGGCTAATCTTGTGCTGTGGCTGCTGCCCCGGGACAGTGATGAAGTTATGAAGGCCGTACCCGTGGGTCTTCGCTTTGGATGGGAGCCCCTGGGCGGGGCGATTCCTGCCGCCACGGCGCTGTCCAGACGCATCGATCAGTACCGGGGCGCGGCCCACTACGCGATTGGGCATTGTGGCGACGGCACGGCGGTCGGCGCCGAGATCGTGCTCGCAGGCGTCACCACCTCCGTCAAGATGGGTATCCCCGCCTCGCAACCCGAGACCTTGGGTGCCTCCTGCGACGCCACCCTGGTGGCGATGGGGAAACGCACCCCCACCCGTCGCATCGATCTGAGTTTGACGCCGGAACAGAAAAAACTGGCGGCAACCGCCTACGCCATGAAAACCGATTTTCCGCTTTCGATCAAACTGTCCCCCGATCACAAACCAAGCCCCGCGATGGCCCACTACCGCGGCAAGGGGTCGTACAATTGCGACCGCAAGAACTACACAATCGATCTGGACGGTAAGGCCCCCCGATTCCTTATGGCGGGATCGGCAACCCAGCGGATCTTTCTGATTTCTAACTGTACCGATCACTTCGCCATGAAAGGTTTTGTGGCCTATCAGATGATGGCGGCCGAAGGGCTGTTCCCTGTGAAATTCGATTATGTGGAAGTTTTCCTGGACGGCAAAACCCAGGGAGTTTACACGCTGATGGAGAAGACTGACACGGCCCTCAAACACGCCTATTCAGGTCTGACCAGCGTCGTGCGGCGTAGCTATTCCATGAGCCGAAATTTAGAGATACCGGAGGTTAAGGAGACCACGACCACCGAGGCCGCCACGCTGGCAAGTTACAAGAACCTTCTGGATTCAGTCAAAACTTTGACCGGTGCCGCGCTGGAGGCCGGGTTGCGGGCCCACCTGGACCTGGACCAATATCTTTTGTGGATGGCGCTGATGAACCTTTTGAACAGCGAGGATTACATCGACGAAATATACTTCTATTCCACAACCACCACCGGGTCCGACGGAAAGACCGGGGATCTTTTTCATGTCGCGGGATGGGATCAGGACGGCATCTTGCACGGCGGTGACTGCCATTCTCCGCTCAGCGAGACTTTCAATGACCCGCGCGGCCTGGTTTTTTGTGCCGAGGCCAATCTGGATCGCAAGATATTTGCCGATCCTCTTCTGTACGGACGGTATGTAGACATTTTGTCGGCGTTGATTGATCGCACCCCGGCAACGCGGCTGGAAAAGGCGGTCGCCACAACCATGGCCAAGCTGAACGGGTACTACCAAAACCCTGGCACGCTGGCTGCGATGGTTGAATTCAAGGACCACGATAAAATCGATCCCAACAACAGTGCCGCCGTCAAGGACGCCATGCAGAAGTTTGGGGCGGACATGGTCACTCAGTTCGACGCCCAAAGGAAAAAACTTCAGGCCAAGATCAGCACGTATCGGATGGGCAAATGATAGCCGTTCACAGATCCAAAAACCGAGGTGCCCCGATGACCGCAGCCTTCAAGACATCTATCCTTTGTCTGGCGCTTTGGGGCGCATGCGGTGGGGACAAGGCCACGCAAAATTCAGATGGCCAGGGGGGCAGCAGCACAGGCGCCACGGGTGGCAACAAAGCCTCTCCCGGGTCAGGCGGACGGACAGTGGCTGGATTGGGAGGGGCTTTGCCCGCCACGGGTAACGGCGGAATGATAGGAGCAGGCGGCGGTCCCGGAGGCGCGTCCGGGGCGGGAGGAATGAGGGGGCCCGATGGTGGCAGCGGCGCGGGGCTAGACGCTTCGATTCCGCGGTCAGGTGACGCCAGCCCCGGCGCGACGGGCACGGGCCTGGTTCTGGAATTACCCGCAGCGCCGCCGGTCGGGCTTCCCTTCCCCGTCATCGTGGCAACCGCTGATGGCCGCCCCCTGACGATTCGGGCGATGCTGACCATCGGCGACCAACAAAAACCGGTCGAAATGCGGCGGGGACGGGGCAGTGTCAGCCTGATTGTGACCGCCGCGGGGGCCATCAACGCCCGGGCCGTGGCGGGAGATCTCACGGGCGAACGCAAGGTGATGGTGGCCGCCCGCACCTTGCGCATGGTAACAGGAATGCTGGACGCCAAAGATCTGAAATGGACAAACGTCGAGGACATTGTCATGCAGGGCAACGTCATCGTCCCCGAGGGCGCCAAACTGGTCATCGACGCGGGCACGCGGATTTTGGGCAACGCGCGGGCGAATTTGGAAGTCTTGGGAAGTCTAGAAATCAACGGCACGGCCGCTGACCCTGTCCTATTTACCCGCGCCACAGACGCGGCCTGGGGTGGAATCCGCAGCACAGGGAAAAGCGAGTTTCACCACGCCCTTATCACCCATGGCGGCGGTGATGAGACCCGTTCCTTCGGTCACAAGGTCGCCCTTGACAATCCGAAGTTACCTCTTCCCACCCAACCCTTGTTGCTGGCACGGGTGGGCGACGTGGTGGTCGACGGCGGTGGATTCTTCGATTCACGGGGCAAAGGCCCAAGCGGTGAAATGAACGCATCCCTGACCATTCGTGGGGCGCTAATCACGCGCGTGTCTCAGGGAGGGGAAACCCACGACGCGCAGATCATCATCGAAAAATCCCACATCATGGAGATTCCGAAAGCCGATGGCCTCGTCAAAAGCGACGACGCCGATGGATATCACCTGGGACCGCCGCGCAAACAAAACGGCATGGCCCTGGCCTCTGTGTTTCGCGACACAGTGGTCGCGTTCACCGAAGACGACGGCATCGATCACAACGCCACCGATCTGACCATCGAACGGGTGTGGGTGGAAAATACCTATCATGAAGGCATCGCCATTTCTGAATCCGGGCAGGTCATGGTGAAAGACACCGTCGTGACCCGATCGGGCCAGGGCATCGAGGTCGGATGGGGGAAGGCCAACGTCGTGGTTAAAAACGTGGTCATCGCCGGCTGCGGTGTCGGCCTGCGGGTGGGTGACGACTATGAAATGGACGTCGATGGCACCTTGAAGGTCAGCTACGCGATGGTACTGAAAGACGCCTTGGTCCAGGGGCCCGTGTTCAAATCCGATTTCCCGAACATCGACGGCACCTTCTGGGACAAGAAACTCACGGTTTGGAACTACCTGTTCAAAACCAAAGGCCCCAAGGCCGGCGCCATGGACATTGGTTGTTCGATGGTGCAGTCCCCTGATTGGGACGGCAAACAGAACAACCTTGCGGGCACCCCCCCCGTTGACGCCAAAGGCTGCGTCGAGCAAAAGATGCTCATGGGCTGTCCCGATGGCCCCATCGGCGTGCGCACCTGCCCCTGACATTTTTAGCACATCAACGTCTTGATGGTTTCAGCACGGGCTTCGAACTAACAAATTCAAGAATCCCACCAACGTCAGACGGGGTCATGCGTGAATGAGAGGTCATCATGAACTCCAATCACGAAATGCCTCCCGATCCCGCTGACCTGCTGGCCCACGCCGCCTGGCTGACCTCTCTGGCGCGTGCTCTGGTTCGCGACGTCAACACCGCCGACGATCTGGTTCAGGAAACATGGGTCGCGTCACTCAGACGGCCCCCTTCGCGCGCGCTCCCTTTGCGGCCCTGGCTCGCGACGGTCCTGCGGAATCTCGTGGCCTCGGCGGGTCGACGGCGCAAATATGACAGCGCCCGATCCGTCGCAGTGGAAAATCATTTAAGAGACACGGAATCCGCCCCCAACGCCGAAGACCTGTTGGCGCGCCACCAGGTCCTGATGCGGCTGGCGGCTTTGGTCGACAATCTCGATGAGCCGTTTCGAAACACCATCCTGCTTTGGTACGCCGAAGGCCTCAGACCGCAAGAGATTGCGCGGAAACAGGGGATCCCGGAGGGGACCGTACGCTGGCGCCTGAAACGGGGGCTCGACGATCTGCGCTGTGCCATTACCCCCCAGAGGCAGGAGGTCCACCGGGTTTTGGCCCCGCTTCTGTTGGTCCGACAATCACCCTTGAAAAAAATCGCGACGTCTCAAACGACCGGAGCGGCAGTGCGCCGAGGGCCCTCCTTACGTGTGGCTCTTGGCGGCACATTCGCAGGCATCCTAGCCCTTATTTGGCTCTCGCACGAATCCGACAAACTCCGCTTGGCCCTAGAATCCCTCCACGCAAACACGGGCCCCACACCATCCTTCCTTGGTTCGCTCGCTGCACATGAAAATCCCCGAGACACAGCAATCGTACGGGGCGTCGTTCGCACGGCAGAGGGCGTGGCCATCGCGAACGCATTGGTCACGCTCAACGCTCAAACGCCAGAACCAGAACTGCCCCTTACAGGCGGAGGCATTCTTGAGACCTACACCTATACATCCAAACCCCCCGGGTGTTGTGCCCTGCGAACCGCCCCTACCCAGGTCAGCAACGGAGACGGAGTCTTCTTCTTCCGCGCGCCACCAGGGGCTTACGCCTTGTCGGCGGCTCATCCCGAGGCAGGGACCGACGCCACATCCCCCTTCACGGTCGCGGCCGCCAGCGACAACGCACAGCACGCGCTTGTTCTCCAACACACGGGCCACCGGGTCTCTGGTCGTGTCAGAGATGTCGGCGGGGGCATATTGGTGGGAGCCCTCGTTACCCTTCGGGCGGGTGAGCCTGGGAGTACAAACGCGATCCAAGCACTGACTAGCGCCGCGGGAACCTTCACAGTATTTTTGGCCCCCGAGCACTATGAAATTGGCGTTCGTGCCCCGGGGTACGCACCGTTGCGGCAGAAGGAAACCGTTACCCATGAACGGACCTTGGATTTGATCATGGCGCCGGCAAACCGTGTCACCGGCTTCGTCACCGACGGCGTCACCAATCAACCGATGGACGATGCGGACGTATGGCTGGTCGCGGATCGCGCGAACATCACGACATCCGCGCGCACACGGACTGACGCTAGCGGCGCATTTTCGCTGGATGATTTGCGATCGGGTGTGTTCCAGGTGTGTGCGCGAAAGGGCGCTCTGCTCGGTGTTTCGGCGCCACAACGACTAATCACAGGCGAACATTCTGTACCTCATCCGATTCTCCTTTACCCCGCAGCCTCGTTTTCGGGGACGGTGAAAGATCACACAGGCGCGGCCGTACCAGGCGCGCAGGTCGAAGCGGTCCAAAACATCCCCCCCTACGATCGGCTGGGTGCGGTGACAACTGATGGTGCAGGGCATTTCGAGACGCCTGGCCTCCTGCCCGGCAGCTACGCGCTCCGCGTTCGACACGAGAAATACAGTCCGTCCAAAATTTTCGCCTCGACCTCCAAGGCAGCTGAACCTCTGTCGATCACCATGATGCCAGCCGCCGCGTTGATCGTGCGGACCAACACTTCAAAGAACATCAGCAAGACGTCTGCGGGATTGGAATTACAAATTACGCTCCCGGGAGTCGAACAGATCGCCCGTTACCAATCACGCGTAAGGTCAGACGAGGCCTTCATATTTAACGACCTGCCTGCGGGGACATTTTCGTTGGTCGCAACCGACAACGAAGGGCAGCTCAGCGGACTCGTGGAAGGCACCCTTGAACCGGGTCAGACCAAGAAACTCGACGTATTCCTCAGTCACGGGGCGTTCATCAGCGGCGTTGTGAAGACACCCGAAGGCAGGGCCGTGTCCGATGCCCACATCAGAGTCTGGCCCCGCATCAAGGGATTCTACAGCCGAGAACTCGACATAACGGGTGCGGATGGAAAATTTCGAATCGGCCCCTTTCCTGCGGGTGCGATCACAGTCGTTGCCGCGGCGACGACGCCGCTTTTTTTCTTGGACAAAAACGATCATCCTCATATGAAAACCTTCAACCTCGATGCGGCCCAGGAAAAGGCCGACGTTGTGCTGACGATACCCGCGCCAAACGGCCGCGTGGGCGGCGTTGTCCTCGACGCGGACGGGGCTTTCGTCGCCGGCGCTCAGGTTCAGGCGCTTTATGCAGACCGCCTCGCCGTTTCGGAACCGCCGGCCGCCAGCCGTGTCGCAACCACGGATTCAGCCGGCGCTTTCGTGATTGATGACGTGGCCGACACACATGTCACGCTCAGCGTTGCACATCCGGACTTTCCGAGTGTCGTCCAAGAAAATATCACGTTAGGCGACACTTCGTTGCGGCTGCGCCTGCCACGAGAAGCCCGTTGCAGCGGCCTCGTCCGCGACCGCGCAGGCCGAACAATCACCTCGTATTCGATTACCGCTGTTCCCAAAGATGCCAAGTGGGCCGACATCACAGATCCCCCAACCCAAACCGTGAATGCGCCCCACGGACAATTTTCGTTCATGCGTCTTGCGCCGGGGCCCTATGAACTTCAGGTTGCCACCGGGGACGGAAGGGTCGCACAAACGCAGGTAACCATCGATAGCACCACAGCCCCATTGTCCCTGCTCGTCGACGAAGGTATTTCGTTTCCCGTTCTTGTGCTGGACGCAACCACCGGCGCACCCGTTCCCAGGGTCTCGATCCACGCGTCTTTTGTAGGAGGATTCAGCGCCGGTGCCTATTCGGATACAAACGGCCTAGCGACGATTGCCCGCATTCCGCCGAAAACGCGCGTGTCCCTGGGGGCGGTTCCCCAAGATGCGACCCATGGGAGGCTCGACTTATGGACCGATATCCCGGGCGAAACGCCGTCAACGCCGTTGGTTCTTAGGCTTCCCCGGATGCCCTGAAAATCGCTTGGCTAGGCTGACCGTGGCTCGTATCTGGGCGGGTTAGGCCAGATTGAACGGCGTCGCTCGCCTGTGCGCCGGATCACAGCCGCGGATGAAAAATGAGAATGCCTGCTTGTCACATGCCCCTTTCCGGGCGAGAACCTGTCGGCATGTTCAATAGCTTCAAAACTGGGATAACCACTATGACGACCGAACGGTCCTGCAGTCTCCGACATCTGAAACCTGGGCTTGTGACGCTGGTCGCGGTTGTCTGGGCGGCTGCCTGTTCGGGCGGGACCAAGTCGCTTGACCCGACCGACGCTTTGGGCTCCCAAGGGATAGGTGGCGTTGCCGTGTTGTCCGGGTCGGGCGGTGCCTCCGGCGGCGGCGATCAGGCAACAGACGGCCCCCCTAGCTCGGGCGGTGAAGGTGGTTCTTCGGTTCCCCTAGATGCCAGAAGGTTCGACGGCGCAACAAATGATGCCCCGGCGGCGCCTGTTCCCCCACCAATTCCAGGCGCCACGGCGTGCGGCAAGGCGGACGAGGCTTGCTGTGCAAACAATGTCTGCGATACCGGCGGTTGCTGTGTCTCCGGGCGCTGCGTGGCGCCGGGGGCTGCCTGCCAGGGGGTCTCGCCGGCGACGAAGACTGGCGGGACGTGCATGGCGGGCGCGTGTGTGGCAGGTGACGTCAGTTGTGGGGCGGCCGGTGGTGCCTGTTGTGTGGCGGCTGGGCAAGCGGGTGGCTGCACAGCCGCCAACACCCGGTGCGGCGGCGCTTCGACCTGCCAGAAGTGCGGGGATGCGGGGCAGCCCTGCTGTGCGGGCGTCGGCGACTCAAGGATAGCCACCTGTATCGGCCCGACTAACATCTGCAACGGGACAACCTGTGTTCCTTGCGGCGAGCCTGGGGGACCCTGTTGTGCCGGCAGCGTTTGCAGTGGGGGTGGGTGTTGTATGAACGCCAACAATGCGGGCAGTTCGGCTGCGGGGGTTTGCATTAAACCGAGCAGCATGTGTGGAACCACCGGGGGCACCTGCGAGGCAGGGCGCTGTACCTTGTGTGGGGGTAAAGGTCAGCCGTGTTGTGGCACCATTTGCCAGGAAAGCGGTAGCCGGTGCAGCAGCGACAGTTCCTTCGATCAGGGCCGGTGCCTAGCCTGTGGCGGGGCAGGCGAGCCCTGCTGCGCGGGAACGGCGGCCGTTTGTGGCACCGGATTTGTCTGCGCCAGCAACGTCTGCAGCCGATGCGGTGGATCCGGCGAGGCCTGTTGTGCCGGATCGACCTGCGGGGGCAAAGGATGTTGTTTGGCGGGGCGATGTATTGGTGACGGCCAAACCTGCCAGTACGGGACGTCTACAGCCAACTACGGAACCTGCAAGGACAGCCAGTGCGCCTGCGGTAAGGCGGGGCAGCCTTGCTGTCCGGTTGTTGGCTTCGGCAGCACCATGCTGTCCTGTTCGGAAAAAGGAACTGCCTGCGTCCCCGATGCCCTGCCGTCCACGATGGGGGCGACCTGTCGGAAGTGTGGTGGCGCGAACGAACCTTGCTGTGGCAGTTCTTGCAACGATCCCGGCACCACGGTTTGTGCGGACAACGGATCATCCGGGGTGGGGATATGCAAAACGTGTGGAGGGTTGAACGAGCCCTGCTGCGCGACCCAGCGCTGTAGCGATCCTGATGTGAAATGTGGCTACGCCCCTTTGGTGGGCAGCAATATCTGCCAGAAGTGTGGCACCCCCGGGGGCCCCTGTTGTGCGAACAACAAATGTGACGGGGCGTCTTGTTGCAGCGGCACGCGTTGTGTGGCGGAGGGCCTCAGCTGTTCAAGTGCGGGCGGTACCACAACGGGAACCTGCAAGGCCTCTGTCTGCGAATGTGGCAAGGCGGGACAGCCCTGTTGTTACCAAAGTGCCGCCGCTTGCACCGAGGCCGGGACGGTGTGTTCGGGCTCGACGGGGCTTTCCACCTCTACCTGTCGCAAGTGTGGCGAGCCGGGAGGGCCCTGCTGTCCCGGGTCGGTATGCACCACGGGCTGCTGCGCACGTTCGGATCTGGGTACGTTTTCTTGCGCCGCCGCAGGTGCTGTATGTGGCGCGGCCATAGGATCTCCCCTGTGTGCGGCATCGGGATCATGTACGACGTGCGGGGGTATAGGCCAACCCTGCTGCGTATCGGCGGCGACCCGCTGGTGTTCAACGGGACTGTCCTATTGCGACAACACCCAATTGACGCCCACATGTACTTCGTGCGGAAAAAAGGGCGAACGCTGCTGCAGCACCACGCTGGGTGGAGCCCCCGGGTTGTATCCCATGGGAATCTGCGCAGCTGGATCTACGTGCCGATCCGATCTTGGCATGTCCTTCACCTGCCAGTAGGAATCGACAGCGGCAGATCGCGATCGCCCCCGGCCTAGATATGGCCGCGGGGCGATTCTTTTTGCCCTCCGTGGAACTCCGGGCGATGTCATGACAGCCATTCGTTCGCGGAGGAAACAGACACTGGCCCTGTCGAAGAGTGGACGATGGAGGATCATCTTTCATCGGTATTCGACGTTGACTTGCAGCCCCTTTCGGGGCACGAGCTGGTCGCCGCGGGGGCTGAACTGGGCATCGACGCCGAGACGGTGCGCGAAGTGCACGGTGAGCACGAACGCACGGGCCCGGCGGCCCGGCCGCGGCCCGTGGGTACAGTTCTACGGCTTGACACCGCTGGCGACGATTTCACCCTCACGATCCCAACCTTGACATCGTGGAAGGTCGCGGCCGCCATCGTGGGGTCCGGCGGGGTATTCCTCGCCGGGATGATCGCGTTCCAGACACCAAACCCCTTGTTTATGGCGATGGCCGGGCTCGTGGGAGTGCTCAGCGGATACCTCGGGGTCCGGCGGATCAGGAGCTAGCAAGAGCTGCGCCTCCACCGCGACGGCGGCCAGATCGACGCGCGCCTGGCCGAACGGATGGAAAGTGCGGGCATTGGCTCTCGCCGCGTGTCCTTCGTGGCGCTGGACCACGGCACCGACACGTACGAGCTGCTGGAAGGTTACACCGTCGCCGAGCAGATCTGGTCGTCGGAGAGGTGAAGCGGTGGTTGCGCCTCTGAGCTCCCCTGGCATTACGTAAAATTCGCTCCCCGCCACGCCATCCCAACGCGGACAAGGGCGGGGGGCGAAGTAGGATCCCGTCGCCTTTGACGGAAAGTCTTCCGAAATGTGATCAAAACGGACTTGTCCGACGATTGAACACTAATGAATTTTAGTGACCCGATTACCCTGCGCCTCTTCACAACTGTCGCCTGTGCCATCGTCGGCTGCGGCGATGGGCGTGAATCTTTCACGACGCTGGACACGGACGGCGGTCATCGGTTCCCGGGTGGCATTCAGAACCGTGACGCAGGTACGCCTTCGGCTGGCGCCGATCCCATCAGGTACGACCTGGTATTCCCTGAAAAAGTGGCGAGCCTTGACATCCGCGTCAGTTCCGCGAGTTGGGCCATCTTGCAAGCTGACGCGACCGAAATGTTCGGCAAATTCGGGGGCGGCGGTTTGCCCCTCCCCAAGGAAGCCGGTGGAAAACTTGTCCCGCGCCAACCCGTGTGGATCCCGGCCACTGTGAGCTTCGAGGGACGGACGCTGGTCGACGTCGGGTTTCGCCTGCGCGGCAATTTCACGCTCATCAACACTTGGAAAATGGGGCGCTCGAAGCTGCCGTTTTCTTTAAATTTCGATCACTTTGAAAAACAGAATCCGGCCACACACAACCAGCGCCTATTCGGCATCAAGAGCCTGGCCCTGCTCAACGGCAGCGGCGATCCCACGCTGGTGCGCGAATCCCTCGCGGCCGAAGCCTTTCGCGCGATGGATCTGCCGACCCCGCGTCACGCGTTTTATCGCGTAAATCTCGACACAGGGACAGGTGCGGTCTACGCCGGCCTTTACACGGCGGTCGAGATCCCTTCAGAGGCTTTTTTAGGCCAAGCGTTTGGCAGCGATACGGGCAACCTTTACAAACCCGACGGGCCGGGCGCCCAATTTGAAATCTTCGATGCTGCGTCCTTTGAAAAAAAGAACAACGAAAAACAGGCAGATTTTTCTGACGTCCGAGGTCTCTTTGCGGCCCTTCATGCCTCGCGCGCCAATTCGGCGACCTGGCGCGCGGGTCTGGACGCGGTCCTAGACGTCGGCGGTTTTCTCCGATGGCTCGCCACCAACACAGCCCTAGAAAACTGGGACACCTATGGCGTCCTTCCCCATAACTATTACCTCTACCACGATCCCAAGAAATCGCTTTTTCAATGGATCCCTTGGGATCTGAATTCATCGTTTTCGGACGGGTTTCTTTTCTGGAAAACGCCTTCTTTTGGCATGCGCGAGGTTGGCAGAACCTGGCCTCTCATCCGGTTTACGATGGACGATCCCTCGTACAAAGCGACCTATCTACAGGCCCTTGCACGGCTTAAAGAAGGGCCCGTCTCACCGGCCGCCCTTGGCAATCGGGCGCGCGCCATGCATGACCTCATCGCCCCGCACGTCACCGGTCCAAAGGGGGAACGGCCCGGCTACACGCTTTTGAACCAAGCGATGGAATTTGAGGCCGGCCACGTCGCACTTCACGATCGGCTTGTGAAAAGGCAGAGCGAACTCGCAGGATTCTTAAGCGCGGCCCCATAAAAACGACGCGAGACCAGCGGTGAGCGGCAGCGCCTTCCGGAGTAGTATCCGACCCAGATGCTGTGGATCCGGTCAGTTCTGCTTTGCGCCGCCTTAGCCCTAAGCGTGTCTGCGGCCCAGGCCCAGCCAGAAGGAAGACCCATCCGGCTTCTTTTTCAAGCGCCGCCCGCCTGCCCCCCTTCGTCTCGGTTTCTAGAAAAGGTGATGACCCGCGCGCCCCGCGCCCATTTGGCTGTCGGGGACGAACCGGGGCGCACGTTTCATCTACAGATTGAACGGATCGGCACGGGGTTCCACGGAACCCTGCGGGCCGAAACGACCCCGGGTTTGTTCTCAGAAAAGCGGGGGTTTGAAGCCCCGACCTGCCCCGAGCTCGAAGAGGCGCTGGCCCTCACGATGGCGCTGTCGTTAGATGAGGAAGCCCCGGCTCCCCCCCCAAAGGCGGATGACCCGGGGCCGGCAGTTATGGCGCCGCCCCGTCCGTGGGAATGGAGCGTGAAGCTCGGCGGCGAAGCGCTCACGATCGGGTTGCCCCAGCTTATGGTGGGCGCCGGGATCGGCGTCGAAGGAGGACGAAGGGGCTCATCGAACATGGGCCAGCGGATACGATTAAGCGGCCGCATCCTCTCCGATAGGCTGGGCCCCGACGATCGACGCGCGGCCTTGCGCCTCGACAGCCTTGAGACCACCTACGGTCTCGATCGAGATTTCGCGTATTCACGTCTCGGAATCTACATCGGCGTCCAACCCGGCCGTCTTCAGGCCATGGGACAGAATCTTTCCGATCCCCAGGAGGTCAGTCTCACCTGGGTCGCCTCAACCCTAGGGCTGCGGGTCGCCGTCCTCGCACCGCAACACCTATATCCGCATGCCGAGCTTGATCTGGGGCTCACGGTGCCGATCGTCAAGCCCCGTATTGTCACCGTTGCCCCCCGCGCGGTGGTGGCGGAATCCGGGGGGATCGGGATCCACGCAGCCCTGCGACTGGGTTTTTCTTTTTTTTCGAGATCAAACTAGGCCCCCACGACGATACCTACGAGTCGGGCTCAGATCCCGGCCCCCGTGACGACTACCCACCCCTTGTCCCTCTTCGTCCGTCCCGCCGCGTCTAGGCCCGCCCCTGGCGGCGTCGCCGAACATGTGCGTGGTCTTATCGACGCCCATTGGCAGGGTCTCGGTCGCATGTTGCGGCATCTGGGAACACCCGAGGCGGACCTTGAGGACGCGCTACAAGGTGTGTTCATGGTCGCCGCGCAAAAACTGGCTCAGATCCGCCCGGGCGCCGAGAGGGCCTTTTTGGCACAGACGGCTGTTCATATGGCGGCGCGCGCCCGTCGCAGCCTGGGCCGACGGCGCGAGGTCGACGGGGGTGATGATCCCGCGCGGCCCGATCCCGGGTTGCTTCCCGACGCGATCCTTGAACAACGCCGCGCCCTGAACAAGCTCGACCAGATCTTGGCCGCGCTGCCTTTTGATCTACACGCAGTATTCGTGCTTTACGAAATCGAGGAGTTGACCATGGCCGAAATTGCCGAAGCCCTCGATTTGCCCCCGGGCACTGTGGCGTCTCGTCTACGGCGCGCGCGCTTGCAGATCTCTGAGCTCGCCAATGCCCCCGCGCAGGTCAGCCATGAGTGATGAGCCGCGCCGGCTTCTGGACGATCCCGCCCACCGCGATGCGGCCGTATCGGCCCTGCTTCGATCTGCCCGCGCCTATCGGCCACCCGAGGCGTTGCGGGGGCGCGTCGTCGGGCGTGTGCTTCTGGGGTTGGGGATCGGAGGCGCCGCCAGCGGCGGTGTAGGCGCGGTTGCTGCCGCGACGAAATTTTGGATTGTCGTGGGCACCGGGCTCTTCGCTGCGGGTGGAGGAACGTATCTGGCCCTGCGGCCCAGCGCCGTTGCAAAACCCGAGTCTGCCCCGCGCCCTCATGCGCGTCCCACCGCCCCGGCGTCGCCTATCCCTGAGGCCCCCGCAGAGTTTTCAAAGCCCCTGATTACTCCCCCGGCGCCCCTGATTGTGGCTCGACCCGCGCCCAAACGTCTTGTCCGCGTTAGTGCCAGCTCGACTCCCAGAGAGTCCGTAACCTCACCAAACGCCGACCCTGCCGTGCTGTCTTCTGGGCAAACAACGTTCGAAACTAAACAGTCCCGTTCTTCTTTGTCGAGGGAGCTCGGATATTTAGATGGCGCGCGGGCCGCGTTGCGGGCCGGAAATTCCCGAGGAGCCCTTGATCAACTCGACCGCCACGCACGGGAAGCGCCTGACGGCACCCTGCGGTTGGAAGCCGAGATGCTTCGCATCGAAGCCTTCGCACGGCTCCCTGATCGTGCCGAGGTGATAAGGCGTGCCCAGCGCTTTGTGAACGCGCATCCGCAAAGCGCCCTGGCCGATCGCGCCCGCGCCTTGCTTCGTACGGCCGAAACGACCGCCCCTTGACCCCTTCGCCCAAGGATCACCGAATGAGACGATTCATCCCCCTCTCCCTGTTTGTCTCGCTTGTTGTCCCCATCGGCTTCGCCTGCGACAACGAGGGATCGGTCGGTCACGACACAGCCAATGTCGCGGGCGCTTATTCCGTATCCGTCGTCAACGGCGCAAATTCTTGTGCCGACACATCCTGGAAAGAGGGTGACGGGGCCCAGAACATCCCCCTGGCCATCACCCAATCCGGGGCAAACATCACAGTCTCCGTCGAAGGGTGGTGGGGGGGGCTTTTGATGCTTGGTTATGGGTCCAAGGATTTCGTGGGCACCGTGACTGGAAATCGCATTCGCGCCACACTCTTTAACCGCAACACCCGGCGCGCTGGGGCCTGCACCTACAGCATAAACGGATCCCTCGATGCCACGCTCCGTGGAAACGGTTTCGAAGGACGAGTGCTGTACCAACCCAGTGCGGGCAACATGGCCCCGGATTGCCCCGTCTGCGCGTCCGAACAAAAATTCTCTGGGCATCGGCAACCCCAAGGACCATT
>JAYUUT010000099.1:0-5924 GCA_043754455.1 Myxococcales bacterium
TAGCCGTTACCAGCTTCGATACACAAACAGTGCTGCCTGCGATCCTGCAAGACGGGGGATTCGCTGACCGCCCCGGATCCCCAACCGATCTCCTGTCGCCGCCTCCAGACACGACCCCGGACGCCAGCACCGACGCGGCTGCCGGGGCCCCGGACCAACGCTTCGTGGCGATGGACCTCGCGGCCGATCTGCCGATCCCCACCTTCGATACGCCGTCGGATCCTGCCGACGACAGGGCAGTCCCATCCCCGGATCTAGCAGCGGATAGCCCACCGGATCTTCCCGCAGATGTCTCCCCCGACACAGCCCCCGACACAGCCCCCGACATATCACCCGACACAGCCCCCGACATATCACCCGACACAGCCCCCCCCAGCGCCGGACCGCTGAATCACGCATTTTCGAAACGTTTTGGAGCCGCAGGCGACGATTGGGGTGAAGGCATCGGAGTGGACAGCAGCGGGAACCTGTACCAGGCCGGCTACTTTTTAGGGACGGTGGACTTCGGGGGTGTCTCCCTCGTCAGCGCAGGGGCGGAAGACATCTTCGTCGCCAGTTACACCTCGGCGGGCGCCTTTCGTTGGGTCAAACAGATAGGGTCGACGGGGGTCGACAAGATTGGCCTCGGGCTGGGGGTCGATGGAAACGGCAACGTTGTTGTGACCGGAAAATTCTCTGGCACCGTGAACCCAGGGGGTGTCCCCCTTGTCAGTGCCGGCGGACAGGACATCATCGTCATCAGCTACGACTCGAACGGTAACTTCAACTGGGCCCTCGGCATGGGGGGCAGCGGCGACGACGGTGGGGTCGGGGCCGCCGTCGATACCGCGGGCAACGTATTTGTCACGGGCGACTTCCGCGGCACCGCGAACTTCGGCGGTGGGCCCATCACCAGCACCGGATCTCCGGATTTCTTTGTCGCCAGTTACAGCGCGGCCGGTGCCTTTCGCTGGGTCAAGACCGGCGGGTCGGCCGCGGTCGGAAGCAACGGCCAGGGCCTCAGGGTCGACGGGGCCGGAAACGTCTCCGTCGCCGGCACGTTCAGCGGCAGCGTGGACTTCGGCAATGGCCCTGTCCCAAGCGGCGGGAACAACGCTGTGTTCGTGGCCAGCTACAGCCCCGCCGGCATTTTTCGCTGGGTCCGAAACATTGGCGGGGGCGCCTCGGGTAACAATGAATGCCATTCTTTGGCCGTCGACGGGACCGGCAACGTGTTCCTCACAGGGTATTTTACCGGCACCAATGACTTCGGCGGCGGCCCCCTGGTCAGCGTCGGAGCCGGGGACATCTTCATCGCCAGCTACACCCAGACGGGCACGTTTCGCTTTGCCAGACAGTTCGGCACGACAGCCTTCGAACAGGGCATCGGCACCGCCATCGATGCCAGCGGCAACCTTTACGTCACAGGTTACTCCTTTGGCAGCTTGGACTTCGGCGGCGGGCCCCTTTCCAATGCGGGGCAAAACGACATCTTTGTGGCAAGCTTTTCGTCGATGGGCGCCTTCCGTTGGGCCAAGAATTTCGGTGGGTCCGGGGCTGATTTCGGCCAGCAGTTGGTTCTAGATGCCAGCCTCAACCTGTATGTCTCGGGCTCGTTCCAGGGCACTGTCGACTTCGGCGGTGGGCCCCTGACCGCTGCGGGGACAGCGGGCGAGGTGTTTTTGCTGAAGCTGTCGCCCTAGCACTGCGTATTCCGGACGATGTGGGCAGCGATTCCGGAGCACTTAGGCACGGATCGGAGCGAAGCGACGGGGGCTTTTCTCACGCGGAGCGAAGCGACGGGATGAGGTGGTGAAGGGGATCAGGGGACTGGTTTTGGCTCGAATTGAGGGCCCCTTGAGTGCCCCACCAACTGGCAAATCAACCGGTCGAGCTGAGTTTTACCCAGACCGTTGTCGAGATCTTTGCCCTTGGTATCAAAACCAAGATCGAACGAAGCGCCGTTAAACCCCGCTTCGGCAAGGGTTTGGGCATCAAGATGTCTGCCCACCACTTCGGCTAACACCACTTCGCACTACGCCTCTCCGCGCTCTTTGGGCCGCAACATTGCCGTCGCGGGCAGCGGGATGACAGAAAAACGCACCAGCCGCACCTCTTCGCTCATGGCATTTTCCTTCAGCCCGATAAGCCCCTGATCGAGATCCTCGAAGAAGAACCAGAACCCTATCAGGCTCGCGAACACGAACTTGCCGTGCCACAGCCCCGCGTCCGGCAGGTGCACAGTCGCGCTGTCGCTGACTTGACCCGGCTTGCGGGTCGCTTGTTTGCACACCGCCTCCAGCGCCCGGCCGATGCGGCCATCCTGAGCGGCCTTCATGGCGGTGTCGTCGAACGGAACACCGTCCCGCATGAACGCCGGATCTTGGATCAGGTCGCCAAACAGATGCCATGTATCCAGCAAATCCGTGGCGGTCTTGAGTGACCTATGAAGTTTATCGAAGCGTGGGTTTGCCATGGCGGGCCCCATGAGAAAATTGTTGTTCATTCCTATTTCAACACCGGCGGCGCCGGAGGGGGCAACATGCCGGGCGCCGCGACGACGGGATAGCCCTTGGTCTGCCAGGCGAAAATGCCTTCATCCAAGACCGCTGCGTGTTTGTAGCCGCGTTTACGTAGATGGTCGACCACCTCGCCCGATGCGTGATGCGGACACGCGCAATACGCAATCACCCAGGTGCCGTCGTTGGGGATGTCGTCCAGCGCCGCCTGATCATAATACGGGGTCGATATCGCGCCTTTGATATGCAGATTCAGCCAGTCCGATGGGGCGCGGGCATCGGCAATCACCAGTCGTCGTTTCTTGTCCAGGGCTTCCTTGACTTGCTCTAACGGCACAAACCTGTCGTCTCTCAGCGTGAATTCGGCGTGTTTGCCCTTGGGATTCAAGACCACGGGGCCCTCGCGCGGGGCCTTGGCGGTGGGTCCCACAAGGGCTGGCGGCACCGGCGCTGGGACGGCAGGAACGACTGCCATGGAACGGACGTACACCACGACGTCGTCGATCTGCCGCGCCGACAACACGCCCTTCCACGCCACCATCGGGGTGCCCGGTCTTCCTTCTTCGACAGCGTGGCGAAGGAAAGCGTCGCTGGCCGTGGCCAGGAGGATAGGGTTTGCCAGGTGCACGGCGTTGACCCGCTGAATCTGGGTGCCGTGGCATTGCATGCAGCTTGATTCGTAAACCGTCTTGCCTCTTTGGGCGTCACCTGTCACCGGCACCGAAGGAAGGACCACGCGCGCGGGACCGCCCTGACGCAGATACGCCATGATGGCATCTACCTCATGCGGCGACAGAGGCCCCCCCACGCCGCGGCCATAACCGGCCATGGCTGTACCTGGACGGCCCCGTTCAATACCGGCGCGGAGAAATTCATCAGATGCTGTGGCCAGGAACGTCACATTGCGCAGGGCGGGCGCGTTGTCGGCGGCGTAGCCCTTGGCATCGACCCCGTGGCACATGACACATAGTTTTGTGTACAGCTGCTGGCCTTGCGCGACCACGGGATCTGCTACCGGCAGAGGCTTGCGCGCGCAGGCCCCTGTAAAAAAAACCAACAAAATGGCGACGACGGCTTTGCCCACAGGATTTGAACCCCCGCAGGGTGCCCTCTATGCCTGTCGGATTCAAGGACCAACCCCCCCGGTGGCAAAATCTTTCACCTGGCAGCGTTTCATGAAAGATCCAGGGGCCGTCGCGGCCCTAGTTAAACGTGAGCTAAACCAGCACCATGCCGCCCGCCAAAGACAACGTCGCCGCGCGCGCCTTACGCCGGGCCCGGCCAGATGAAATCGACGCAACGCTGCGCCGCGTGCTGGCAGGCGATCGGGCCGCCTACCACACGGTGATCCGCGCTTTCGAGATGCCTTTGCGTGCGCTGATGGCGGCTTTATTGCCTGCCGGGCTTTCCGTCGACGACCTGGTGCAGGAAACCTTCATTTCTGCCTACCAAGATCTGGCCGAATACCCCCAAGACGGCACATTTTTCCTCTGGTTGCGCATCGTGGCTCGCAACCTGGCGCTGCGCGAACGGCGCCGGTTCTTGCGCAGACGCGAACTGGACAGCGTCTATGAACGCCAGGTCGAAGAGCCCGTCGGGGCCTGGGTCGCAGGCCGCGCAGACGCCATCGACGACGACACCCGACAAGACGTGCGGGACTGCCTTGCACGCTTGGGCGAGACGCCCCGCCGCGTGATCGAACGTTACTATTTTCAATCCGCGACTGTCGATCAGATCGCAGCCGACGAGGATCGGCTGGCCTCCTGGGTTTACCTTGTCATGTTTCGCGCCCGCGACGTGCTGGCCCGTTGCCTAGAACGCAAGGCCAAGGTGTCACATGCCTGACAGGCGCCATCGCCCCGATCTGTTGGGTGGTTTCGTCGACGGAACTCTCGACGACACCGGCCGTGACGAACTGCTTCGGCAGGTGCACGACGATCCACACACGATCGATCAGATCCGTCGTCAGGCCTTGCTGCACGGGATCCTGAAGGCGACCGCGGGCCAGCCTATCGATGCGGACGCCGTGATGGCGAAACTGGACGCCGCGCGATCGCCGGTCGAACGCGCGGTCATGGGTTACGTCATGGCCCATCCACCCGCACAACGACCGCCGCGCCCCGTGTTGCCACCCCCGGTGTTGCCGCCCGCATCGGGTTGGCGCCTCTCGTGGTCGATGGCGATGGGCTGGATGATGGCCGCAGCGACCGCGGTTTTTTTTCTATGGGTACGCTCGCCCGCGCCGGCGCAGCTCCACACAACCGTGTCGGCACCGGCCGTTGACGAACCTGCGTCGATTCCCCTGCCGGTCACCCCCGTCGCAGTGCCGTCACCGCCCCGCCTCTTCGCAGTCGTCACCACGACCTCTGCAGGTGTTTTTGTGCTGGGTGAAAAAGAATCACGACCCGCGCGTGTGGGCGACCCGGTACGGACCGGCGATGGCCTGATCACCAGTGCCGTCCACGGGCGGGCCGTCCTTCTGCTGTCCGATGGCTCGCGCATCGACGTCTCACCAGATACGGTGCTGGCCCGGGTGGCCGCGCCCGGGCCGGACGAATCGGGGGGCGGTCGGCTGTTCCTCGCGCACGGTGTGGTGCAAATTGTCCGCGCCCCCGCGTCGCCAGCAGCAACCGGTCAGCTACAAATCGATGCCCCTCATGGCACGGTGTCGCTTGTCAGCGCCCGTGCGCGCATACAGATCAGCGGCGACGGCATGCAGGTCGACGTCAACGCAGGACACGCCCGTTTCGTGCCCTCGGGCCGCGCGGCCCATGATCTGTCAGCCGGCCAGTACGCTTTGTCTATCGGCGAAGGTTCAGCTGTCCGGGGCACCCGGGGCACCCGCCGCGCGTTGCTGCTTGCCGGCGCGAAGATCCTCAGTACATCCGACTCCCTCATCCGCTCTCGCCTCGAAAAACTAAAGTTCGAGGTCACCACGTTCACCACGGCGACCCTTGATCTGACGATCGCGGCGGACAGCTCAGTGGTCGTGGTGTCATCAAGCGTCTCCCCCCAGGACGTAGATCCGCGCCTTCGCGACTTGCCAGTGCCGATCCTGACCTGGGAGGCGGGCCTATTCCCGATTTTGGGCATGACCGGACGATGCGAAGACGACGAATGTGGCTTTCATCTCTTAACCCCATTTTCCTTAGATATTAAGGATCCGGGCCACCCCCTTGCCGCTGGGCAGACCGGGGTCATCGACTTGCCGTTGACCGACAAGATGGGCTGGGGCACGCCGAACATCAACGCCGCATGGGTTGCGACCATCACCGGGCACCCGACCCGCGCCGGGATCTTCGCCTACGACCGAGGCGCCGCGATGCCCGGGGCTGTCGCCCCCGCCCGCCGGGTGGGTTTCTTTCTTTTCGATTCCACCGTCGAGGGGATAACCAGCACTGCGGTAACCTGGAAGTTCTTTGAGCG
>JAYUUT010000100.1:0-24730 GCA_043754455.1 Myxococcales bacterium
CACCGTCCCCGCAGCAGGTGGGCCAGGGTGCCCGGCCCTCGGGCCTCACCGAAAGCAGCGCGGCCTACCTCGATCCGGTCCACCTTGGTCGTGCCTTGACCCTGGAACCGGGCGCGTCAGATCCCAACCTGATTCCTTGGCGTGGCTGGCAGGCCACCATCGCAGCGACCCGGCTACGCGACGGCCTCGGTGTGACCTTAGGCGACCTCGTGATCGACGAACGCGATGCCAAATGGCTAGCCCAGGCGGGTTTCACCCACGCAACCGTCGAATTCGGATGGAACCACCTGGACCAGGCCAACCTTGCCAGGTTTCATCGGGGATTCGCCGATCGCCGGCGCGTCTTGCTAGGCCGCCTTCGCCAGGCCGGCATCCGCCCCACCGTGCTTCTAAATGCGTATGCCGGCCCCCCCGCGCGCCCCACCAGCCTCGCCTTATCCCGCCCGGCCAGCCGGGGCGATCGGCAGCTAAGCTTAGACCCCGCTTCCGTCCCCGCCGTCCAGGTGGGTTACACCCGTCTTGGCGACGGCACCGAGGCTTTCATAACCTCAGTGTCCGGCGACGGCAGCGCCGTCTTATCGCGGCCCTTGCTGGTCGACCTGCCTGCGGGCCCCCATCGAGCGTCAACCTTCATTTACCCACCGTTTCGTCGACCCACTCTTGCAAACGGTGACGCCGATCCTCTGTTTGCGGAAACGCTTGAGGGCTGGGTTCGTTACGTGCGCGCCGCCACCGCATTGGCCCGCGACGCCTTGGGCGATGATGATTTCGATCTTGAGATCTGGAACATCGCGACGGCCGCGCGCGATCTTTTCGATGTCGACCGCTATTACGATCCCGCCCCCCTCGATCTGGGCGCGGGCGGCCCCGAAGCTGCCATCCTGGCGATGCTTAACAGCGCCATCGCGTTTATCCGCGATCCCGCCAACCAACTTCTGCACGTACAACTAACCAACGGGTTTGCCAACCGCCGCTGGCACGAAACGGTGGCCTCGCAGCCTCCCGGCGTCGACGCCATGGGCCGCCACATCGTCCTGCGCCCCGAAACGTACTTCCCCGAGCAGCCCCTTTTTGCCCTGAACACCGATCACTTATGGCGCGACCTCGCCGCGACTTTCGCCATCGCGCCGACCGGGGCCGCGCGCTTGCGTGATCCCGAAGGACCTGCCGTTTGGGTGAATTCCTTGGCCCTGGGGTTGTCCCGACGCCAGGCAGCCTTGGGTCTGTCCGCCTCCGATGTTTGGCACCAAAAGTCACGTTTCGCGTTGCGAGCCGCCGCCGCCTACGTCGGCAAAGGTGCCGGACGGCTGACGTTTTTTCATCACGACCCCGCCGAATCGCTTATCGACCGAAACCAGGCTGATGGCGGCCCTGTCATCACGACCCTGGGCCGGTTCATGACCGCCATGGGCCCCTCGGGCGTCATCACCCAGCCACGCTCCATCTTCCTGGCCGAGCTGACGGCGCCCACCGGGCCCTCCAACTCAGCTTTTGCCTTCTTACCTTTTCAGCTATCCAACAACAGCTTCGCCATTCCGGTGTACCAGCTAACCCGATCCCCCCTGTCCCGTCCGATCCCGGGCGTCACCGGTCCCGCACGCTTTGACGCCCCACCTTTACGGTTTCGGATGCGGATAGCCGGTGTCGCAGGTATTACCCAAGCCAGCCTTTTTGATCCCACCGTCCCCGGCGCCACCCCCATCGCTGTTTCCATCGTTGAACAAAAAGGCGATACTATCTTGCTGGAAGTCGAGGTCAGTGACACTCCTAAAATCTTGCGGCTCTGGGGAAAATAAGGCGCCGAAGCCTGACGGCTTCGCGGGCTTGATCCCGCATGTGACGTAGAGAAACCGTGGGGTCATGCCGCGACATATTGCTCTTCAGCTTGCGCGAGGACTTCCTCGCGGAAATAGCGGCTCAGCGAGGCGGGAGTATGCAGATCGACCTTGCGGCCGATGATCTTCTGCGTCGGACCACAACGCTTATCGAACGACCACACCCCACCATACAGTTGGTCCCTCTCCACTCGCTCAAAAGAACGGTGGAACGATCGGTGACAAATTCGGGATGTGGAACGAAAATAAACCGTTCAATTCCTTGTCACCCGCCGCGTTTTCCAGCATCCAATGCTGCAGCCTCGGACGACCGGATGCACACCCCCGGAAGCTGTGGTAAAGGAGTCTCCCCATGGCCAGCGCCAACGTAACTGAAGTCACCGACAGCAACTTCGACGCCGAAGTCATTAAATCCTCGCTTCCCGTGCTGGTGGACTTCTGGGCCCCTTGGTGTGCGCCTTGCCGTGCGATCGCCCCCCATGTTGAAGCCTTGGGCACACAATACGCGGGCCAAATCAAGGTCGGCAAGTGCGACATTGACACAAGCCAGCAGGTGGCCAGCCAGTTCGAAATCCGTAGCATCCCCACCCTGCTGATGTTCAAGAATGGCCAGGTCGTGGGCCAGCTTGTTGGCGCCGTGCCGCGCGCAAAAATCGAAGAGCTGCTCAAGCGCGCGATCTAGGGCGCCGCACCTTCAACGGTCGCTACTTCAATACGAAGGTCGCGAACGCCAGCCCAACCGCCACGGCACCCAGAATAATCCCAACGACCAGGCCTTTGCCGGCCCGGCCTTGGGGACCTGCGGAGGCATCGCGCAGATCCTGGCCCCCAGCCGCGCGGGATTGGGGCTCTAGCGCGTCGGCCAGGGCCTCAGGCCCTGGCGTCGGCTGACCGGCATTTGCAAACCCAGGGGCTCGATTACCCCGGGCCGCCGCCGCCTCAGCAGCTGTCAACGGTCTGGCCACAGGGCCCGAACGTGAACCCGAAGAAGGCGACGGGGCCGGAACCGGCGCGTGGCCGGGGAGTGGTTGTCCCGCTACACGCGTGAGGCCGGCGGGCGTTATATTCCGCTGACCCGTCGTCTTGCGCGACGGCCAATCGGCCTCGGTCGACCACGACCGCGGATCCACAAAATCACCACCACCAGGCGCCCCGTGCCCCATATCCATACCCGTCGGAACCAGGGGTTCAGCACCTGGCTCTTCAAAATCGAGCGACGTGAACCCCTTCAGCTCGTCCTGCAACAGTGTGTCGATGCTGTTGGCCTTCTGCGCTTTTCGGGCCGCCCCCGACAGCGTGTTCATGTCGTCAACGCACGCACGCACCAGCTCGGCGATGTCGCGCTGGATCATCTTCAGTCCGCGCGAAAACAGATAATGCGCCAGGGCGTCCTGCAGATCCGTCGCGCTTTGGAATCGATCGTCGGCCCGCCTGGCCAACGATTTGCGAACGATTTCTTCTAGCTCACCCTCGACCTCAGGGTTTTGTGGGGCAATCGGGGGAATTTTTGCCGACCGCACCAGTTCAACCGTTTGATAGTCAGATTCGCCATAGAACAGACGTTTTCCCGTCAGCATCTCGTACAGCAGAATCCCAACTGCAAAAATGTCCGCACGCGCGTCCACGTCTTCCCCACGCGCCGCCTCAGGGGACAGATAACTCATCTTCCCCTTCACGACGCCTGGATCCGTGTGTTCAACCTGAACCGCCGCCTTGGCAAGACCGAAATCCGTAACCTTCACCTCGCCGTTGCGTGAAAACAGCACGTTTGGCGGCGAAACATCGCGGTGGACCAGCCCCAAGGCCTTTCCGGTTTCTGGGTGCGTCGCCTCGTGGGCGTACGCCAACCCTTTGCAGACCTCCAAGATAATATAGACGGTCTGCCCGATGGTCAGGGGCCGCCCCAGACGCCGCCGCCATTCAATCAGCGCCTTCATATCGACGCCGTCAACGAACTCCATCACGATGAAGTAGGTCTCGTCAGCGTGACCGATATCAAACACCTGGACGACGTTTGCGTGCTGAAGCCCCAGGCTTAACCGGGCCTCGTCCAGAAACATGGCCACGAACTTCTTGTTCTTGGTCAGCGCCGGCAAGACGCGTTTGATAGCAACGGTCTTGCGGAAACCCTGAATGGATTCGGCAACGCCTTTAAATACCTCCGCCATGCCACCGGCGGCTACCCGTTCAAGGACGCGGTATCGATTATCGGGCATGGGTGGGCTCGGCTAGGAGCCGAAAGGAGGCCCCTGCCCGACTGTACACCAGAAAGTCAATCCTCGATGGCTCCAACGCTGCTGATGTTCCGCTCGCCCTCGCTGGCGCCGCCCGAATCTTCAGCCGTCGTCTCGTCGGCGTCGAACATGCCCCGGCCCGCCTGGGCCATGGCCTTTTCTTCGCGCTCGCTTCGTTCCTTGCAGTCAATACACAACGTGGTCACCGGCCGGGCCATCAGCCGACGAAACGCGATGGTTTCGCCACATTCTTCACATTCGTCGATACTGCCCTGTTCCAGGCGCGTCAACTGTTTCCGAATCTTGCCCAGCAGGAATTTTTCACGGTCATGAAGCCGCATCTCGGTGGAAAACAGCTCCTCTTCCATCGATTCGTCGATCGAATCACGCCCGATGTTGCGTTCGTGATTCATCGAAAAATTCAGGGCGTTCTGGCTTTTGCCCTTCAATTTCTGAAACTGCTCATCCAAGACGGCGTGCAGTTTTTTTTTCTCGCTCTCTGTCAGCATGGGAACCTCAAAAGCGGGGGTCGGGAAAATGATTTGGCAGAATGAGGGCGCATTATCTACGACGCTTTCTTCTCGCGCACAAGCAGCGGACGGCCACGGGTCGCAACAACCTCGCGGTTAACCACACATTCGGTCACGCCCGAAAGTGCGGGGATCTCATACATCACGTCCAACATGACTTCCTCCAAGATGGCACGAAGGCCCCGCGCGCCCGATTTTCGTTTGTGGGCTTCCTCGGCCACCCCCTGTAGGGCATCCTCGGTAAACTGCAGCTTCACACCTTCCATCCCCAAAAGCCGTTCGTACTGTTTAGACAGCGCGTTTTTGGGTTTCCACAGAATGCTGACCAGATCATCCACGGTCAGGTCATCCGCAGACGCGACCACGGGTAGGCGCCCCATAAATTCAGGGATCATCCCGAATTTGATCAAATCTTCTGTTCGGGTCATCGCCCGAAGCGCGTTCCGATCTTCTTCGCCTTTTGCCATTTCCGCCCCAAACCCTAACCCGCGCGCCCCCACCCGCCGACGCACAATTTCTTCGAGGCCATTGAAGGCCCCTGTGCAAACAAACAGAATGTTGGTCGTATCGACCTGGATCAGTTCCTGTTGCGGGCGGTTTTTAGCCCCGTCCGGCGTAATGGAGCACTGCTTGCCTTCGAGGATTTTCAAAAGCGCCTGCTGCACGCCTTCACCTGACACATCTCGGCTGACAGACGGCCCCCCACCCCGGCGGGCGATCTTGTCGATTTCGTCGATGCAAACAATGCCCCGAGCGGCCTTTTCTGCATCATTACCCGCGTTGCGATACAGGGCCTTGATAACGCTGTCTACGTCTTCGCCTACATAACCCGCTTCGGTCAGGGTGGTGGCATCGGCCATTGCGAAGGGCACGTCCAGTTTGCGGGCCAGGGTCTGGACCAATAGGGTCTTGCCACAGCCGGTGGGGCCGATGAGCAAAATGTTGCCCTTTTGCAGTTCAGTGTCGCTGCCCTTGGGGTTCTGGCCGATGCGTTTGTAGTGGTTGTAGACCGCCACAGACAGCGCACGTTTGGCGCGTTCCTGGCCAATCACGTACCGGTTCAATTCATCGTAAATCTCGCGCGGGCGCGGATATTTGGGGCGTTCTGACGCCTCTTCTTTGGCAATGATGTCGTTGCATAGGGCCACGCATTCATCACAGATAAACACGCGCGGACCCGATATGAGTTTGCGCACCTCGCGGCGTCGTTTGCCGCAGAACGAACAGTGGAAATCGTCCATTCGAAGTTCTGAGTATTGCACCGCAAACGCCCCAAGCCAAGTGCCTCCAACACGAAGGCTGCTGCTATGATGCCAAGCGGTACCTATCTTGAGTTCGGCATGTCTCGGTATTTCCTTAGGTGACCCGGCCGGTGTGGGCCCGGAACTGGTCATGCGCGCCTTGTCAGATCGGCCCGACTTGGACCTGTTGGTCTACGGGGACAGCGGGATTTTGACCCGCGCCGCCGCCGCCATGAACCTACACCCCCCCGATCCGCGGCGTATCCGGAACGTGACCCAACTGGCGCTTGGTGATGTAGTCCCCGGACAACCAAACCTGTGCTCAGGACGGGCGCAGGTGGCCTACCTGGCGGCGGCGACCGAGGCGGCATGCGCAGGCAAAATCGACGCCCTCGTCACCGCCCCGATTTCCAAGGAATGGGCTGCACGGGCAGGATTCGCGTTTCCTGGGCACACCGAATACCTGGCCGACGCCACCGGCGTGTCGGATTTCGCCATGATGCTGGCGGGGCCGCAATTGCGCGTCGTGCTGGTGACGATTCACGTGGGCATCCAGGCGATGCTGGGCCTTCTGACGCCCGAACGGATTGCCAGAACCGTGGTCTTGACCGCAAACGACCTGCAACGACGGTTCGCGATCGCAAGGCCCCGCATCGCGGTTGCGGCGCTGAACCCACACGCCGGTGAAGCCGGACAGTTTGGTGATGAGGAAGCGCGGGTTATCCTGCCGGGGATAGAAATCGCCCGGCAAACGCTATTGCAAACCGGATGCGACGCCGTTTTGACCGGACCCCATGTACCTGACGTTGTGTTCAGGCAGGCCGCCGATGGGCGATTCGACGCGGTGGTCGCCATGTACCATGACCAAGGGCTGATCCCGATCAAGCTTCTGCATTTCGACAACGCTGTGAACGTGACCTTGGGCCTGCCGTTTGCCCGGACGTCCCCTGATCACGGCACCGCTTACGACATCGCGGGTTCAGGGACCGTGCGCCCCCACAGTTTCCTCGCGGCAATAGATTTGGCTGCGGTTCTGGCTAAACCCCGGGCGCCATAAGGACGAAGAAGAACAATATGTGTGGAATCGTCGGTTACGTCGGAGAGCGTGAAGCAACCACGGTGCTGATAGGGGGACTGCGGCGGTTGGAATACCGCGGCTACGATTCAGCCGGTGTGGCGGTGTCCACCGGTGCCGAGGCCCGCGTGGTTCGGTGCCGAGGCAAACTGGCGAATCTGGAAAAACTGCTGCAAGCCGACCGGCCCCAGGGAACCGTGGGCATCGGGCATACCCGCTGGGCGACCCATGGGCGGCCGTCGGACGAAAACGCTCACCCGCATAAGGTGGGTCACGTCGCGGTGGTCCACAACGGAATCATCGAAAACCATGCGGGCCTGCGGGTGAAATTGAAGGCCACGGGGCGGGTTTTTGCATCTCAGACCGACACGGAAATTGCGGCCCACCTGATCGACGAGGCCATGGTGGCAGGCGCGCCAACCCTTCTGGAAGCCGTGCGCAAGGCCCTGCGGCAGGTGGAAGGATCGTATGCGCTGGTGGTGTTGTCAGACACACATCAAGACGAAATCATTGCAGCCAAACATTCATCCCCGATGGTGGTGGGCCTCGGCAAGGGCGAAATGTTCCTGGCCTCGGATGCGCCGGCTCTGCTGGAATACACACGCGACGTGATCTTCCTAGAAGACGGGGACATCGCGCGCCTCACCCGCGCGGGGGTGGAAATTTCGGATCTTGATGGCAACCCCATCACGCGAAAGATCACGCACATTTCCTGGGACGCAGCCCAGGCAGAAAAAGCGGGATTCCCGCATTTCATGCTGAAGGAAATTCACGAACAACCCCGGGCGGTGACCGATACGTTGCGGGGGCGGCTGATCCCCGGGAAAAACGACGCTTTCCTAGACGGGGTGGAATTGCCGGGGGATCTGCGGCGGGTGGTGTTGCTGGCCTGCGGGACGTCTTACCACGCGGGGCTGGTGGGCAAATTTATGATCGAATCGACCGCGCGTCTGCCGGTCGAGGTGGATCTAGCCTCCGAATTCCGCTACCGCGATCCGGTCGTAGGACCGGGCGACCTGGTTATCGGAATCTCGCAAAGCGGGGAAACCGCCGACACGTTGGCGGCGATGAAGGAAGCCAAAACGCGGGGGGCCCGAACCATGGCCATCTGCAATGTGGTCGATTCCGCCATCCCCCGTCTGTGCGACCACGCGCTTTATACGCATGCAGGGCCTGAAATCGGCGTCGCATCCACAAAATGTTTCACAGCACAACTGGCAGCCCTGGCCCTGGTCGCGGTCCACCTGGGACGGCGCACGGGCAAACTAGGCGACAACGATGCCGCGGAACTGGTCCGCGACCTTCTGCAGATCCCCAACAAGATGCAAGAAGCCTTGACGCTGACGGGGGACATGGTGGACGTCGCGGCTGAATACAAGGACGCCAAAGATTTTCTGTACCTGGGGCGTGGTACCAATTATCCCATTGCGCTGGAAGGCGCGTTGAAGCTGAAGGAAATTTCCTACATTCACGCCGAGGGATATGCCGCGGGCGAGATGAAACACGGACCGATCGCGCTGATTGATGACGGAATCCCGGTGGTTGTCATCGTTCCGCGCGGCAAGGGTTATGAAAAGGTGCTGTCCAACCTGGCCGAGGTGCGGGCGCGCGATGGGCGGGTCATCGCGGTGGCGACCGTCGGCGACAAGAACATCGGCGAGAACTGCAAGACCATCCTGTGGGTGCCGGACGCGTCGGCCTTGCTACAACCGCTGGTAACCGTTATCCCGCTACAAATGCTGGCGTACGCTGTGGCCTTGGCGCGCGGCAACGACGTCGATCAGCCGCGAAATCTCGCCAAAAGCGTCACGGTCGAATAGTCAGGAAAGTCCCAAAAACAGACCGATCCCCTGATTGACAGCACCGAGTTCCTCACGGGTCACACGACCGTAGATCCGTCGGATGCGCCCCTTGTCGATGGATCTGATGTGGTCGATAAGCGCGTAGGACGTCTTGGTCAGGCCGCTATGGCCAGCGGACAGCGCAGGGTAAAGGGCCCCTTGTCCAGCGGTCCCCGTCACGGGTACAACGGCGATAAGTGGGAAGCGCTGATCGGCGTTCACGGCCGGATCGCTGACGACAATGCAGGGGCGAACGCCCCGTTGTTCGTGACCTACCGTGGGATCGAGTTCGACAAGGACGACAGCCCCGCGATCGACCTTCACGTCGAATCCCCCACCCAGCCCCGTCCCTCAATCCAGCGCAGGGGCTTGCCCGCCGCGATGTCCACGAGATCCTCGTCGCCCGGGGGCAGCCCCGCGCCCCAATCCGCCAGGCCCTCATCGGCTAGACCAGGGGAGCCCATATGTGGACTTTGGATCGACAAGAGAAGCGATTGGTGGCGCCGCGCGGCCAGCTCGTGTGCAACCGCCTCCGCGATAAATCGGCTGCGGTTTGTTTCGATTTGGTCTATGCACGCCACAACTTCGGTCGGCAGGGTTACGGTGACACGTTCCATTGTTGCCATGTGAGATGTCTCCAGTATGCTCTATAGTATGATCATACTATGCTTGCATAACTATTCTTCGTCTATCTCGATCTCGATATCCGGGTTGTACGACGGGGGGCTTCCGTCCTCGTCGATGCTGATAGCCACCCGGGTTTTTTTCCCTTCAGCAAATGACAGCGCGAAGGTTTGTTCGGACACGTAGCCCAATTTTGGGTTCGCGCGCGGACGAATTTCGACCCGCACGCCCACGACATGTGGTCCCGGCGGCAAGGCGCGCGCGCCCAATTCGACGGTTTTTTCGCCGAGCTGGCCTTCTGCGGCTTCCCAGATGCGGACACCGTCAAGACGAATCTCCGCGGCCTTCACCACAAACCGGGCGCCCCCGTCCCATACGATGCTGGATACCATCTGCGTGCCCAAAATTGCCCCTTCCAGTGCCTCCCGGCGGGCCCGAGATCGAAACAGGGCGTCCTTCAATTCGTTGTAGTCAGCGCGCAATTTCGGCAGATCAACCAGGGTTTTCGCAGACGCTTCGGGGGCCACGGCCGGGGCGGGATCGGGTGCCGCGGCTTTTTCTACAGCGGGCGCCGGCGGCGCCGGGACGACCACCACCTTATCGGGGATTGGTTCCGGGGCGGGATCGGGCTCGGGGTCCACAACGACCGGTTTGGGGGGCGACATCCTTTTTTTGGGGGCACCAGCGACCGAGGGTTTGCGCCGCGCTGGGGCCGCGTCGACGCGGGCCTGCGTCCCCATCACCACCCCCAACACCACGACAACATACAAATTGTTATTTTTCATGGGCGCTCATTCGGCAAAAGGCAACAACACGCCGAGGCCCAAGGTTACAGCAACATCATTGACCGTCATGGTCCGCGCCAGCAACCGCTGCCGATAAAGGTAGTCACGGACATCCAGCCGGACCACCACCGCGCGGCCTACAAAGAAAGAAAAACCAATCCCCACGTTGCCGGCCACGCCGCTAGAAAGCGCCGAATCCACCACACCTGCCCCGGCTGTCACCGACACATCAAAATGGGCGATGCCGGATCCTGACTGCACCTTCGCGTGCAGGGGCACGTACACCAGGTTCGACGAAAACAGCCACACCCGCCTCGGTTTCTTTTCCAGCACGTCATAGGTCCGTTCCAATTCTGAGGCCGCGCGCGACACCAAACGCGTGGCGGCGGCGCTGGCCTCGACCGCAAAGTCCTCGGTCAGGTAATAGGTGTAGGCGCCCCCGGCGACCCAGGTCGCTTCGAACAAATCCGATACGTAGTGGCCGCCGCGCATCCCCAGTTCGTGTCGGTTGGTTTTCTGCACCAGCCGATCTTTGATCGAACGCCGCTTACGTTTGGCGTCCAAATCAGCCTTGGCGTCATCATCCAGGCACACCGCCGTGTCATCGGTGACCTGCGCCCACGCCGATCGGGATGCCAGGACCGCCAGCAGCGACGCCGCTAAAAATACAATTTTCATGTTGTCGCGAGGCTTCATGGCGTCCACACGCCCAACCCGGCCAGCACAGCGACGTTGTGGGCGATGCGCCCGCGACCCAACACTTCTTGCGGAACAATGATATCGCGCAGGTCGAATCGGAACGACAGATACCGCGCCAGGTACAGTTTCATTCCGACCCCGGCTTGCCACGACAGCCCCTGAACCGTGTCGTCAAACGTCCGTCCCCCCCCTGCCAGCAAAAATAGATCGCCGTGAACGATGGTGGCATCGGTCACCTTGAATTTCGCGTGAAACGGCGACATCAGGACAGCGCCCATCGCCTGCCACGCCGTCCCCGGTTTGAACCGTTCAGATAGATCAAAACCCGTGAACGCTTGTTCCAGGCGAAACTGGACCGGGGCCCGGGTGACCATGAGCTCCAGACCGAAATCTTCAACCGGGAAGAAAGACGCCGCCCCCCCAAAAGTGTAGGTCGATGACAATACATCTGAGGCCAGCAACCCACCCAGCCCGGAAATCTCGGCCCGCAGCCGTTTAAGGAAATCGCGCCGCTGTACGCCCTTGCGTGCAAAACCGTCGTCGTCAACATCGTTCAGACAGGCAATCCGCGACGACGGCCCCACGGGTTCGTCATCGGCCCCCAGCCCTTCCTGGTCTTCTGACAGTGGAGAAGCCGGATCCACCGTCTGGGCTCCCGCCCGCCCTCGCATGGACAATGCCACGACCAAGGCCAGCAAAAATCGCCCGTAGTACGCCATGAACCCGGTCAGCGTACCCCGGATCGTTTGCCATTTGAACCAGGTTCGTTGATCCTGGCGTGGCCCGAACGCTACGTGTAGAACAGCCCGACTGCGATGGCCTGGACGAACCTCCCTGACCTTGGCATCGAAGGCCGCCGTGTCTTCATCCGGGTTGACCTTGATTTGAAGATGACGCCCGCACGGGGTGTGGCCGACCCTGCGCGGATCAACGACGCGCTGCCGACCGTTCGCCATGCCCTGGCCAAGGGCGCACGGGTCATCCTGGGGGCCCACCTGGGGCGCCCCCGCGGGCGGTCCCATCCCGAATTTTCCTTGGAACCAATCGGGGCCTTAGTCGCCGAGGCGCTGGGACAAGATGTGGTGCTGACAGATGAACCGGCGGGCGACGGGGTGCGCAAGGTCGTTGCCGATCTGCGGCCTGGGGCCGTCGCAATGCTCGAAAATCTGCGTTTTTCCCCGGGAGAAGAAGCCAACGAGGAATCCTTCTCGCAAGCCCTGGCCAGCTATACCGATGTCTATGTCAACGACGCCTTAGCGGCATCTCATAGATCGCATGCCTCTGTGGTCGGCCTTCCCAGACACGTCAGTGAACGGGCCGCTGGCCTGGTGCTGGATCAAGAAAAACGGCAATTGACCCGCCTGCTGGGCATGGACGTGCCCCGGCCTTTTGTTGTCGTTCTAGGCGGGTCGTCGGCCACCTTGCGGTTGCCCCTTATCGAAGCCCTATTGGACCGGGCTGACGCGCTGATTCTGGGGGGCGCCGTGGGGAACACGTTTCTGCAGGCCGGGGGATCGTTGCTGGGGCGTTCGCTTCATGACGGTGAAAAACTGCCTTTGACTCGATCAATCATCGCCAGATCGCGTCAGCGGGAGATCGATATTCTGCTCCCCACTGACCTCGTGGCTGCCGCCGGCACGCGATCTCTTTCTGGTCGCGTTATCGGAACCGGGCAATTCCCTGATGACCTGGCAGCCCTGGACATCGGCCCCGAAACCGCCCGCCGCTTTGCCGAACGCATCGCGGGCGCCCGCACGATCTTCTGGAATGGTCCTATGGGGGCGGCTGAAGCCGAACCATTTGCGTCAGGAACCCGGGCCGTCGCACGCGCCATCGCCGAATCCGTAGGCACCTTTACGGTCGCGTCAGGCGCTGACACGATCGCCGCAATCCGTCATTTAGGGCTGGCGGATCGCTTCGGCCACCTATCGGGTGGCGGCGATGCGACCTTGGAGTTTTTGGAGGGAAAGAAACTTCCGGGGATGGCTGCGCTGGAACTTTGAAGTATAAGTACGCCCTTTGCAGACGCCCCAGCGCCGAGAACCAACATGAGCACCCGAGCCCGACCTTTTTTTTGCGGTAACTGGAAGCTATTCGGCAGCCTGGCTGAATCCGTGGCGCTGGCCACAGGCGTTCGCGATGGCACAGCAGGCATCAAGGACGGAGATGTGGCCGTGGCCCCCGGTTTCGTGGCGCTACACACGGTTGCCGCAAAATTGCAGGGCAGCACCTTAGGGGTCGCGTCCCAAGACGTCTACTGGGAGCCCAAGGGTGCGTTCACGGGCAGCGTCGCCGCGGCACAAATTGCAGATGCGGGTGCCCGGTACGCCATCATCGGCCATTCCGAACGACGACAGTTCTTTGGCGAGACCGACGACACGGTGAACCGCAAGACCCGCGCGGCCCTGGGTGCAAATCTGGTTCCGATTGTCTGCGTGGGGGAAACCCTGGCTGAACGCGACGGCAACCAGACCCTGGCGGTTGTGGGCAGCCAACTGTCAGGCGCGCTCAAGGATCTGACCGCTGCCGACGTCGCGCGGCTGGTTATTGCCTACGAACCCGTGTGGGCCATTGGCACGGGTCGCAACGCCACCCCGGCCCAAGCGGTCGAAGTTCACGCCTTTATCCGGGGCCAGTTGGTCGAACGTGTGGGCGCTGACGTGGCCCGCGCCACGCGAATTCTTTACGGGGGCAGCGTCAAACCCGACAATGTCGCCGGCCTAATGTCGGAAATTGAAATTGACGGCGCCCTCGTGGGGGGTGCTTCGTTGACTGTTGAATCGTTCGTGAAGCTTGTCACTGAGGGGATCCGCGCATGTACACGTTCCTGACTGTCCTGCACGTCTTCGTTTGCCTCTTCCTGATCATTACCGTGCTGTTGCAGGCCGGAAAGGGCGGGGGTATGGGCATTGGATTTGGAAGCTCGGGCAGCCAGACCGTTTTCGGATCAGGCGGCGCGGGGAATATTCTGACCAAGGCAACGGCGGTGGCGGCGGCCATCTTCTTCGCCAATTCTTTGTTGCTGGCGTACATGTCCAGCCAATCGGATTCGCGCCGCCTGCAACAACTGGCAGAAAAAAAGGCGTCCCAGAAAAAGGTCGAAGACACGGCCAAATCCAAGGTCGTCCAGGATCTGCAAAAGGCCCGTGAAGCCATCGAAAAAGGCATAACCGCCACGGGTGCCGCCGGGGCGGCAGGCGCAGCGGTTCCTGCAGCCACGGGTGGCGCGGCAGGCACCGCGGTTGTCCCTGCGGTTCCGAAGGCGGTGGCTCCCGGTGCACCACCGGCAGCGGTGCCTCCGGCAACAGCGCCTCCGGCCGTGCCAACGCCGACTGAGAAAAAGTAGCCAGCCGGATCCGAACCATGGGATTTCTCCCTTTCGCCAAGGTAGAGGGCCTGGGCAATGATTTCATCGTCGTGGATCTGCGTCCCGGGCGCGCAGCAGCGGACGTGCGACCGCTGCCAACAGATCCTGAGGTGGCTCGTGCGTTGTGCGATCGCCATTTCGGGATCGGTGCCGATGGCGTTCTGGCGATTCTGCCGGGCGACGACGGGGATGTGCGCATGCGGGTCATCAACGCCGACGGCAGTGACGCCGAAATGTGCGGAAACGGCATTCGCTGTGTCGCCCGCGTGTTGTTTGAACGCGACCCCAATCTGCACCGCAGCGTGATCAACATCGACACGGGGGCAGGGTTACTGGCCTGCACGGTCGAGGCAGGGACAACGACATCTATTGCCGTCCAGATGGGACGCCCCCGCCTCAATCGTGACGAAATCCCTATGGCGGGGACACCTGCGGGCCGGGTACTGAAACTGCCCGTATCGTGTGGGGGCCGGACCTTTGCCGTGACGGCTGTGTCGATGGGCAACCCGCACGCGGTCATCTTTGTGGATGATCCGTCGGTTGACCTACGGGCGCTGGCGGAAACCTTCGGACCTGCCTTAGAACGGCACGAACTGTTTCCGCGCAAGACCAACGTCGAGTTCGCCCGGGTCCGGGCTGCGGGGCCCGACGACGCGATCCAGATCGATTTGGTGGTCTGGGAACGAGGCTGCGGCATCACGTTGGCCTGCGGGACCGGCGCTTGCGCCACAGCGGTGGCGGCCTGCCTAGAAGGCCGCGCCCTGCCCGACCGGGAACTGACGGTTCACCTGCCCGGTGGCCCCCTGCAGATCACGGCGCATCAGGACACGACCTCCCCTGCCCCAAAGGGCAGCCCAGGGGTCACAACCTTCGCAGGGGTAACCATGCGAGGCCCCGCGGAAATCGTATTCGAGGCCGAAATCGACCCAGGCGCCGTCATGGACCGGGGTAAAGTTCGCGGTTCTTAAGGGTTTTCTCTGCGCATCGCTTTGGTATAGAATCTCACGTTCACCTTCCAATCGGAGGCCCTCTCATGCAGTTCCTGGGTACTCGAAAGTCCGTCACTTTGAAATTTGGTAGGGGATCGGGGATGGCGACCTTTAGGGGCACGTTGTTCGCGGTGTCTTTGGGGGGACTGGCGTCACTGGGTTGCCAGGCGGGGTCGTTGCCTGACTGCGATACTGACGAAGATTGCAAGGCAATGTACGTCAAGGCTGCGAAGGGCCAGGGGGGCGGCATGGTTCCCGCCGGAACGGGCGGAACGATGATGCCGGCCGGAACGGGCGGAACAATGATGCCGGCCGGAACGGGCGGCGCCAAAGCACCAGACGCGGGGCCTGTGATGATGGCGGGTGGAATGAACAAGTCGCCGGTCATGTGCAAGACCATGAAGACGCAAATGGAGATCGAAGAAAAACTGATCCTCCCGAAATGTGGCAAGGGCGTGGCCTGCCACGGGGGCACGACCTTTCCCCCCAATCTATCTAAGGTCGGCATGATGGCGGCTGCCACGATCGACAAGGCGGGGTTAGGCTGCGACAAGAACAAATACGTGGACAAAGCGGATCCCAGCAAGAGCCTGGTGATCGTGCAGTCAAAAACCGCAAAACCCATGTGCCCAACCGGCGGAGCCGTAGTTTCCAGGATGCCTAGAGATCCAGAAATCATGCTGACGGCCGACGAGATCGACTGCCTGACCTGGTGGACGTACGAGGTGGTGAAATGATCCACGCAAGTTTTAAAACAAGGAACCGAAGCCCCATGAAGAAGATTGTTCTGACCCTTTATCTTGGCCTTTGCGCAAATCTGATGGGCGGCTGCGGCAAAGATGAGGCTGACAACACGCCGGCCGTGGTCATCAAGAAAGATGCGGGCACGACGGGCGCGGGCGGGGTTATGGGAACCGGCAGCCCGAAGGACGGGGGGAGCCCTGGCGTTGCGACAGGATCAGCGTTGAGCGCCGCGACGGTGGTAAAGAAATGTGATACCTACCCAACGGTGGGCGATATGGATCGCCTGTTCGCCAAGAGCTGCGGGGTCGGGACAAATAGTTCATGTCACCAAGTCAAGGGTGTATACGGCGATTTTAAAACCGCCGACATATGGAAACGTGTGAAAGACGTGAAGACAGCACTGACCTGTATCGACGGCGACAAAGCGAAGATGGTCGACAGCCAGAACGTCGCTAACAGCATGCTGCTGGTTAAGATTAAGCAGGCCACCCCCGTCTGCCCGACCGGAACTGGGATGGGCAAGGCCAGTGAGGCAGGGAACATCATGCCTCCGTTGCCGAAGGATCAACTAGGCGTCAGTGTTCCGGCTTTGACTCCGGATGAACTTACCTGCATCGAAGGGTTCGTCAACGCCATCGCCGCGGCAAAGTAAGGAATCCATCTGCACAGGGGCGAAGGCGGCGCCCCTGTCGTTTGCCTGTGCGGATCTTGTTGAATGCCCGGCACCCGCTACACTCCGTCGCTGTTGTTTGCATGCTGCCCCTTCGCAAGCTCTCGATCATTTCCCCCGACTGCACGACCTTCCCGTGCAAAGAAGAATGTTGCAGCGCCGGCTGTGACGTGTGGCCGCACGAACGTGCCGCGCTTCTGGCCAAAGGCCTCGGGCAACTATCCGATTTTGAAGGTCCTTACCAGGACGATGACGGGGACTCGCTTTACCGCACTGCTGTTCGTTCCCGGGGCTGTACTTTCCTTGGGAAAAAACGGGGCTGCTTATTGCACAACACGGGCCTGAAGCCTGAGGTGTGCTCTGCGGTCCCCCGCGATGCCGCCGAGGTTGACGAGATGGTGGCCGACGGCATGTTGCCCTGCTGCGCCTGAGGGGAAGGGTCCCGAATCTGAATCTCAGCGACGTGTGACGTATGCTGGGGTGATGCCGACCTCTGTGGTCCTTCTGCCCGGCCGACCGTCCTTCACCGGGTAGGTCATGATCATCATCGGATTCGGCACGCTGACGCTGTTAGGCCAGGACGTGTTTTATCCGGTGTTGGGGCTGGTCGCGGTCGCGGTCGCGGCCCTAATCTTCGGATTCATACGCGCCCGCCGCGTGACCAGCGCAGTCGCCCTGCCTTTCGGATTCAAGTTTTTAGGCGTCCTGCTACTGGCCCTATGTGTGCTGGAACCGGCACGGGTGGACCGGGTGGCACGGCCGGGTGCCAACGTCATCGCGATGCTCGCTGATGACAGCCGCAGCTTGCTTATATCCGACAGCGGAAAATCCCATCCCCGCGGCGATGGGTTGCGCGCCCTTTTGGCCCCCAACCAGCCCTGGATGCGCACGTTGGCCAACACGTTCGCCCTACGGTCCTATACAGTGGCCGACAGGCTGCGCCGGGTGCCTGATTTTGCGAATCTGGATTTTAAGGGTTCGGCCTCGCGTTTGGGATTGGCCCTGAACGAAGTGGGCGAACGGTATCGGGGGGCACCGTTGTCGGCCATCGTTCTGTTGTCAGACGGCATCGCCACCGACGCCCCCGAACTGGTCCTGCCCCTTGACCTGCCCCCGGTTTATGTCGTGCCGATCGGCGACCCCATGACCGTGCCGGACTTGGCGCTGTTGCAAGTGGACGCACGCGACACAGCGTTTGAAGACGCCCCCGTCACCTTGGACGCCCAGATCGAAGCTGTGGGCCTGGCTGGTCAAAAATTCAACGTGGACCTTCTAGGGCCCGGTGGGGATATCGCGCAGACAACGAACCTATTGGTTCGAACGAATGACGAACGTTTGTCAGCACGATTCGAATTGGGCCCCGGAAAACCTGGGGTCACATTTCACAGCTTGCGCCTGCGTGCCCCCGGAATTGCACAGGCCACGACCGCAAACGACGCCCGAACCGTCATGGTGAACCGTCCCCGGGGGCCGCTTAGAATCCTTTTTGTTGGGGGTCGGCCTAGTTGGGAATTCAAATTCCTGCGGCGCGGACTAGAACCTGATCGCGAGGTTGAAGTTGTGGCGCTTATGCGCATGGCATCCCGGGAGCCAAAGTTTGTTTTCCAGGACAACGTTTCCAACGGCGCCAATCCATTTTTCAAAGGTTTCGGTCAAGACGACGATCAAGAACGTTACGACGAACCTGTGCTGGTGCGATTCGGGACCAAGGATGCGAATGAACTGCAGGCGGGATTCCCCAAAACCGATGCCGAACTGTTCACGTATCATGGGCTTATCCTGGATGACGTGGAGGCCAGTTTTTTTTCCGCCGATCAACAATCCGTCATCGAACGATTCGTGACCGTGCGTGGAGGGGGATTTCTAATGCTTGGGGGCGTGGACACCTTTGCTGAAGGTGGCTACGCGCGCACGCCGATAGCCAACATCTTGCCCTTTGACGTTTCAGCACCTTCGGTGGGAACGGCGGGGCCGGGCGCCGATTTTGATCTAACCCGCGAAGGGTGGCGGGAGCCCTGGGTGCGGCTTCGCGCCACAGAAACCGCAGAACACGAACGATTGGCCGCCATGCCCCCGTTCCAAGTGCTGTCACGAATGGGACCTGCGCGGCCTGGGGCTACTGTGCTAGCCACTATCGGATCGGGAGCCACGGCAGCAACGGGGGTGCTAGCCGTACAGCGCACAGGGCAAGGGCGCGCAGCGGCGTTGGCCATTGGCGATTTGTGGCGCTGGGGATTGCGGGCGGGCGCCGACCCCGCTGCGAAACCCGACAAGGGTCACGGCGACTTGGGTAAGTTTTGGCGCCAGACCGTGCGTTGGTTGGTGGCCGAATCGCCCGGACGTGTGCAGGTGCAGGCGGTACGACGCGACGACGAAAAAGGCACGTTCCGAATCGAGGTACGGGTGCGCGACGCCGACTTCCAGCCCGCTGTCGACGCGTCCTGTTCGATTGAAATTGCAGGACCCAAAGGAGAAAAAACCAACCTTCTGGCGATGCCAGATCCGGGCGAGGCAGGACTGTTCACAGCCGGTTTTTCCCCGAACCCACCCGGCGGTTATCTGCTACACGCGAAGGCCCAGTTCCACGATCAGAGTTTTGCCCCCGTAAGCGAGACGGGGTTCGTGTTCGAACCCGATGCTGACGAACACCGCCGGTTGCGTCCCGATCGTGCGCGCCTCGAAGCGCTCGCCCGGCGGACGCAAGGGCGGCTGGTTGAAGCCGTGGATCTGGACGCGTGGGCGAAAACCTTGCCCGGCCGTCCGGCGCCTGTCACCGACACCCGCACGACGCCGCTTTGGCATTCGGCTTCGGTGTTTGGCTTGGCACTTGCGTGTTTTGCGGCTGAATGGATCCTCCGTCGTCGTCGGGGGCTTGCGTGATGCGGGCTGCGTTCATGGCGACCCTTGCGATGCTGACGACGACGTCAATGGCAAGCGCCGATGATGGGCCTGCCGTGATCATCGCCAAGGGTGATTCAGGTGATTCAACGTACGCGCCCACGTTTCAGGCAGCGGCCCAGGCCTGGCGGGCGGCCGCGACGCAGGCCGGGGCCCGTATCACGACCATCGGGGATGCACCGGTGACGCCGTCGACGGCTCCGGATCGCGACCGATTGCACGACGCCATATCCAAAGAATTGTCCCACGAAACGGGCCTTTTGTGGATCATCCTCCTAGGCCACGGCACCGACGATGGCCGCACGGCGCGCTTCAATCTCCGGGGTCCCGACCTGGCCGCTTCAGATCTTGCCGATTGGCTAAAGACCACGCGAAGACCCCTGGTCATCATCGACACCACCGCCGCCAGCGCTTCGTTCATAAAACCTCTGGCGGCGCCCAATCGGATCATCATCACCGCCACGCGCAACGGTCGCGAACGCAGCGCCACCCGATTCAACGCCCTGATGCCTCTGGCCATCACTGACCCTGGGGCCGACCTAGACAAAGACGGCCAGACATCCTTGCTGGAGGCCTTTGTCGCCGCCGCAAAACGTGCGGATTTGGCCTTCTCGTCGGCGGGTTTGATTCCCAGCGAACATGCGCTCCTGGATGACAACGGTGACGGCCAGGGCACCCCAGTCGCGGATCTGGCTGCCAAATCTGCGGATGGCGCCCGCGCGCGACAGATCCACCTTTCCCCCAGCACCCCCGAACGTGCCCTTTCAGCTGAAAAAAGAAAACGCCGGGATGACCTTGAACAACGCATCACCGATCTTCGCGCCCGGCGCGACTCCTTGGCCGAAGCGGACTACTACGCACGCCTAGAACCGCTGCTGCTTTCGCTGGCACGCCTTATGACCACAAAACCCTGACCTGCCGACGTGCGTGGTCTCGGCTTCTTCGTGATAAAACCAAGGCATGCGTGTTGCACAAAGTTCTTTGATCACCTTGGCCTTGTGGACCATCCCTGCGTTGACCGTCGTGGCAAAACCAGCCGCAAAACCAAAGGTTTCCGTGGTGCGTGATGACAAAAATGGCCATGTGGACGTCAACGTCGATGGCCAGCCCTTCACGTCCTTTATTTGGCCGGATACGCTGAAAAAACCGGTCCTCTACCCCTTACGTGCCCCAGCAGGCCAGATCGTCACGCGCGGCTGGCCTCTGAATCCCCTCCCCGGCGACAGCAAGGACCATCCCCACCATGTCGGGTCGTGGTTCAACTACGGCGACGTCGATGGATTCGATTATTGGAACAATTCGGACGCCATGTCAGCCGCCGACAAACCCCATGCGGGCACCATTGTCCACACCGGCATCAAATCTGCGCGGGGCGGCCTTGGTCGCGGCGAATTGACCGTGACCGCCCAGTGGCGCAAGGCCGGTGATGCCACGGGTGCCCCTGCCAAGGGCCCCCCCGCCCTCAATGAGGAAACCCAGTTCGTCTTTTACGCCGGTCCCGGACGACGGGCGGTTGACCGCAGCACGACCTTGACGGCCGTCACAGGTCCGGTCACCTTCCCCGACAACAAAGAAGGTCTGATGGGCCTGCGCCTCGCGCGCGGATTAGAACAACCCGATCCAAAAAAGCCGGCCGCCCCCGGAGGATCCCCCCCATCGGGTCTTTACACCAGCAGCGAAGGCACGACCGGCGACGCCGTCTGGGGCACCCGCGCCCGCTGGGTCATGGTCACAGGTCAGATCGATGGCGCCCCCGTCACCGTCGCCATCCTGGACCATCCCAAAAATCCCGGCCACCCTACATACTGGCATGCGCGCGGGTACGGGCTGTTCGCGGCCAACCCCCTTGGCCAGAAAATCTTCAGCAAAGGGAAGGACACCTTGGCCTTGGCCCTGCCAAAACCCGGTGCCAAGGTGCGTTTTTCCTACCGGATTCTGATCCTGGACGGGCAGGCGACTTCGGCCACCCTGGAATCCGAATGGCAAGCGTTCGCACGCTGACCGCGCCCTGGGCTGCTAACCTGCGGACGTGACCACAGGGGATCATGACCCGACCGCATCACTGCGGGATCGCCAGGGCCGTCTGGTCGAATACCTGCGGGTGTCGGTGACCGACAGGTGTAACTACCGCTGCACCTATTGCATGCCCGAAGATGGGGTTGACCACGTCGATCGTGCCGACATCCTGACCTTTGAAGAAACCGCTGCCCTTGTCGGATGTTTTACAAGGCTGGGCGTCCGGCGGGTGCGGCTGACCGGGGGTGAACCCACCGTCCGCCGCGACCTTGTGGATCTGGTTCGCCTGCTACGCGCCCTGCCCGGCATCGACGACCTGGCGATGTCCACCAATGGCCAGCTACTTCCGAAGTTGGCGCGCCCCCTGCGTGACGCTGGCATCGATAGGCTGAACATCAGCCTCGACACGTTGCAACCCGATCGATTCACCCACATCACCCGCCGTGGGGATTTGAACGCGGTTCTGGCCGGGTTGCAGGCCGTGCATGGTCTAGGGTTTTCATCGGTAAAACTGAATGCCGTCGCCATCAAGGGGTTCAATGACGACGAGGTAGGCAATCTGTGTGCCTACGCCTGGGATCGTGGCTTCCTGCCCCGGTTCATTGAACAGATGCCCATGGCCGACGGCGCGCTGTTTGTGCCGGGTCAGTTGTTGGCTGCCGCGGAAATTCGCGCCCTGGTGCAGGCCGCGTTTCCTGGTTCAAAGATCATCCCCGACCTGGCCAGCCGGCCCCGTGGCGCCGGACCCGCACGGTATTTTCGCCTCCAGGGCGGCCCCCGGGATGGGGAGGTTCTGGGCATCATTTCGCCCCTGACCGAACATTTCTGCGACACCTGCAACCGGGTGCGCCTAGCGGCCACGGGCCACTTGCACACATGCCTGGGCTACGACGATGCCTCGGATTTGCGCGCCATCTTGCGCGCGGATGGCCCCGACGCTGTCATCGCGGCCATCCACGACGCCCTGCTGCGCAAACGCGATGGCCATACCTTTGGTCTGGTGGGCCTCGGGGGCCCGCGAAAGGCGATGGTTCAGATCGGTGGTTAGCGCTTAATCTCGTGGGCCGGTCCGCCGATGGGGGATGGGCGTTGGGTGCTCCGCCGCTGCGTCAGTCTGTGCCGTTGTCCGCCGCCTCCGGGTTGGCGCCGCTGCCGCTTCGCGTCCTGAATGTATCGACCCGCTGCCTGACCCTCGAATCGCTCAGTCGTTCCTTCGCGCCTTTCGTCGGCGCTGACACACTGTTTATCCCCGCGTCGATGTCCGTTGATCGGGGCGAATCAGTAAAATTCAAGCTGTTCTTAAAGGACGGACAGCTGGCAATTGAAGGCGCGGGCGTTGTGATCGAAGTTTACGCCCAGGCGCCCGGAAGCCCCCATGGAAAACCGGGAGTCCTGTTGAAGGTCAGCAGCCTTCCGGGACGCAACGCCGACCTGATGGCAGCCATGCGACGCCGCAATGGGGAAACCGACGCCACGGTTGCGCAGCCCACGCCGCCGCCGGTTCCGATGCCGATTCCGCCGGTCGGCGCACGACCGCCGCGGCTTCCGCCGTCAATAGCGAACCGAACCATTGCATACGCGGGTCCCAAATCCCCCCCGGGACCGCCCCCTGAACTGCGGTTCGACGATCAAACGGTGCGCCGCAGTCCCGAAGAACTAGGCATGCCAGGCCGGGGTATCGAGTCCCCTATGAAAGGGGTTGAGCGAACGCCGGGGGCGCCCGATCAACTGCCCGCCAATCCGTTTAGCGAGTTGACCACCAAGGCGGTCGACATTTTTGTGGACGTCTATCTGGTTGAAGGTGCAGATGCTGTCCCCGAATCCACCGAGAAGATATCCGACCCCACCCGTATGGAGGTAGGAGCGGATCTGACAAACCCTTCCCCGGCACTTCCCCCGCCCCGCCCGCGCCCACCCGCGCCCTCGCTGTTTCTTCCTGGCCCGGCGGCCACGCTGGCAGACGTGAACCTACCGCCTCCGGACAATGTGACCTTCGGTGACGACCTGGCACACGGCCGTCCGTCGTCACATCCACCCATCGTTCTTGGCCATGATGAGGACGCTCACGACCTGATGACCAGAACCGGCGGCCTGCGGCTGAAGTTCCGCATGGCCAAAGAACGCCTTAGCACGAAACTTCCGCGTCCCGTGCGTCGGGCCTTGCCCCTGGGGCTAACCGCCATTGTCGGGATCATCGCGGGATATTCAGTCTGGGGTGGAAAACAGCCCGCCGCGCCGATCGCGGCTGTCCCCACCATTGTCACCGCAGGTCCGGCCCCGACGCCCGTCGTGCAAGCCCCCGCCCCGACGCCCGATCCACCCTTAGCCCCCGCAAAATCACCGATCGGTCCCGCCGCCAAGGCAGCCCCGCCCGCAGGGTCCACCTGTACCGCAGATATCAGCTCTTCGCCCAAAGGCGCCGCTGTGACACTTGGGAAAAAGAAACTGGGCCGTACCCCTCTTGAAGATGTCGCAATTCCGTGTGCTGTCTCCCACGTTGTCCTGTCCCGGCCCCGTTACGAAACCACGACCGAAACCCTAACCCCAACCGCCGGACGGCCTGCGGTCCTGGTTGTGAAGCTGGAACGCCCCCGCACCACTGTCCAGTTAAGCTCAACCCCCGCGCGCGCGTTGCTCACCGTGAACGGTCGCGCCGTCGGCACGGCACCGCGTACCATCACCGTCTCCCGCTTCGAAACCGTGCGTTTCACGGCCCAAATCCCCGGCGCCAAACCTTGGAAGCAAACCATCTATGTGAAAGGCGCCACGCTGCAATTGCACGCACAGATTGTCGGCACTGTAACGAAGGGCCCGAATCGCTAACAGCTCCGTCGGCATTCTAACGCGAAAACCAACCCGTAAAACTAAGACGGGCAGCGCGGCTGGGCAGCACTTCGTGATCGCTTTGCGCGCTTAGGAAGCAAACCAGGGTTCCGCCAACCGGATCAACATCGGTAAACGTGTCGATGCCATAGACACGAAGCTGGCCCCCGTCGGCAGCCTTCCAATGGGGATTCAAATAAAGAACCGCAGTGACCACCCGGGAGTCATCGTTCGCAAAACAATCGCGGTGACGCCGGTAGTAGCCCCCGTCCGTGTAGGCGGCATAATGTCCATTGAAATCTGAAAGCCCCAGAAACAGGGTTCGATTGAACGCTTGTTTCAGGGCGTCAATTTTAACC
>JAYUUT010000101.1:0-6052 GCA_043754455.1 Myxococcales bacterium
CGAAGGCTCATGAACAAGCCCCCATGAACGCGCGCGCAATTGCTGGGCAGAAGATCGCTGAGCAGGCTCTGCGGTTGCGAGGCAGGGAAAAATGATCCCGAGCGATGCCTATCTGTGGCCCGCTGCTTGCAATGCGGTGACGGCCGCTGTCGCGATTTCATTGCTCGGTTCGGCAATCAGAACGGACTTGTAGTGGCGCAGGGCCTCCCTGGGGAGGCGAAGTTTTGTGTAATATTTCCCAAGCGCCAGATGTGCGGCGGTCGGGGCTCCGGTGTCAAGAGCCTCGGTCGCGAGCTGGATCGCTTCGATCGTGTGGCCGGCTTCGAACGCGCGTTCTGCCTGTCGGAGCGGCGACCCGGCTTTCGGTTGGGGGGAAGGACTTGCTCGGTTCGCTGTTGAAACAGGATGAGCAAGCTTTGGAGGGGGCAAGGGTTCCTGTCTTTTCGGTACTGGTGCTGAAACTGCGCTTTCTATGGGAAAGGGTCTGGCAACCGAGTTGATCGGCTGAACCGGCGGCGGATCTAGCGTTACCTTTGTAGGCGACGACGAGGTGCGGGCCCCCCTGAGAAGGAGCGCCGTGGCGACGACGGCTCCGAGGGCGAGTCCGATTGCAATGCGGCGCACCCGCTTGGAGTCGGCGGATTGTGTTTTCCGCTTTTTGATCAGACCGGCGAGATCATCGGCCAGTTCGGTAGCGGAACTTTGCCGATCCTCGGGTAGCCGAGCCAACGCCCGCATGACGACTGCTTCGATGCTGGGATCAATGTCGCGGCGATGCAGTGATAGGAGGGTTGGATCGGCCGTAATCTTCCGCTTTAGCAGTTCATGGTTGTCCTGCCCTACGTGCGGAAGGGTCTGAGAAAGCATCTCGTACAGCAGCTCGCCCAGGGCGTAGATATCGAATGAAGGGGCCGCCTTACGGGCCTGCACTTGCTCCGGCGCCGCATAGACAAAGGTTCCGACGAGGTCGCCAGCCTGGGTCAGCGCTAGGTCTTGCGGTGTTTCCATTCGGGCCAAACCGAAGTCGACGATCTTCACCTGCTCCGACGAACCCTGGCGCAGCAGAACAACGTTGCCAGGCTTCAAATCGCGGTGAATGACGCCGACGGCATGGGCGGCTGCGACGGCCTGGGCAAGCTGAAGTCCGATGTGTAGCGCTCTGTCCTGCTCAAGTGGACCTTGCGTTTGGATCACGTGTCCCAGCGTGGGACCGTCCAGAAATTCCATTGCCATGTACAGCAGCTTCCCGTTGTCTGTCTCGCCGAACGTTTCGATCTGCACCACATGGGGGCTACTGATGCGTGTAGTCGCGGCCGCTTCTCGGCGAAATCGTTCCTCCATCGACGGCGTCCGACGGGCGGGGTGAAGAATCTTGATGGCCGCTCGCTTGCCAGTGCGTTGATCGCGGGCTTCCAGCACGCGGCCCATTCCGCCTTCGCCGATGGTCCGAACAACTAGGTACGGACCAATCTTGGTTCCGGCAATGGGGTACTCGTCGGACGATCGATGTCCTGTGGCCCCCGCCAGCATTCTCCCCGCGGTTAGCAGGAGCGGTGCCTGTTCAGCCGCATCTCGCTCCAGCTCCGCGCCAAAATGGTCTGACACCAACTGGGCCAGTTGGGCGCGGACGGGTGGCGCAGGAAATTTTGAGAAGGTTTCTGCGGCCTCGGCAAGGCCCACCGGGTTGGGAGGAGAAGCCTGGAGCGTGGCTGTCAGTGTTCTGGCCGCGGCCACCGACGGGGACTCATAGCCTGTGGCCGGCCCAAGAAGCTCCGAAAGGATCTGCGCAACAGCGCGCAGATCATCTGCAAGCGGATGACCGGATGGGCGCCTTCCTGTGTGACCTGGACGGAAGCCCACCAGACGTACCTCGCCAGTTGCCGACAGCATGATCGTCCGCGACGATACGTTCCCATGCCCGATCGCGGATCGCTCAAACGCATCCAATGAAAGGAGGGCTCCCACAACATCGTGGGCGATCAACGTTGCCACCTCTGCCGAAGGGCTCACCCGCACGCGCAGATCCGCGAGCGAACGGCCGGCCACGAAGCCCATGACGAGAACGGGCGCGCCTTCGACCATCGCGACATCCAGGACGTTCACGAGGCGAGGGTCGTTCAAACGCGCCAGCGCCTTGCCCTCGGCCTTTGCGATGTCGAACGGGGGCTCATCCGAGCCCGAGCCAAGGCGTTTCAACGCCCAGGGCTTGTCCGATCCCGCGACCCCCACGAGGAACACCGGTCTGGGATCATCCGGGGGCGAGATCGGGCGCAGGAGTACGTAAGGACCAAGGAGGTGCGGAAAGGCTGTCACCGGGAAACCCGAGGGTTGAGGGGCAGGCGAACCAACCGATGAACGCTGAGCATGATTAGCGGTCGAAGATCCGTGAGCCCCGCGGGAGCGTGCGGTTCGTGAGGAGCCTGGGTCGTACTATCGGTTGTTTCTTCGACTGGGGACGGTACGTAGGCCCAAGCGTTGTAAATCGCGCTTTCCATTCAGCGTGTCCCGGAGAGTAGCCGATTGACGCATTCGATGGCGATTTTGCGTTGTTTTGTGGCCCTCGAGGGAAGGACCAGGGGCGCAACCGCCCATCCGCCACAAATCGCGCAATCGGTTCGGTGCTGCAAGGCAGCATAGCCAAGTCGAAGCCCACTTTCTGGCGGTGTCCCGGGGGAACCCGAAGCCCTATGCGCCGTTCAGGGAAGCGTGGGCCAATCTCGGCATCGAATCCACTGGGGGTTCTCCCGCGTTCGTACGGGCCTACTTCCTGAGGACATGCTGCCTCCGCTTGCCTTGAACGTGCCTTCTTACCTGACGTCGAGAGAGCGGACGCGTGCGGCTCCGTTACGCCTTAGCCACTTGGCTGGCCGGGATTGACGGGTGGGACAACCTGTTCGTTGCGGATGCCCACCAGTTGTTCTTCAGTGTCATACGCAAACTGCACCATCGTGCCGCCGCCTTCGCCGCATGCAACAAGGCGGTTTAGGCCGACGTATGCAAACTGCCCGTCGTGCTGCGCGCCCCGCGCGCGGATGACGGCTGGACTTGGGGTCATACCAGAAGCAGTCCCGGTTAGCGCCAGCACGACGGCCAGGGCGATAAGGCGGACTTTGGGCGCAGGCTTCCCTGGCTTAGTCAGGTGTTGCATTCGTTCGCATGCTGCAAACGTTCGGATGTGCCTTGTTCTGGCAGGTATCGAGGAGAAAGCATTGGGGGGACCATGTCCGAGTCGGGGCCTACCCAAGATCCTGTGCATTGTTCAGGATACCTGCCCATGTCTCCAGTTTACTCTTCATGCCAGGCATCAAGTTCAAATCTAAGATTCCGAGGATAAACCCTAGGACTTCACCGGTGCCTTCATGCTCCAGCCAGAGATCTATTGCATCGCACACGTCATAAGCATAAAAGTCGCTTGCAATTGAGTACAATCCGATCATCAGTTTGAGGCCAAGGACCGCGTCCGCTGACGCCACCTTCTCGAGTCCTGCCATTATGTCCGTGATGGTCTTGTACGATGGCGATGCCCCAGTGACAGCCCGACATAGAACCTCTGGCGATACCCCGATACGCAAAAGTGCGTCCGTGCGCACCAGTGCTTCGGTCGACCAATGTTGACCACGTAAAAGCGCTATGAGCGTCTCGTCTACCATAAAATTGGGATGTGGGTGGCCGAGGGCGTGCTCGTCGGTTGGTTGGAATCGTTGAAGGTCGTGGCACTCTTGCTTGGATAGTTCCCGTCCGTTACGTGAGCAGTGCGAACCGTTTCTTTGTGAGCGTGCGGTACTTCATCTGCCCACCCCTTCGAGGGCCCCAGCGCGTCCATCGGACCTGGCATCGCAATCATCGGAAGCCCACCCACCATCACCATCGGCCTCACAGGTATCGCCATCAGCAGCGTCGTCGGGAGCATCAACGACAAAGCCTCTTTCTTCTTCCGCTTGCGCGGCGGCGCCGGCATCCCAATGTCCTGGCAAGACAGAACTGGCATCGCCATCCGGCTTAGCGGATCACCGTCCGCCGACACCGTCATGCTGCCCCTGACTTCGCTCTCACTGGTCGGTGGCTTGACGAACACGTCCCCCATCGGGATATTGCGGCGCATCGCCTGACCACGGGTCCCCGCGACCGCACGGAGCAGCCCGTTTATCTTGACGGTCGCCTCCAGAATCGGCAGGTAGTCCATCGGATCGATCGGAACCGGAGGCACCGGTCCCGGCGGTTGCACAATGTGTCCATTCACCCCCACCAAGGGATCCAGGTGCTTCCCGGCAATCATGCGGTCCCGCCGGACGGGGGAATCACCGGAATGTCGTTGGTCGGTGCGGCAGGCGATGCTTTGGGATCAGGACGCCAACGCGGCCCCAGCAACGCCACGACTTTTTCTTCCGTGGGGCGGGCATGCACAAGCAGGGTTTTCTTCGTCGTTTGGCGCACGAGCTTCTCGGCAAGATACAATGTGTGAAACTCGGACCGATCGCAATTTTTCGCGAGACCGTTTCTTCCCTCATTTGCTGGGGTTTGTTCGTCACGCAAATTCCTGGAGGCACCGCTGATGCCCTGTCACTCCCCCATGGGCCCACGACCAATGATCCAAGGCAGGTGATTAATGGGCGCCTCTTTGCCTGCTGCTCCCATTCTCCCAAAAAATACCAGCGGCCCGGTTCTGTCCGGACCTTGCGGCTCTTTCATTGCGTGCCCGTCTACACTACTTCACCGATCGGAACAAAGCCCGCCCCCTCTCCCAGCAAAAAAACAGCGAATTGAGCGACGTCATGTTTCTCATCGCGGACGCTTTGAGCAGCATTCAAGAGCATGTGTGTAGCAGCAATCAGCGTCGCCAGATGGAAGGCGGCGCTCTTTGAGCTGTCGCGCCACACTATGGCCATCCGGGGAGATGCATCGTCTAAAAGTTCTCCCAGGCAATCGCCAAAGGCATCCCAGTTCATTCCAAAATATTCGGGAAAGTCGAGAGCTTCTGCTGCTTCCTGAAAGAACGAAGCCTCGGATGTGATTCGAGATCCCTCAAAAAAACAGATCTCGAATCCCAGTCGGCGTAAAGTCTCAGTTAGAAGAACCTCACTTTTGATGTCGATCGTCCAGATGGGGCCAGCGGAAAGGCCAACTATTTCGCTTGTTAGGTCGATCCAACCAATATCCATTATAATAACCTCGTAAAACTCGTGTAGTGGTCTGGGGTGAAAAATACTTCACCCTCTTTGCCTAGGACAAGACGTTCTGCGCCTCGCTGCCCTCGCGGGTTAGCGAAGATGTCTGTCTCCGTGTAGTGAGACGGATCAGCTTTCGGTGGCAAACGTCCTTGGGCGTTACCAAACTCGCCCCTCGGGCGGCCCGGGGCTCGGCCCTGTCGTACTCCTTGAGGGGGCCTTCCGGTTGCTCGAAAGCTGTGTACGACTTCCGCGATCTGTGAGTCGCGACGAAGATCGCCAGTTGGCCGCAAGGGACCTTGTATTTGTGCCGCCCCGCAGCTCGCTGTCAGCCCCAACCGATCCACCCACCTATTCGGATCCCCCACATACGCATGCAGCCCCAGGCCCCCCGCGAGTCCAATCGGATCTTGGCTGACATACTGCCCGGCGTCCGGGTCGTAGTATCTAAACCGGTTGTAGTACAGCCCCGTCTCGACGTCCTCGTACTGGCCGGGCCAGCGAAACGGCTGCGTGGCGCGGTCGCCTTGCAGGCGGCGCAACTGTCCCCAGGCGCCGACGTCTGCGGTCCAGACGAGGCGGCCGTACGTGTCGTGCATGGACACGGGCGTGCCCAGGTGATCCGTGACAATGCTGTGGCGCTCTTTGCCGACCAGTCTTCCTAGTGGCGCGAAACTCTCGGGTTCAAACAGCCACGTGATTGGCTCTGTTTTGGTGCCTTCGGACAGCGGTGTATTTTGGATGTCGTCCGATGGACGCGGAGGCCCCTGCGTGGGCCTGACGGCTAGCTCGGCGTTTCGGCGCGCAATTTGGGCGTCGATGGCGCTGGCCTGCGATGCGGGCACGGCAAGGTTTGCGTCGGCGATGGCGGCGTTGTCCCGTTCAAC
>JAYUUT010000102.1:0-3019 GCA_043754455.1 Myxococcales bacterium
CGCCCTTCGACGGGACGCTCGCGCCCCTTCCAGGCCAACACCTGCGCATCGGCGACCGGGGCACCGGTGGGATCGACCACGCGTCCCGAGCAGCTACCCTCCGTCGACAACGCGGGAGCAGACAAAGCGCGCGGGACACGCGGAGTCGGCGGGGAGAACTTGCGGGATAGGGCCGCGTCGACCGCACCCGATGACGGGGGCACTTCGTCCGGAGGCAGATCTGGTTTCAGGTACACCCGCGCGCGCCAGCCAAGCAGCGCCAGCAGGGCCAGCAGGGCCAGGGCGAGCAGGCCGAGGAGGAGACGTCGACGCATCCAAAACAAGCACCATCCTACCCCAATCATTCACACTGCGGCCTTGCCGTGTCGCTATTCGGGCCAGGCATCCACCGCAAGATAGATCTTGGACCACCCATGCGGAACGGGGCCGTTGTGACTTTGGCGGGTGTGCTTTTTGAACCACGGATCGAAGTGAATCTTGGCGTGCCAATCGGGCAGCACGCGGTTGTCGGCCTGTAGTCGGCAGGCACCCCTGCGACAGTAGATCTCAATGGCTGGCGCATCGGCTCCGAATACGCGTTTAAGGCTTGCAGCCATAGCCGCTTCCAGCTCTGGCACCGTGGCTCCGGGGGCCTCTGAAAACACGACATTGCCGGGCTTTGCGGCCTCGATTTCGTTCAGTTTCTCAACGATCTGGGCCCGAACCCGCGTAAGTTCTGCCTGACAGGCTGCTGGGGCAGGGCTCTGTGATCTCGATCACGCGAACCCCCCCTAAAACGACACGTGCGGCCCGATCACGTCGATTCGCCTTGACGCCGTTGGGCCGCGCGGATGACAACGGACGCATCATGCGAAATGTGGATCGAGGCGACGGGTTTGTGGGACGAACCATGCCTTTTGAAAAAATATCCTGGGTGGGAATGTTGGTTCTGGTCTCTGCCTTATTGGGCTGTGGTGCAAAGGCACCGAAAGCGCCACCGCCGGAATTGGCAGTGCCATCGCAGTCCTTGGTGGTGGCGACAACGTTTGTGACGGCGGGAAGCGGGACGTCCTGGCGGTACAAGGACGATGGTTCGGACCAGATGACGGCTTGGAAAAATCTGTCGTTTTCGGACAGCGCGTGGCCCGAAGGCCCGGCGCAACTTGGGTATGGCGACGGTGACGAGGCCACGAAGATCCGTTGCACCTCGGCGACCGTGTGTCCGACCACATCGACAGCGAAATACATCACAACGTACTTTCGCAAAACCTTCACCGTGGCCAATGCCGCCGCGGCGAAAACCCTGTCCCTCCGGCTGATCTATGACGATGGCGCGGCCGTGTTTCTTAACGGCGTGGAGGTAAACCGCACGAATCTTCCGACGGGGACCATCAGCAACATCACCCTGGCGTCCGCAACCGTGGACGGCGCAGCCGAGACAACGTGGACGACGCCTGTGGCACTGGACCCCACGCTGTTGGTCACGGGCAACAACGTGATTGCCGTGGAAGTACATCAGGTCAGCGCGTCGAGTTCGGATGTGTCGTTCGACCTGGAACTGACCGGCACGGTGGAAAACGCCGGGCTTGCGATTGACAACCTTGCGCCTGTGACGGGAAGCTGGAAGTACCTGGACACAGGTGTCGACCCAGGCAGCGCGTGGAAGGCGACCGTGTTTGCAGACACGGCCTGGAAAACTGGGGCGGCGCAGCTTGGGTACGGGGACGGCGACGAGGCCACGTTGCTTGGGTATGGCCCGAACGCCTCTTCGAAATTTCCGACGACGTATTTTCGCCGAGCGTTCACGGTGACCAATCCCGCCCTATACAAGAACCTGCTGCTGAGATTGTTGCGTGACGATGGCTCGGTGGTCAACCTCAATGGCGTCGAAATCCACCGCAGCAACATGCCAACGGGCACGATTGCGTTTGGGACCTTGGCGACAGCGACGATCACCGATGGGGTGCCCGAGGCAAAGTTCGAAACCGTGTCCATTTCGCCGTCCAAACTGCTGACGGGCGCCAACCAGTCCAATGTGCTGGCGGTTGAAGTGCATCAGGCGACGGCCACATCTTCAGATATAAGTTTCGCGCTGGAGTTGCTGGGTGAAAAAGAAGGTGTCCCATCGGCACCGACAGGGCTTGTGGCCACTGGCATTTCAGGCGCGCGGATCAAGCTGACCTGGACCGATACGTCCATCGATGAAACCGGATTTGAAATCGAACGATCAGCCGACAAGGTCAATTTCGCGGCGCTGGCGACAGTTCCCGCGGGCACCGTCACGTTCATCGACGGCAGCGGCCTGACGCTGGATAGTTCCTATGACTACCGTGTCCGCGCCATTAACGTCGGCGGGCCGTCGAGCTATTCCAATGTGGCCACGGCCACCAGCGCCCTTCTGAAACTGTCCATCGACGCCACGCAGATGGACGTTGCATATTACATGTTTAGCGGCGGCCCAACCCCCGCATCTTGGATCGACAACACAAAAATCTGGACCGGCAACTTGGCCGCCGGGGTGTACCAGCTTCAGATTGCTTCGGGGAAGGTGACGGACATTTACATCACGGTCACGGAGGATGGGACTTTTGCGTTCGACCCGGGGTACCTGCCGTCCATGATTTCGTTTCCGGACCTCAACAATCGCAAAAACCTGGTGATCGCTGGGCACCCTGTGCGCATCGACGCAACCGGGCTGACCGAACTTCCCGGGGTGGGGATTGGCCTGGCCGGGGAGATCAAGGGTTTTGCAAATGCCACCATTCCGAAGGACAAGACCTTGCGGCTGCCGCCTGACTATTACAATTTCATGTCGGCTGGGTGGACCTACGCCCCGTACAACTGGCGGATCAAACTAGATGGCACATTGACCTACGATGGCGAAGCCGAGGACAAGGCGCAGGGACGGACCGCCCCCGTGGTGATCACAGCGGGTATGTCAGGGGCGCCCCCCACGATTCGCGTTGTCGGATTTCCCACAACCTTGGTGGCGGGCGCGACGCTGGCAACGAATTGGGTGGCCCTGACAAATCTGTGGACG
>JAYUUT010000103.1:0-3045 GCA_043754455.1 Myxococcales bacterium
TGGCGAGATGACGACGACCGCGCTCAGGTTGCGCGCATCGATTCGCTTCGTGCGCGTGGAGTGCGCCGAGCCGTGTACCGACCGAGCCTTACCAACCACGGCCGCGACACGTTCGTCGCAAAAGACGGGGGGCGATGGCCCACAACGGTTATGACCACCGAGCCAGAAGTTCTGGGCGGCGGAAGCCACATTTTCATGGTTCCGAAACTGCGGCGACCGGCGGGCCACCTCTGCAGCAAGCCGCCGGAATTGCTGGCGCAGCTTGTGCGGCTGTTTGTGCCCGTCGGTGGTGTCGTGTTGGACCCTTTCGCGGGCGGTGGATCTTTGGGGCACGCGGCGATAGGGCTGGGGAGGAAGGCGGTTCTCATTGATCACGGATCGGACGCGGACGCCGCAGGCACGGGCTGACGGCCTCACAGACTGAAGTGGGTGCCCGGCGAGCCCCGCCCTCACCGCTCTGAAAGGCGTCGCGCACCCCGCACGTGGGCGTTCAGTCGAGCCTGCGTCTCCTCCGAACGGGCCAGCGCCGCCTCGGCCGCAGTGGCGGTGGCCAGGACCAGGGAGTACAGCCGCCCGGCGTGGCGGCGATTCTCCGGCGTTTCACGTCCAAAGCGAACAAACTCAAGAAACGTCTTGGCGGCGCCAGAGAGCGCCTCGACATCGATCAAGTCGCCACGTAATTCCTCGAAGGCCGTTGCGGCGTCAAAAGCGACGGGAGCGGACTTGGGCACGGGACGCCGGGATGAGGACTTTTTTGCTGATGACATTTGAACACCGTGATCGTTGAACGGGATTGAAGTGGATATCTGCGAGGCGGGTTCAAGCTGCGCGCTTTTTCGGAGGCGTCTCCGCAATCGACTCTTCGCCCGTGGACGCCTCCGAGCCGGAAGTCGTCTCGCGCGCGGGCCATGGGTCGGTCGCCTTGATGGCGGCCTCCACGTCCTCTGCGGTGTGACCCGGAATCAAATGTCCATAAAACATCTCGCACACTTGCACGCTATTCCCAAGGAGAGCGGCGACTTTGGCAAGCGGTGTCCCCGCCGTGATCAGATCTGCAGCGAACGTGTGGCGGCATGAGTAAAAGGATAGACCCTTTCGATCGAGGCCAGCCCGCCGAAGTGTCCGCTTGAACCGACCGCTAGAACCTTCGAGCCGAGAGATCGGCTGACCGTGGTCATTCACAATAAGACGGGCGTCGGCCGACTTGTCCGTCGTCAACCGCCGCAACAGCGGCAAAAGCGCCGACGCAATGTCGATGCTGCGGTGCCGACCCGTCTTCGAGATCCAAGTTCCCCCAGGGCAGAGACTACATTCACAGGCTTGAACAACGATTTTTCGGTTCTTGAAGTCAACCCAATCGACCCGGGCATGAAACACCTCTGCTGGGCGCAGCCCTGTCATGCACGCCAAATTAAAGACATCGACCACGTCGGCCTCGGCGTAACGCAAGAACCTGACACGTTCGTCGGCGGCGAAATAACGGATAGGTTTTTCCGCTCCGGGTCTCGCTCCTTTTGTAGTCAACAACTTCACCCGCGGCGGCAGATCGAGGAAACGCTTGTCATATGCGTGACTGAGCACCTCGCGAATACGTCTGATGCGCTCATTGATTCCCGCTGTCGAGATCGGCCGTGCCTTGCGATTCAACGCGCGGCCACGTCGATCGGTAACGCCACGGTGGCGGACGCCTTCAATCTGCCAACGCTCGACAAGCTTCTCGATTTTGTAGTCGACCTCATTTAGAGCCACCCCCGCCAGATCCTCCGCCACGACCAGCAGGGAGCTTGCCCGCGCTCGCAGGATTCGGTCGCCTGTTCTTGGATGCGTCGCCTTGAACCAGGGGAGATACTGTTTTTCTAAGAAGCTCGGAAATGCGATGGAGTTGGTCGGGATCTGCCCTGCCCGACTGTTCGCCAAGTGCGACTCGGGCATCAAACCTTGCTTCATCGCTTCCTTGTGGACCTTTTGGCGGTGAGCCCACGCGTCCGCCTCGGTCTTGAACTGCGCTTGCTGCTCGTGGGCTTTGGCCAGCCCGGCGACCCGTTTGCAGAACCGCATCGCCGGGCCGCCCGAGGGATTGGCCTTGGAGATCTGAACTGTGTAATGGCCTTTTTTGTGCTCCGAAATGCTCATTGGCGCCCCCATTAACGTTATTTCTTTCGTTCGCAGTTTTCAGAGAATCGATGACCTCACTGAGGACGAAGAGCGGCTCCCGACCGGGTCGGATGCAAGGCAGTTGGCCGCGCAATGCTTTGCGACGGATGGTCCGAGGCGCGAGGTGCACGTGGCGGGCAAGGTCGTCCGCCGTAAGCAGCGTCTCGGCAGCCGGGCTTGGCGGTTCGGCGTCGACGTGAAGGGGTGGCCGACGGCGGACACAAGGCGCGACTCCGGCGGGCGCAACCGTCGCGCGCGCAACGAGCACTTCAGGGGAGGCGGGTCTGGCGAGACAACCACTGTCCTCGACAGTGGCTCGTGGCAACGCATGAGTCAAGCCCTCGTATTTGCTCGTGTTTTCTCCACACGACGAGTCATGCGCAAGTGCCGAGAAGAATTCGACGGTTCCCTCCCCTGCCCGTTTCGTGATCGGCCCAAAGGGTCGCGTCGGTGCGGCTAGTGCACCTGCGAAGTCGCTCTGAAACGGGCCGGGGGACGTTGACGTGGGGACGGACGGACCGCGCGCACCAGGCGCCGAGGAATCGCCGTCGGAGCCGTCGCCAAGACAGGTGGCGGGGGTGTCGGACGCTACAGCGGGAGCGTCCATCGTCCCTACCCTTCCGGGTTGGTCAGGCCCGGTCGCGCGGAGGATCGCAAGCGCCTCACCAGCGTCGATATGCCACCGTGTACCAAAACGATTCGCCGGTAAGTCACCACGGCTGCACATGCCACGAATGATGTCGGCCGAGAAACCAGACATCTCAGCGAGGCGGTTCGGCGAAATTCGGCGGGGCGTGCTCATGACCTGCCTCCTCCGCCACAACCACCGACCGGAGAACCGGGGGCTACATGGAGATGGCGGTTCGGATCGAGCCTTGGCGAAACGCAGTG
>JAYUUT010000104.1:0-16224 GCA_043754455.1 Myxococcales bacterium
CCCTGTTGCGATGCCCTCCCCGGTTGAATCACCCGGGCGAATCCGGTAGATAGGGCGGCCCTAAACCCGTGCCGGAGAATCTGAGTTGATCGAACGTTATGCGCGCCCCGTCCTCATCGATCTGTGGTCCGACGCCCGCCGATACGAGGCATGGTTGTCGGTCGAACTTGCGGCCTGCGAAGCGATGGAGGATGCCGGGCGTGTTCCCCGAGGAACCGCCGCTTTGATACGTGCAAAAGCAGCCGGGAAGCTGGACGCGGGCCGCATTGCCGAAATTGAAAGCAAGACGCGCCACGATGTGATTGCGTTCTTGTCCCACGTCGAAGAACTGGCAGGCGAGCCCGCGCGCTGGCTGCATTTGGGGATGACGTCCTCGGACGTGTTGGACGCATCGTTTGCAATCCTACTGCGGACAGCGGCGGATGAAATTCTGCAAGGCGTCGATGGGTTGCTGGCGGCACTGAAACGCCGCGCGGATGAACACCGCGCCACGCCGATGATCGGGCGATCGCATGGCATTCACGCCGAACCCATTACCGCGGGGCTGGTGTTCGCGGGATCGTACAGCGAAATTCTGCGGGCGAAACGCGCCGTTCAATTGGCCCGCGACGAAATTTCCGTGGGCAAGATTGCAGGCGCCGTTGGCACCTACGCGAATCTGGAACCGTCCATTGAAACCCAGGCGCTAACCGCTTTGGGGCTGCGGGCCGAAACCGTCCCGACCCAGGTCGTTGCGCGCGATCGTCACGCGGGATACTTCCAGGCCTTGGCTCGGCTAGGGGCCGGCATCGAACGGCTGGCAACAACCGTCCGTCATTGGCAAAGGACCGAAGTGGGAGAAGCCATGGAGGCGTTCGGCCAGGGGCAAAAAGGATCCTCCGCGATGCCCCACAAGAAGAACCCGATTCTATCTGAGAACCTGTGCGGCTTGGCGCGCCTGCTGCGGGCCTACGCCGACGCGGCGCTGGAGGACGTGGCTCTGTGGCATGAACGCGACATTTCACATTCATCAGTCGAACGCGTCATCGGCCCCGACGCAACATCGATGGCAGATTTTATGGTTCGGCGGGCCACATCCCTGGTCGAAGGCCTGGTCGTGAAACCAGATCGCATGCAACAACACCTGGATTACACCGGGGGCCTTTTTTACAGCGAGGCTGTGATGCTGGCGTTGATCCACACGGGTCTGGCGCGGCAGGCCAGCTACGAACTGGTGCAAAAACACGCCCTGGACGTGTCCGCAACGTTGGGCCAGCCCGCGGGATCCTCACCATCCTTCAGCGAACGATTGGCGGGCGATCCAAAAATTTCCAGCCGCCTCACCGCCGAACAAATCAATCGCTGTTTTGATCTAAAACACCACCTGCGATTTGCAGGAACGATTATCGACCGCGCGCTTTGCGAAGCCTAGAGAACAAGGACAACGCCATGGTTAACGAAGACATCATCCGGGCCCAGTTGGGAAAAACGCTAAACGCGACCGATCTTTCCGTCCTTGGGGAAAAATACGAGGGCAAGGTCCGCGATTGCTACACCAAGAACGGCAAACGGGTCTTGGTAGTTAGCGATCGCATCAGCGCGTTTGACGTCGTCCTAGGCACCATCCCATTCAAGGGCCAGGTATTGAACCAGATTGCGGCCCATTGGTTTGACCTTACAAAAGAACTGGTGCCAAACCACGTTATCAGTATCCCCGATCCGACGGTGATGATCGCAACCGAATGCACCATCTTGCCAGTCGAATTCGTGATGCGGGACTACCTGACTGGCGTCACCGATACGTCCATTTGGCGGCACTATGAACAGGGGGGACGCCTGTTCTGCGGACACGTCCTTCCAGAGGGCATGAAGAAGAACCAGCGTCTGGCAAAACCCATTTTGACGCCGTCAACCAAGGCCGACAAGGGCGACCACGATAAGTCCGTATCGCGCGAGGAGCTGTTAGGCATGGGCCGCATCACCGCCACTGACTTCGATCTTGCGGGCGAGATGTGCGTAAAACTATTTGCGTTTGGTCAGGCTGAAGCGCACCGCCGGGGTTTGATCCTGGTCGACACGAAATACGAAATCGGTAAACGACCCGACGGGGTCCTTTGCTTCATCGACGAGATCCACACGCCCGACAGTTCCCGGTACTGGTACGCCGATGACTACCAGGCACGGTTCGCGCGCGGGGAAGAACCACGCGGGCTGGACAAGGAATACGTGCGGCGATCTTTGGTCGATCTTGGATACCGTGGGGATGGCGTTCCCCCTCCACTTTCTGATGACGTTCGCACCGAGGCCGCACGTCGCTACATCGCCCTTTACGAATTGGTGACCGGCAAGACCTTCGTTCCCGACACCGAAGATCCTTCCATCCGCATCAGACGGAATCTCGGGCTTTCCTGACCTGCGGATTCGGCAGCAAGATGCCGATTTCGCAGCCCGCCTGACCACAAAATCTGCCAAGGACCGCGATTTTCCGGGGCCGTCGAAATTCATTTGGGTGGCATCACTCCTGCAATTGACTGGGACCAGACGGCAAGCCCGCCGCCCACTCAGGAGCTACCCATGAAACGCATGATCCGATCGATTGCCCTTGCTTGTGCCCTGTCCAGTCCCGTCACCGTCTGGGCTGACCAGCCCCGGACCCCGCACGGTGATGGTGAACCACGCGGCGCTCGGTGCCAGCCCCTTGAAAAACTGGCCCAGGTTCATGCCCAAGCGCTGGGCATCAGCGACGCCACGATAGCCTCGATGAAGGGGATTCATCAGGCCGCACGACCTGATATGGACAAGCTGCGCGAGGCGGTTCACAAGGCCCACAAAGCCTTGCGGGACGGAACCGGAACGGAATCCCAACTCAAGACAGCCCATGAAGCGATGCATACGCGCATGGAGGCCGTTCACAGTCAGATTGACGGGCTGCTGACGCCCGAGCAGCGCGCAAAACTAAAAGAAGTGGCCGCAAAGGAAGGCCCCTGTGGCCCCCGCGGTCCTCGCGGCCCAGGAAGGGGACGGGGCCAACCGGCCTAGCCCACTCAAGGGTGTTCCGTGATGCTTGCCCGGCAGGTTTCGGCCCCGGCGGGATCAATGCAAACCAGGTGCAGGGTCGTCTCCACGCGGGTCGCGGTGCACAGCCGCTCCGCGGTGGGGCGATCACAAACCGCTTCACCTCCAACACAGACCGCACCTGCCACCTGCCATCCTCCCCTACGCAGCGGGTGCCTGACCTGGTTTAACCACCCCGCCGTGGGCAACTGCCCCACGAACACAGGCGATGAAGGTCTCCCGGGGCTGGGCATCTGCCCCCCCGTCAAAGAAACCAAGCAGCCGTCTCTGGCAAGGAAGGCCGTACGAGGACTATCTACGCAAGAACCGGCGACTATCACCGTGAAGCTCTCACTGCCTTCGCATTGGTGATTTTCGCACGCCGAACTGAGGCCAAGTAGCAAAACAAGGCCCAGCCTCACCGGATGTCTCACGGCTTCGCCATTTTTAGGGTCGCTCGACAAACGCCACCCGTGCCGTCACAAAGGGCGACAAGACCATTTTCAACAGCAACAAATTTACAAGTTCGCCCACCCTTTTGATTTTGAAGATGCCACCCCCCTTCCAGATATTGCGGCGGGCATTGGATTCCTGCGATCTGCAGCGGCGCATTTTCCGAAAAACCGTCACCGCCAAGTCCGTCAAGCTTGAAGCCCAAGGCCTCGGCGTTCCAAACCTGCGCGGTCCAATTACCGCGGCGGTCGCTTTTGAGTCCCCCCACCACCACAAGGCCGGCAGGGCCACAGTCTCCCGCCACCGAAAATAACATCGGCTGCGCCCATTCGTAACAGGTCTGGTCCGGCGGGGATTCTGCCGCCAACACCAGCAGCGTCGCCCCCAACGCCCCCCCACGAACCACGCGAGACGACAGCGTCGCAACCGAGCCCCGACGCAACCGCCTAAGCCCGTACCAGATCGCGAGGGGAATCATCAAAAGGGCGCCCAAATCCGTCAGGTCGCGGGTGAAACCCAATCCATGAAGGCCGGCGAATTCAAATGCCCTACGTAGGATGTTTTGTGCCCCCGTGGATAGCTCAAGCACCGTAAAAAGCGAAGCTGAGCCAACGGCTGCGATCGCCAACCGGATCTTCTCCGCCCCGGGGATCAGCAGCCCCAACAGCGCCGATCCGAATAGCGGTCCAAAAAAACAAAACGCCAGATCTGAAAGTTTTCCCGTGACTTCGTTGTGAAACGCAGCCTTAAAAATGTGGTCATTGCACCACATCAAAGCAACGGCCAGAAGCGGCGCCGGCGCTAAAAACTCGCACAGGCGAGATGGGCCCACAAGGCCTGCTTTCAAAACCAAACTCCCAACGATACATGGGCCCCGTGGGCCGATCGCTCGGTGCCGCTTCCCGGAAACAGGCGATCTTCAGACTTCTCGCGTGGGGCGATCCCAAAAAAATATCCCCCCTCTACCCGAATACGTACGATCTCAAAACGGTTCATCAGATAACCAACGACGGGCATCCCCATCAACCCCTGCTGGCCCTGTCCCCCCAACCTGAAGTGCGTCATCTTTAGCTGCACGCCCAGATAATACGTTGATTGCTTCTCATCGAATGGCAGGTAGACCCCTGCCCCTAGGCTGGTCAGATGGGCGTCGTCGGCGGCTCCGTATTCAAACATGGCATCGAACAAATAGCTCATGCGGTCTGCGGACAGCCCCACAGCGATGCTCGACATCACCGCGGGGGTGGGGCCAGCACTTCCCACAGGCATGAAGAGGCCGAGCCTCGCCCCCACACCATTTTGGCTATGCGGCGTTCCGTGTGCAGGGGGAACACAGACCGGGGCCACAGGCTGTGAGGGCGGGGCTGGGGCAGAAAAGGGAACAGTCCCATTTCTCACAAACCCCAAGGCCCGGTTCTCAGTCCCGGTCAGTTTCGAGAGAATCTGATGGGCCAATCGGTCGATCATGCCCGGCAAGGCCTCTGGGCCGGAGGTCGTTGATTGCTGCACGGCCAGCACCGGGGCCCCCGTAGCGGAAGCGAATCCAAAAATCAAAACCGTTGTTTGGATGCCCTCACGTTCGATCCTAAACACCAATACTATCGGTACGTGAAGCGCCTGGCCCAACCGCATGACGTCCGCCAGCGGGGGCAGCGGTACCTGGGGCCGCCTGTCCATGTCAGTGACACGCAGCCTCGTACCTAACACCCGCACCAACTGGCTTCGCGCCCCTAGAATCAAGGAAGCGTCCACATTCCCGCAACCCGGTAAGACCGCCACGATCCCCTGCTGCGCCCGCGCTGTTCCTGCGGCGGAAAACACCGTACAAACAGCGATCAACAACAACAGGGGCGGGAACCTAGACGATCCCACAGTGGTTGAGCCTAAACGACGCCCAGTTTCTTGCGAAACCACGCGACCGTTTCCGTCAGCCCTTCGGCCAACGTCCGCTGCGTGTCGCCCGGATGAGGCTCCAAAACACTGCGTTCTATATCACCCGTTCGCGGGGGACTAAACGTGTATTCCGCGCGCTTCCCAGACACCGATTCCAGGGTCTTCAAAAGCCCCAAGGTGCTGGTGCCCACGCCCGTCGACACATTAACGATCGGGGCGTCAGATTCCCCCCACAAGGCCCGAATGTTGGCGCGGACCACGTCGGCCACAAAGGTATAGTCGCGCACACATCCATCGTCGCCTTCCTTCTTCATCGCGTAGATGGTCATTGGTTTGGCGCCAATCACGCGTTCAGAGAAAATCGCAACCACACCCGCCTCGCCGTGAGGATCTTGCCGGGGGCCATAGACGTTGGCATAACGGAGGATGCTGTACTTCAACCCCCGCAGCAGGCTGAAAGACCGCAGGTACTGCTCCACGGCGAACTTGGAACAGGCGTATGGGCTCAGAGGCAAAGGCGGCGTGTCCAGATTGGCCCGCTTGGGTTCCGGTACCTGACCGTAAATCGCGCCGCCCGTGCTGGCGAACACCACGCGCCCTACCTTGTGGCGGCAGGCGGCTTCTAAAACATTCAACGTGCCAACCACGTTGATCTGCGCGTCACGCACCGGTTCTCGGGCGCTCACCGACACCGATATTTGCGCCGCTTGATGGCAAATGACGTCCGGCCGAAACCCTGCCACTATACGTTCGATGGCCGCTGCATCCTGAACGTCAGCCTTTTCGAAAGCCGCCGCCTGGGGCACATTTTCACGACGGCCCGAAGACAGATCATCCAGAACCATCACGGTGGCGCCCCGGGCAACCGCCGCGTCTGATACATGGCTACCGATAAACCCGGCTCCGCCGGTGACAAGGATTTTCATGAGATTCGCTGATCTTACGCCCACCACCCGCAGCAGCGCCAGATCCGCAGCGATCGCGGTCTTTTTGTTTTCTGGCGCAAGCCTCGCCTCTGACCGCGATCCCTGGTTTGGGCGTGACAAGGGCCTCCATTTCACGGCCTGCGCCGTTATTTCGTCAGGCGGCTACGCAGCGGCCTCCCTCCTGACCCCCCGAACGGATTTTCGGCTGGCCTCCGGCGCAGCCCTAGGGCTAGGCATCGGCGCCGCCAAGGAAGTCTTTTACGATCGTCGATTCGGCGGCGACGTGTCCTTTCGCGATTTCACCTGGGACGTCATCGGCACGGGGACGGGCCTCGCCCTATCTTGGCTCATCGACCGCTACCTGTTTTAGCTCCGGAAACAGCCATTCCCAGGCGCAACACCCCCATCAACCGTGCGATCAGGTCGCCCGTCCGAGCCTCGTCTAATGACAAACCAAAACGTGCGTTTGGCCCGTCGGTCTGGGCCGACGCCGCATCCAGGAACGGCCCCGCCCCCAACAACAAAATCTGCGGGCGACCTTTAATCTCGCGCAGAAACGTCTGAAACTGCGCAACCAATACCTGCGCATCCGCCGCATTGGATAGTTCGGCCACCACGTCGGCCCGCAGATTCGGTCCCAGGTCGGCCGCCCCCCCCAGGCGCATCACCGAAGCCTGTGCCGAAAACGCAGGTTGGACCAGCAACCGTTTGCGCGTGCCTTCGGGAATGATCGCGCCCAGGATCACGTTGCGATCCAGCCCGACCCGACCTAACAGCCGCTCTAGCTCCTGCACCGAATCCGGCGGCAAGACCCCGGATGGCGCCCCCAGCCTTTGCGCCGCCCCTTCCGCCCATCCTCCCATTCCCAATACCATGCGTCGCGAATCGACCACAAACCCCGTGACGGTGACCTCAGCTTCAAAAACCCACAACCGCCGCCCGTACTTCGACAAAACGTGCAACTCGCGACCCTTCAGCCGTGCCTGATCTTGTAAATAGGGCACAATCCGCTTCTCATCGAACCCCTCCCCGTCGACAACGACGAGCAGCTCGCCCCGCGCCCGTGCCTCTTCGGGAAACCCCAGCGTCAGCCGGTGAACCTGCTTGCCGGGATCGACCCCGGTTCGCTGTATCAATTCAGCCAACATCCGACGGTCCGCCAGGCGTTCGCCCCCCAAATCGGTCAACCCCTTCCACAACGCGGTGGCGCGGATGTGGGCCACATCGACACTGACCACGATGCGTGTCTGCGCAGGAAACATAGCCAACGCCTGCTGCACCGGTCCCGGGTCCGCCTGGCCCGGGTTGCGCCCGCCACACCCATTTTTACACCCCGCCCCCAGCAACACCGCTGCCACCATCCAGCCCGCAATCGTGTGCTTCACCCTTTGCACCTAGCAATTGTCGCCTGGTTCGCGCAATAGTTCGCGCACAAAATGTCGTCCTGGGGACGTATGCGTTTCAAAGATCAGCACGTCTGGGTTCACCTAGACGACGGCGGCCGTCCGGTCACCGACGCCGAGGGCCGGGCGGAAATGAAATACCGGCAGGACGATCCGCGCGTATACCGTCCTTCAGCTCGCAATTTGGTTGCGGCCGACGAATCCGCCCCCGCGCCCGGTGCCGACGCACCCCGCCCCCCGCGCCGAATCGCAACGGTCAAACCAAAACCCGGCGCCGCCGTCATGCGTGAAGAAAAAGGCGCCCCCATCGACATTTGGACCGACGGCGCTTGCACGGGAAACCCTGGCCCCATGGGCATTGGCGTCGTCGTCATTTCGGGCGGGGAACGCCGCAAGGAACACGGCGAATATCTGGGGCAAGGCACCAACAACATCGCTGAACTCGTCGCCATCGAACGGGGCGTCGACCTGACCGAAATGCTTTTCGGCGCCCCGCCACCTCCGGTGCGCATTTACACCGATTCCCAATACTGTATTGGCGTGCTCAGCCTGGGCTGGAAAGCCAAGGCGAACCAGGAACTTGTCGGCCGTCTTCGCGACCGGCTGGCCGCCCTACCCAGCTTTCGCATGATAAAAGTAGCGGGCCACGCAGGTATCCCCGAAAATGAACGCTGCGACGAACTAGCCCGGGGCGCCATCACCAGCACCCGTCTCCGTTAAGGGACCGACATGACCGATTTTTTTAGCTCGCAGAACCTGATCAGCCTTATTTCCCTATGCGCGATGGAAATCGTCCTCGGAATCGACAACATCATCTTCGTCGCGATCCTTTCGCAGCGGGTCGAACGATCCCAGCAGAAACGGGCGCGCCGCCTGGGGATCTCGTTGGCGCTGGTGCTGCGGCTCGGCCTGCTTTTCACGCTGTCGTGGATCATGGGCCTCACCAAACCCCTGTTCACAGTTTTAGGCCAAACCATCTCAGGCCGCGACCTAGTCCTTCTGCTCGGTGGCCTGTTCCTGATGTTCAAATCTACCCACGAAATCTACGACAAACTAGAAGGTGACCACGGCGAGGACGGCGCCACCGCAGGGCCCCGCACATCTTTTGCTCTGATCCTCGGCCAGATACTCCTGCTCGACATCGTGTTTTCCCTGGATTCTGTCATCACCGCGGTGGGCATGGTTCCCAACATTCCCACCATGGTGGTCGCGATGATTGTCGCGGTTATCGTGATGCTGATTTTCGCCGACAGCGTCAGCGATTTCGTCAGCCGACACCCCAGCGTCAAGATCCTCGCCCTATCCTTCCTCCTGCTGATTGGCTTCCTGCTGGTGGCGGACGGCCTCGGCAAACACGTCCCCAAGGCCTACGTCTATTTCGCCATGGCGTTCTCGTTGCTGGTGGAGTTGCTAAATATGCGGTTTCGGCGAAAAAAACGTCCCCCCGTCACGCTGCACCAGCGCTTCGAGTCCGACTCGGACCCTCCCCCCACGCCCTGACGGCGCTTTAGGGTAGTTTGCGGGGCGGAGGCACAGACACCGTCACATCCCCCTGACCGATGCGGGCCTGGCAGGCCAGGCGTTCTTTAGTCAAGAAGTACACGTTTCCCAGGTGTTTGCCCTCGATGGGGTTGAAGGCCGACAGGTGTTCTTCCCCCGCCATCACCGCCACCCGGCACAGCCCGCAGGTGCCCCGCCCTACGCAGGACGTGTTGATCAGCACCGCGTGCCGCCGCCCGATTTCCAGAATGGTTTCGCCCGCCGCACACGGGACAGTCACATGGACAGGTTCAAAAGTAATGGTCGACATACCCGATTTACGCCTGCCCCTTTTCTACAACGCCCCCGCTGATCCAGCCCGCCACGATCGGCCCCACCACCTGCGCCGCCTTTTCACTGCTTTGCCGCCGCGCGGCCCTTTCGCACAACGCCCCAAATGTCGTTCCCTTGAGCAGCATCGGCACCAGCAGGGCCTCTGTCCCGGTCACCACCCGGTGCCGTACCACCAAATCGTGTCGCCACACCATCAGCCCGCGCCGCCCGACTTGTGGCGCCTTGCGTGCATTCGCCCCTTCGGCCCGCCGCCAGATCTCATCCACCGCAAACGCGCAGGTCCGGTAGGCCAGCGCTGCAATGGCCCGCATCGGCCTTTCGATTAGTTCCGCTGGTGACAGCGTTTGGATGGCTTCCAGCCGTAATGGGATTGCATCCGCGGCATCGAACACATCAACCCGCGACCATTCCAACCACGCCAATTCGGCCAACCACGGCCTGCCCCGGGTCTTCTTATGACGTTCCAGAAAAGGCGCAAATCCCGCGCTGACAAACTTTATCTGCGGATGATCCGGTGGGTGCGCTACCAAATAGTCCTTCACGACCCCCAAGAACCCCGATTCCCCCATCGCCGCCTCGACCCTGGGGAAATCGACCCGCAGCACGTCATCCCACAGGCGATCGAAATACATCCGCCCATAAATCCGAACGCGACCCCAGGCGTCCAGCCGATCATCCCCCGTGACCAGCGCAGCCGCTTCCCGCTGGCTTCGGTCCCGCCCCCCTTCGCCTTCAGTCATGAGCGAAAAAAACCGATTCTGTAGCTGCCGCAGATTCGGGGGCTTGCCCATCACCTGCGCCCCCCCTTCTCAGCGTTTTCGCCGTTCACCCCCGCCGCCACCTTCCGGGCCTTGGCGACTTCCTTGGTGAGGCGCAGGAGCGATGGAATCCGATCATCCCATTCGATAATCGTGGATACGGGTCCCACGGTTCGAAGCGCCAGCTCGTACAGCGCCCACACTTCCTTGCGCACGGCGTGGTCGTGGGTGTCCAACAACAATTCGCCATTCTGGCTGTGTCCCGCCAAATGAATCTGCCCCACCCGTCCGCGCGGCATGGCGCCAATGAACGTCCTGGCGTCGAACCTATGGTTGTGCGCGCTGACGAACACGTTGTTCACGTCCAACAAAATGCCGCAATCCGCGCGCCGCGCCAGCTCCCCCAGAAAATCCCATTCGGTCAACACCGAATGGGCGAAGGCCACATAACTCGACACGTTTTCGACCAGAATCCGCCGCCCCAGTTTGTCCTGCACCTGTCGCACCCGCTGCGCGACATGATCCAAGGCTTCCTCGGTGTAGGGCAATGGCAACAGATCGTGCGCGTAGGCCCCACCCACCCCACCCCAACACAGATGGTCAGAAATCATCTCGGGTTCGATCTCGTCGGCTAGGGCCCGCAGGCGCGCCAGGTAATCCTGGTTCAGCGGATCGACCGATCCCAACGACATCGCCACCCCATGCAAGACCACCGGCTTATGCTCGCGAACCCGGCGCAACATCCGTCGGGGGTTTCCCCCAGGTTCAAGGTAATTCTCTGAAATGGCCTCGAACCATTGTATTTCATTAACGATTTCACGGGCCCGTCCCGCCCGATCAAAACCTGCTTCTATATCCAAATAGTGGGGGGGCCGCAGCCCAACCCCGATCCCCAGAGGGCGAAAGGTCATCGGGGCGTCCTCAGCCATAAGGTGCAAGCCATAAGCATAAGCCCCAAAAAACTAAACGGCAGCCCCCACAGGTTGCCCCGGGAAACTGCCGTCCAGTCGCTGGAAAGAAGGACTACTTCTTAGGAGCTTCTTCCTTCTTGGGGGCTTCTTCCTTCTTCTCGCCCTTGCCTTTGCAGCCGCCTTTGCCTTTGCAGCCGCCCTTGCCCTTGCAGGCGTGTTTTTCGCCAGCGGGGGCCTTTTCCTTGCCTTCTTCGGCGCTGACAACGCCAGCGGCGGTGCTCAGGAAGTAACCAGCGGCCAGGGTTGCAATCAGAGTGACCTTCTTAGACATGTGCAGTTCTCCTCTCCGGATTGGTTACCGGGGTTTGGTGGGGGCCGATTAGGCCCCCTTTCTTCGACGCAATCAAGTACGTCTTGTTCACAGTTTTGGTTATGGGTTGGGGTGACAGGCACGTAAATCCGCCACCCGCCCCCGGGATCGCGCCAGGACTGCACGCTAAACTGCGTTGCCATGTCAGGGATCCGTGCGCCCGCGCTGTCGATTTTTCTTTTGACCGCCTGCGCTGGCCCTCAGGTTTCGTCGGGCCCCACGGGTGAAACGACCCTGGCGCTGCCGCCCCCGCCCCCGCCCGGCACCAACTGGGACCTGCCCCCTTCCGCCCTGGGCCTGCCACCCGACCTGCGGCAGCTCCGTGGGTTGCGCGCCCTTATCGACAACGGCCCTTTGCCCGCCCGCATCTCGTTTGCGGTTGTTGGCACCAGGGGCCAATTGGTTTCCGAACGTGCACTAGGGGCCGGGGCAACCGCCCTTCTTGAACTTGACCTCACCGACCTTCCTTTAGCGTCGCACAGCGCCCAACGTTATCTAGCCACCCGCGTCCACCTGCGTTCAACGGACGACGCGGGCGTTTCGCGTCCCTTCAGCCTGCGGGCCCTCGTGGCTCTTTGGCAGCCCACCCCCTCGCGCGTGCCGCTTGTGGATGCCTATGGCCAACGCAACTCGTGCGCATGGCCGGGGAAAATATCTAACCCCGACGATTTGAAGAACAGCATCACCACCGAAACCCGCGCCCGCAACACCATGCCCCCACCTGTGGACAGGGACGATTTTGGTGGCTCGACCCGGGGGGAGCCTTGGCAGGAAACCGGATTTTTCGGCATCGATCGCGACGGCACCGGTCGCGCCTGGTTTGTTGATCCACTGGGACGTGCGTTCTGGTCCCTAGGTGCAGGTGCCGTCCACAGTGACCACGACCTGACGGTTTCTTCAGGCCAAGACGCCTTGTTCGCCGCGTTACCGGTTCGTGGAACCGCTGACTTTCATGACGCCGTTTTGGCCCGTGACGGCCGCGAAGGCGTCGGTTTTTACCGCTGGAACGTGTTGAGGAAATGGGGCTCCTTGCCCCAATGGCGCGATCAAGTTCTGGAACGTTTCGATCATTGGGGCCTCAATACCGTCGGATCCCTGACGGAAGATCCCCTCATGTTGTCGCAAAAACGCGTGCCCCATATCCACCCGTTTAACCCGCGACACGGGTTCGGGGCCCCGGCCTCGGCCACGGGGTTCCCCGATGTCTTCGATCCGCGCTGGCCCCGCCATGTGGATTCGCAGGCGGCTGCGTTGACCGTTTTGACAAAAACCAACCCGTGGATTCTTGCGTACGCACCTGACCAGGCCCTTGATTGGTCGCAGCCCCACCTGCTGCAAAGCCCTCGCGGAACCGCCCTTCGAAGCCGCTGGATCGATTTTCTCAAACAGCGCCACCACCACGACCTGCCCGGCCTTGCGCGTACCTGGGGGGCCCCCCTTGTTTCCTGGGATGTAGCCCGCGATGCCTGGGGCCCTTCGCTGCCTCCGGGCGCTGCCCCCGACCTTCGCGCTTTCGAGGCCGTCTACGCGGATCAGTATTTCGTCACCGTCTCAGCGGCGTTGAAAAAATATGACCCGGATCATCTGATCATCGCCGCCGGTCTGGACACCGGCCTTACACCTGAACTGCTACGCGCCGCGGGCCGTCACACCGACCTGACCGCCGTTCGCGTAAACGCTGCGTCCGTCCGCCGCCCAGATCTGGATGGTTTTTTCGCGGTGACAGGTCGCCCCGTAATCCTGACTTATGACATCCCCCTGGCCGACCAGCGCCAAATCCTACCCCTGGTTCCCGCCTGGACCGCGCCCGATCGCCGCAACCTACTTACGCGGCTGTTCTCCCTGGCCCTGTCCACGCCTTTCGTTCTGGGTGCCCACGCGGAACGTTTCATCGACGCCCCCCCCCTGGGACGCGGCAAAAACGGCGATCTGCGGCTGACAGGAGTTGTGGACATCACCGATCAGCCCCACGCCGACCTTGTCGCCGCACTCCGGGAGGCCGCCGCGCGGATCTACGGCGCTCGCAACTGACCACCCAGAACGCCGCTCGTCTGTCCGCAGGCCCCTTGCGGTTTGCCACGCACGGGGTCACCCTGCGGCCCATGGTCATTTCCAGTCCGCTTTGTAAAAACGGCCCGTCCCTGTCCCAACTTGCCTACGGCACCTGGCGGATTCTTGAAGACCCCGCCCTGGCGACGCCCGCAGCCATCCTGGGACGTCTTCAGCGCTGCCGTGATCTTGGCATCACAACAATCGACACCGCTGAAATTTACGGCGGCTACGACGTCGAAGAAGCCCTAGGCCGCGCCTTGGCGCTGGATCCCGGGCTGCGTGCCCAGCTTCAGATCGTCACCAAATGTGGCATCTATGTTCCCAACACCCGCCACCCCGACCGCCGTGTCGCCTTTTATAATGCCCGCGCCGACCGCCTACAAAAAAGCGTCGAAAAATCCCTGCGCCTCCTGGGAACCGACCACGTCGATGTTTTTCTAGTGCACCGCCCCGACTGGTTGACAGGGGCCGAAGACACCGCTTCAGGGCTGGACCGGTTAATCAAGGACGGGAAAATCCGGGCTGCTGGCGTTTCCAACTATAACGTTCACCAGGTCAGCGCCTTGAACGCCCGGATGGCCCACCCCATGGCCACTAACCAGGTCGAACTAAGCCTGTTTGCGCAGGGTGCTCTTTTTGATGGGACCCTGGATCAGTGTCAGCAACTGGGCATCCGTCCCATGGCCTGGTCGCCCCTCGGCGGGGGGCGGCTGTGGACCGATACCGGCCCCGCGGCCCTTCGCATCCGCGACGCGCTCAATACGCTGGTGCCTCGGTACGACGGTGCCTCCCCCATGGCCTTGGCCTTGGCCTGGGTCATGGCGCACCCGTCGCGGCCCGTCACCGTATTTGCGACCAACCGGATTGACCGGCTTGATGACGCGGCCCAGGCCGCACGGATCACGCTGCATCGGGAGGATTGGTACCTGCTATGGGAAGCCGCCCACGGCAGCCCCATCCCTTAAACCGCAGACATAAAAAAACCGGGCCCGTCATACGACGTGTCCCGGTTTTTGTTCGCGTTGGTCCGACTAATATTTGTACCGAAAACCCAGCCGAAACAGGGTCGTAGGTTGGCGGTTTGATACTTGGCCGAAACGGGGCCCGTCATCAGTGACGACCGACGTCGGCTCTCGCAAGTTCAATGCGTTGATGACGTCGATGAAGAATTCCGCCTGCATCCCGATCAGTGGTTTCAAGTTCACGCGGCTTGACAGGTTGACCTGGGTCGTATCAGGGAGACGCAGCGGCCGATCATCCTTGGGATCGTTGATGTCAGTGCCGGGGTTTAGCCCCACCTTGGCGCGAAGGTCGTCTCGAGAATTTGTCTGCACGTTGAAGAAGTATCTGCTGTAGGGGTACCCAGACGTGTATCGATATACGAGGCCGAAGGTCAACCATTTGGTGGCCTGATAGTTGCCGGTAATCCGCACGTTGTGTCGCGCATCGTCCGGCAGGTCGCCGTACAGGAATTGATCCCGGGGCCCGATCGATCCCAAACCGTATCCGCTGTTCGTATCGAAAGCATTGCCAGTCAGGTGGCTCCACGTGTAGGCAGCGTTGAGTTTGAACACACCCTCCCGTTTGTGGACGGTCAGCGTCACGCCCTTATAGATGCGTTCCGCATTGGCCGGGGTGCCAAGGTCCGTCACGTTTTGGGCCAGGCCGTTTTTGTAGGGTGACGTCCGGTCCAATTCAGATCCCGAGTTGTTCCAATTGCGGTTGGTTTCGCGGTTGGTGTAGGGGGTTGTGAACAGCCGGTAGATGAAATCCGCGCCCACGCCGACGCCCTGAATGATCTCACGTTCGGCACCGACCGTGTATTCCCAGGTTCGCGGAAGTTTCAACTTCTCGCGGCAGGAGGTCCCGTCAACATTGAAGCCTTGTTTTCCACAGGGCAGCCCGAAGGTGTTATTCCCCAACCCGCCCGAGAACCGACATCCTTCTGTGTAGCTCTTGGTTGCTTCAACCCAGTTGCAATCCCGGGTCACACGATCACCCAACGAAAACCGCGCCAAACGACCCGGATCGGGATCCACGTAGCTGTTGAAACTGGCCCGCAAGGCCGTCCGACCGTCATGGGTCAGGTCGTAGGCCGCCGAAAGGTGCTGGGTGATCGCTTTGTCGTCGGTGACCCGCTCCCCCGCGCTGTTTTCTGAAAACGCCCAGACAAACGTGGCACCGGGGTTCACCGTCAGGTACCGGGTGGCGCGAATCGAATCTGTCAAAGGGGTCACGACCTTGGTCCCCGTACCCGTGCGAATAAACCATCCGTAACGTTCGGGCTGCAAGCGGGGATCGTTTGAAAAATACTCGACCTGCCGGGCGTTGACGGCGCCGTTCCAGTAAATCACTTTGTCCCCTGGGGTCGAATCTGCGATCTCTTCGGTCGTCGAGAAGTACCGGGGCGCCAGTTTGATGTTGTGGGAACCCAAGTTTTTCGTGGTGGCAAAATATTCTATCTGGCCCGCCAACTCGACCGACTTCTTGATAGTTTGCTGGTGGACGCTGTAATTTCCAAGTGAAATTGTCTGCGGGAACGCCTGCTCAATGGCAGGTTTGTGATCGCAGCTATCAGGACTCAGCCGACAA
>JAYUUT010000105.1:0-9301 GCA_043754455.1 Myxococcales bacterium
GCCGCTGACAATGCCGAAATCCTGCGCCTTCAACGGGCGCGTGCTGATCGTGGTGACGTGGCTGCCTTGGAGGTGGATCGTCTGGAGGTCGAACACCTGCGGCTCACATCGTCGGTGCGGCAGGCAGAGTCTCAAATCAACCGCGCGGCCATTGCGTGCGCGGCACTATTGGCGGCGCCGTGTCCACGTTTTGGCACTGAAGCCGAGGCCCTGACGTTCCTTGGCAAATCTGCCCTGTTGGCATCCTCTGTGGACAGCGCCCAGATCGAAACACGTCCTGAGGTTGCCGCCTTAGGCGCTGACAGCCGGCGCCTAAGTGCAGAACTACGACTGGCCCGCCGCGCCTCGGTTCCTGATCCCTCGGTATTTCTTTCGTACACGCACGATCAGTTTGTTCATGCCGGCAATCAGGCCAACAGCCTGACCTTGGCCGTCAGCGTGCCCTTACCGGTGTTCGACAGGGCCCAGCCCGAACGTATCCGCGCCCAGCGGTTGCTGGACGAAGTGAAGGCAGCCCGCGAGACGCTACCGATTTCGGCCGCCCGAAGTGTGGATGAAGGGCGGCAGCGCCTGGGTATTCTGCTGGCGCGGGCCGATCTGCTGGACCATCAGGTGTTGCCCCGCGCCCAGGATGTGGCAACGCGGGTTGAAACTGCCGCCCGTCGCGGCGGCGCGGCCTTGCCCGAGGTACTGCTGGCACGCCGGACGCTTGAAGAGCTGCAACTGGAACGGGTCGATCTTGCGGGCGAACTGTTTCAGACGGTTCTGACGTTGCGCCGCACGCTGGGTTCGCTGCCGAGGCCCCCGCGCGGCTAGCCTGGTTCGCTACATCCGCGTTTGCAACTGCACAATGAGCGCGTTGTAATTAACGGTTCTGGGGCGGAAATTCGCGCCATTGGGACGCCAGGGCACCTCGTCGAAGGACTGGGTCTTGCCCCCCGCAATCTGGTGGGAAAAATCGATCAAGACCCGGGTGTTGGCGGTGAAGTCCAGATTGAGACCCGCGGTCAGGAATAGGCGCTCGTTGTTCGGGTTTTCGCGATCCACGTCCAGCCATTCGATGCGCAAGGCGGGAAGGATGGCCATATCGCCAAAAGGGATGCGGTACGCGGCCAGCGCCCAGGTCCCTAGAAACGTGCGGGCGTCGCCCCGGGTCAACACGTCGGTTCGCTGGCCGTACAACACTTCGCCGCGAAACATAAGCCGGGGCAGGGTGACCGTGACGTCGCCGCTGGTGGCCCAGCCCTCACCTAGGTCGTCGCGCTTAAAGGTCGAGTCAGGTTTTTTGAAATCGTGCACGGTGTTGGCCGTTGGTCTCCAGGCGAAATCAGCGCCAATGGCCAGTCGTTGCTTCAGCAAGTTCAGAACGCCGCGCGTGGTGATAAGCTTCCCGGGGCTGGCGTCGAGCCCTTCGGTGACATCCCCTGCGAAGGCTGCGAAATACAGATAGAGCAGTTTTTTCTTGGGAAGGGGCGCCACCCGAACCATCGCCCCAATGTCGCGTCCACCGAAACCGAGATCTTTGATGAACGCGTCGGTGGGACCGACGTCACCCAATTCGTAGTCGGCGATGGGCAACAGTTCCAGCAGCGAAAATTGCCGTTTGAAAAGCCCCGCGGTAACCGTCACGCGAGAATGGGGCGTCATAACGCCATAGGCCAGTTTCAAGGCGCGGCGGGTGTTCTTCCTCATCAGTTCGGCGGCGTCGATAAGCAGGCGTCCTTCGACATGTTTGGTGGGTTTTGCAACCACCCGAAAAAAGGCGCGGTTGATGCGATACCCGTCGGAGTCCCGCAACGTGCCTTCCTCTTCGGTGGCCCGGAGCATTGCCGTGGTGGCGTCAGTGGGCTGTCCGATGGAATCCAGGGATCCGGCGTGGGTCAGGCTGTCCCGATCCGCGAAGGTTCGGGTGTAACGGGCCTGAAGCAAGGTCTTGAAGGTGAACGCGGTCACCTCACCTGTGTCAGCAAACGCGTCACCGTTGTTGTCGGGACCAGGGCCCACGTCTTCTTCCGGAGGGGCTGCTAGGTCAGCAGGAACTGTGGCGGGAACCGTTGGGTCAGCAGGTGCTGCCGGAACCGTTGGGGCCGCGACCTGGGGGGCGGCAGCGTCTGGTGGCACGGGGGCTGCCGTTTCGCTGTCCTTCTTTTTCTTGGCAAAGGCGTAGGGGCCGGCCGTTGTTGCCACCAATCCTGAAAGCATGAGCGCAAAACACAGCCTGCTGGACGAGGATCGGAGGGGTCTTTTCATCAACAGAGGACCTTAGGGTGGGGTGTTTTCTAGCTTCCGGCGGCGGCCTTCCGTCTACGAAACCGGATCAAATTGCGGGGGGTGTTTCCAAATCGCTGCCCAAACCGTTCGGCGAGGCCTGCCATCACATCGTACATGACGGGCAACACCACCAGGGTTAGCAAGGCGGCAGAGATTGTGCCGCCCACGATGACCACGGCGATGGGACGCTGGGTTTCGGCGCCCATGGCGTGGGACATTGCGGCGGGCACGAGGCCCAGGGCAGCCAATGCGGCGGTAATAAGGACGGGACGCAACCGATCGGTGGCGCCTTCGACCACCGCCGCACGGCGGGGAATGCCCCGGCGGCGGGCCTCGTCCACCGCGGACAGAACCAGAACCCCGTTCAGCGACGCCTGACCTATTAAGGCAATAAACCCTACGGCAGCGGCGACCGACACCGGCATGTCAAAAAGCCACAACCCCATCACGCCGCCGACCAAAGCAAACGGAACATTTGCCAGGGTCAGCAGAGCAAGCCCAAGGCTACGAAACGCGTTGAACAGCAGGCCCAGCGTGATGATCAGGGCGACGGGCACCACCAACGCCAGGCGGGCCATGGCGCGTTCTTTGTTTTCAAACTCGCCGCCCCATTCCATGGTCACCCCGGCAGGCGGGGCGGCCTTGGTGGCCACGGCCGCACGCGCGTCAGTGACGAATGACCCCAGATCGCGACCCCGAACGTTCATGCGGATGCCGATATACCGCCGGCCGTTTTCGCGGTTGATGGACGCGCGACCGACCCCCAGTTTCACCGCCGCCAGGGTTTGCAGCGGCACGGTGACCCCACCTTCCACCGCGATGGGAAGTTTGCGGATCTTTTCGATGTCATCGCGGGCACTAGGGGCAAACCGCAAGACGAGGTCACGCGGGATCTCGCCTTCCCAGAAGGTACCGACCTGAACCCCGCCCACCGCGGCCTGGAAAATGTGCTGAAAATCTCCGACGTCTAACCCCTGCCGGCCCAACGCCTCGCGGTCGGGTTCCACCTGGATCTGGGGGACTTCGCCGCTTTTGACGATTCCCAGATCAGCGACGCCCGGAACCGTGGATATGACGCTTTTGACCTGTTCTGCGTAGCCCTGCAGGATGTGCAGATCTTCACCATACAGCTTCAGGGCGATCTGTCCGAACTGTCCGGATATGTTTTCGTTGACGTTGTCGCGGATGGGCTGGCTGTAGTTGACTTCGATGCCGGGAATGTTTTTCATCCCGCTGTTGAACTTACGAATGACGTCACCGACCGTGCGGACTTCGGGGGCCCAGTGTTCGGGGCCTTTTAGTTTGACGAAGAATTCAAGGTTGCTGGTTAAGGTCGCGTCGGTTCCGTCCTCGGGGCGACCCAGTTGCGACAAAACTTCGTCGACTTCGGTGAACCTCTGCAAGATCTTGGTGATCCGGGGCACCAGTTTGCGGCCTTCAGTCAGACTGACGTTCGACGGCAACGTGCAGGTCAGGTACAGCGACCCCTCGTTCAGTTCGGGTAGAAATTCCGATCCGAGGCGGGGCAGGGCAACCCCGGCGCCGATAAGCGACGCCACGGCCACCAGCATGATCAAAACCGGGTGTCGCAACGCGGCCCCCAGGGTGGGGCGGTACAGCCGCAGGGCCAGCGTGAACACGGGCGATTCGCGGTGTGAACGGGGCTTGCGGTAGGCAAAAGTAGCCAGCACAGGAACCAAGGTGATTGAAAAAACTAGGGCGCCCACCAAGGCGGCAACGACCGTGTTGGCCATGGGCGCGAAGATGCGGCCTTCCACACGTTCAAGAAGGAAGATAGGAAGGTAGGCAGCGATGATAATGAGCAGCGCGAACACGGTGGGGCGCAGCACCGCGCGGGTGGCGGCGGACACGCGATCCGAAACACTGGCGTCGGCATCAACATCTGGCGGATGGGCCAGGCGGGCGACCACGCTTTCCACAATCACGACGGCGCCATCGACAATAATGCCGAAGTCGACCGCCCCCATGCTGAGCAAGTTCGCCGACATACCGCGTAGCTTCAGATAAAGAAACGCGACCAGCAGGGACAAAGGAATTGTGACCCCCACTATCAGCGCCGCCCGTAGATCGAGCAAGAAGACCGTCAGCACCAGAAGGACCAGAAGCGCGCCTTCGATCAAATTCCTGCCCGTGGTCTTCAAGGTTGTATCGACTAGGTTGGTGCGATCGTAGAACGCGGCGATGTGAACGGGTGAACCGGCGCGGCCGGGCAACGTACGATCCAGTTCTTCGACCACAAGGCGAAGGTTCTTCAAGACCTCGGACGGGTTTTGTCCCCGGCGCATCAGCACGATGCCTTCGACGGCATCCAATTCGAGGCCGCGGCTGACCACGCCCTGGCGCGGGGCCCATCCCTCGTGGACGTCGGCGACGTCGCGGACGTGAACCGGCGTTCCCTGGTGGGTGGCGACGCGGGTGGCGCGGACGTCGCCTAAATTCGCGAACAGGGCGGTGCTGCGCAGAACAAACTGTTCAGATCCTCGTTCCAGAACGCCGCCAGATGCATTGGCCGAGGCCTGTCGAAGCGCGGTTTCCAGATCTTCCAAGGTTAGTCCCAGCATGGCCAGGCGGGACGGAGACGGTTGCACCTGAATTTCTTTGACCAGGCCCCCGTAGCTGACAACATCCGCCACGCCGGGCACCCGCAGCATGCGCGGCCTGACGACCCATTCTTGCATCGACCGCAGTTTCATCGGGTCGCCACCCGCCCCGCGCAACGTGTAGCGGTAAATCTCGCCAATCGGCGTGGCCAACGGGCCTAATTCTGCGGTCACACCTTCTGGCAGTTCGGCGCCGCGCAGCCGTTCGATCACCTGCGCGCGGGCGAAATAGGCATCGACCCCATCTTCGAAAGTCAACGTCATGAACGACAAACCGAATAAAGACAGGTTTCGCAGGCGGCCAAGACCTGGAATCCCGTTCATGGCGCGTTCAAGCGGCAACCCAATTTGCCTTTCGACCTCTTCTGCGGGCTGACCGGCGAACAACGTGATGACGTTCACCTGGGTGTCGGTCGGATCGGGGAAGGCCTCGACGGTCAGTCCGCGAAACGCCCAAGCGCCTGCGGCCGCAACGATCAGGGTGAAAAGGATGACGGCGGCGCGGTTTTTCAGCGCGGCCGCAAGCAATCGTTCGAGCATGGACTACCGTGCCAGATCGAGGGTGTTGAGGACCAACAGAGCGCCCCGTGAGACGAAGGTATCACCCGCGTTGAGGCCCGAAAGGATCTCAGTCAGATCGCCCCGCACGCGCCCCACCTGCACTGGTTTTCGTTGCAGGGTCGTGTGGGTGCCGTCAACGGTGCTTCTGGTGAAGACAACCGCAGTCTGGTCGTCGGTGACCACGGCTTCGGAGGGTACGACCACCCGATCGGGCCCATCGGCCAAGAAGGTCACCTGGGCAAAGGCGTTGGGACGCAGTTTGTGCGCCGGGTTCGAGACGCGAAGGCGGACGGACACGGTCCGGCGAACCGGATCGACAGCTTCTGATATGTGTTCGATGCGGCCATTGAGACCTTCGGGACCTAAGCCGACAGCGGCGATCTGTGCGATTTGTCCGGGGGCCAAGGACTGGACGTCACTTTCAAGGACGTCGGCGACGACGATGACCTCTTGGAGGTCGGCGATGGACACAAGCGGCTCGGTTCGGTCGGGTCCGGCCTCCATACCCACGAGGGCGTGCCTTTCCACCACGGTGCCAGCGCGGCCCGCCGTCAGCCAATAAAGCCCCCCCTGGTCAAGGGCACCAACGCGAAGGCTGCGCCGTTTGCCTTCAGCGGCATTAAGCTGAAGTTCAACTTCGTGACGTTCCTGTTCGGCGGTCAACAGTTCCTTGCCGGCCAGCGCCCCTACCTTCACCAGATCACGGACGCGATCAAGCTGCGACCCCTTCAGGGCCAAGGCCGCGCGGGCGCTTTGCACGTCACGACCAAGTTCGGGCAGGGCGCTGGAACGAATCGACAAAATTCGCTCGCCCGCCTTGACCACCTGTCCTAAGTGCACGGCAATCTGTTCGACCCGGCCCGGCAGGGTGGCGAAAACCGGGGTCGATCGGGCTTCGTCGATCAATACGCGCGCGGCTGCAGGCACCGGCGGCAAGGGCCGCGCTGCCTTGGCCACGTCCAGCGACAGGTATTCCCATTGGGGGGCTTTGGCGGTGATTTTCACGACGTCGCCTGATGCGGCAATGTCGGGCTTCGTGGTTTCGGGGTCAGGGGCGGGGGCCGGTTTTAACCCGGTCAAAAACACCGCGCCTGCAATCCCTGCGGCAACGACAACCACCCCCACGATCAGCCTAACGGGCCTCCGACCTTCAGGATGGTCGCCATCGGATAGGTGCCCCGGGGTCGTGGCCGGGGCGGAATCTGGCAACGTCGATGAACTCACAGCAGAAAGTATGCCTGCAACCCTGTGGCCAGGCGACCCTGGCTGGCAAACTCGGGATTTCACTGAATATCTACAGGCAATACGCCCCGTGTGGGGCATTTTGCCCCGGGAGGTTGGGGCATAAAACAACGCCTGGCGCCTTCCGGCCGGTGGCGTGAAGTTCGTGTCAGTGGCAGCCGCTAACCTGATGGCATGAAAAGAGCCGACAAGCCTCGACCAGGCGATTGGGGTCTTGCCGGGCGCTGGCCCAAGTGGCTTGACGGCTATGCGGTTTCGCATCCCCTGCACTCGACCGGATATGATGTTTATAAGGCGGAGTTCTTCGCACGTGAGGCGCGGCGGTATGACGGGGGGCGCCGGTTGCTGGTCCTTGCCGACGAAAGCCTTGAGGCTCTTCGACAAGGCGCGGACGTTCGCCTTGGATAAAAAGCGCGCCCTGAACCGCCCGCGGTTTCCCGTACTCGAGGGCAGGCCGTGCTGGCCCTCGAACCGGTTATGCCCGCAGTGCAAGAAGCGCAAAGTCATGGGGCATCACCCCACGGTGATCTTCGCGGGCGGCGCCATGAAGGTGACCGACGCGAAAAAAAAATCAGCCGGGATGGCCGACGACTGTGTCGGATTTCTTTATTTGGGATCGCATGGCGGGACGGACGTTGATAGTCAGGCCTCGGCCCATGTGGAACTGGTGGAATGGACGCCGAACGGTCAGTTCGAGTTCTACTTCTGTTCGGCGGCGTGCCTGCGCGCGTTTCTGAATGCCTGCGTGGACGAGGTTGAGGTGCAGCTTGGTGTCAGTAGCCGCGCCAGGAAAAAAAGGTAACTATCGACAACGGCTGTTCAATCTTCGTCGTTGAGGTTGTGGATGGTGAAACGTTTGTGGGGCAGTTCCAAAATCCCAAATGTTCCGCCACCTTTTTCCACGAAGGCGGGTGAGGCGAGCGAGCCCGGATTGCACAGCAATTCGCCTGCCTGGGTGATGCAGGAGAACGGTTCGTGGGTGTGGCCGACAATGACAACTTCGGCTCCGAAGGGCCGGATGACCCGCGGGGCATCGGCTGCGGAAATGCCGTGCATGTCGGATTTGGGCGAACCGTGCCACATGGCCACGCTTGTCCCAGCTAAGACACCCCGCCATGAGGTCGGCAGAGCGGACAAAAAACTCAGTGTCTGTGGTGCCAGATCAAAGCCGCCGCCGAAGGCGGGTCGTTCGCCCGCCGCGTGGGCGAGGGCCCAGCGGTCATGATTGCCCCGAATCGTGGGAACCGCTTCGCGCATGAGCCCAGAACAAAGTTCGTCAGGGAAAAGCCCGCCGTCAACCAGATCCCCCGCGCATAAGATCTGTTCGCACCCAAGTTTCTTCGCCCGTAAAAGCACCTTGTCCAGGGCTTCCACGTCGGCGTGAAGGTCGGAAATGACGAGCGTTTTCAAGCTGTACCAAGTATACGCCCTACGCTTTCAGGCCGGGCACCACGCCGGTGATGGTTGGATCGCCGAAATGGGTGACCGGGACACCCATCGCGGAACAGAGGTCGACCATGACGTGGTTGGCGGGAAGATCGGCCGCGGCGCGAAGATACTGACCAGTCTTGAAATAGCCGCCGCAGGACCCCGCGAGCATCCAGGGAAGCTTCGGAGTGTGACCGCCGGTGAGCATGGTGGTCGCCCAGAGCACCACGGTGTTGTCGAGCATCGTCTTGCTGTTTGCACCGACCTCGGGGACGCTTGCCAGGCGTTTGATCAATGCCGCGAACTGGCTCATCATCCACTGGTCGATGATGAGTTTCTTCCCAGGTTCGTTGTGGGCAATGCTGTGCCAGCTGCCGCCGCCGGTCCCGGGCAGCCATGGGAAAGACAACGCGTCGCCCCACGCTGACGCCAGCTGTACGGTGGCCACCCGGGTCAGGTCCGAGCGCAGCGCGGCGACCACCAGGTCTAAGTTGATGTCGAGGAGCGCGGGATAGTTTCGCTGCGAGGTGTGATCGATCGGTTGCCCCGTGGCGGACGCTGGACGGGGCACTGCCGGGAGGGTCGTCGAGAGCTGCTTCTCGATGTCCCTTACCCCCTGCAGGTGACCACGGACGCCGAGGCGGTCCTCGGTCCCCAGCGCCCCGGCGAACCGTTCGAGATCCCGGCCGAGGAAGTCGAGCATGCTTCGGCGCTCGGCGCGGATGCGATCCATGGTGGGATCGCCGGGCACTTTGCCGGCGAAGTGGGCATCCATGACCTTGTAGGGATTGCCTTCGGGCGTGACCGGCTGGTTCTGGCCGATCCAGAAGGACCTCAACGCCTCGAGTTTCGCGTCGGGGCCGCCCGGCGAACCGAAAGGAAGTTTCAGCGCCAGGGAACGCAGCCGCAGCTGCCCCCGCTCGGTCACTGCCTTCGCGATCACCTGGTCCAGCGTCGGACCCGTGGGAGCCCAGACGGAGGAGGGGCCTCTCAACGAGGCGTCGACGGGAGGCAAGCCGGTAAACATCATCGAATAGGCGCGATGGAAATCCTCGGACCCCTTCATGTTGGGGCAGGTGAGAGGCGCCAGCAGCGTCAGCTGTTCTTTCCAGGGGTCAAGCGGGCTCAACGCCTCCGAGAAGATGAGACCAGAAAGCCTGTCCCCGGTGCCCGAGGGG
>JAYUUT010000106.1:0-8035 GCA_043754455.1 Myxococcales bacterium
ACAGTCGCTTTCCCATCTTCTCGTTCCTCGTCAGGACCGCGCCGGTTCTACAAAATCAACTTCGGCGGGTGGCGCAGATCCAAAAGAAACACCCGACGACGAATCACTCAAGGTCGCAGTGTCGCACGAAGTACAAAAAATGCTGGTAATGGTTTCTAAAAATCTTCAACAAAATGAAGCCTCTGTGCGTTAGCGGCAAATCGTCCGCTTTGCAGCCGCAGGGCAGCATTTACCCTCTAGCGCCCGTTGGCCGCGCGCCCTGACTTCCCCTCTACCAACCGCCGAAGCGACGCCAGCTCTTTACGAAGCTGCGCCAGTTCCCGGGATTGAAGCTGGACCGTGGCCACGGCGAGGCTGGTGTAGCCATACAAATCCACCATGTCGCGAGACGCGTCGACGGCTACGGATTTTTCGTTATCGTCGATGATGAAACCAAACCGCTCGTGCGTGGGATCTGCCTTGTACTTCCAGGTCGCCAGTTTCATCTGCAGCAGTTCGTCGTGATAGCGCTGCAATTCGTCCGGCCCCAGGTACCGAATGTCACGTTTGGTGCTGGCCCTAGATTTCGGACAGCCGCCCGGCGCCATCATCGGATCTGTTGACTGACAGATCAGGGTTTCGTTGCAATCATTGCCCGGATCACATTTGTCGCCGTTTTTGGCGCAGGCCCCGCCGGCTTTTTCCGTGGTGCATTTGGGCAGCCCTTTGTCGCGCCAGCCCCCCACCCGGCAAACCGGATCGCCGCAGGTCAGGAACCATTTCACAGCAGCGGCGGCGTCTTTTGCCCGGGAAACACATTTTCCCGCCTCACACGCGGCCATCTTGGCGGCGCAGGGCTGTATCAAACACTGAACCATCGCGCCGCTCGAACACACCGGCGCCACTTCCGCCTGGTTCAGAGCCCGGCAATTGCAGCCGGTACAGTAGTCATCGACGAGGCGACAATCTCCGTCGACCTTGCAGGCGCCACCAGGGGTAACGCCCGCGTCGGGCTTTGGCAGACAAAATTGCAAGGTGCAGGCCCCGTTGGGGGGTGCACAGGTGCCACAGCTTGGATTGCAACACACCTGCCCCACGGCACAGGTGTTGTCGCCGCATTTCACGCCGCCACCCGCTGTCCCCGCATCAACCTTGGGCGAAATGGTGCCGCCGGAACCCACGGCGCCCCCAGTTGCTGTCCCGCCGCCACCCGCGGCTCCTGGGGCGCCACCACTGCCCGCCCCGGGTTTCGGAACTGTCATGGTTCCGCCAGCCCCCATCACGCTTCCCCCCGTACCAGACCCTGGGGTCCCTGACATCATGCCCCCCACGGCCCCGTCCGCACCACCTGGCCCCGTGATCGGCAGGACGTTGTCGTCGCTGCACCCCAGCATGGCCACAAGGCTAATCAATACCTGGATGTTCTTCGTCATGTGATGATCTCCTTGCACCTGGGACCAGCCGTAAACGAAGCAAGGGGGGTGCCAGACATGGGATCGCCCTAATGGCTCCTAGCCCAGCCAATCCCGCAACCGCAGCTGACGCCACCCTCAGGAATCTGAGGCTTTCGCTGCGTAAGCCGCAACAAAGTCACACACCCCAACCTCCGACCACCGCGGGAGCGCGGATTGACCCGCGCGTCCCGGCAAATTTTGTAGCGGGGGCAAGATTTGAACTTGCGGCCTTCGGGTTATGAGCCCGACGAGCTACCAGGCTGCTCCACCCCGCATCATGTTCCGTCCAGGCCGTTTCCGTTGAAAGTCACGACCTGATTGGAGGCGCAGGAAAATGCCTCACAGAACAGGATTCGTCAAGGAAAACGCGCACCTGTTTTACGGGCAGGTCGGTCATTTCCGCTTCAGCAGCACCGTGTGATCGCCCGATCCCCAGGAAAACGGCCCCGTCCCGAATCCAGCGGGAGGGGTCACCACAGCGCTCGCACCCGGCGGCACCCGGACGTCCAATTTCAGCCCCCCGCCCACTAGCCGCCACGCCGCCGCCACGTCGCCCCCCCGCGTGGCCACGCGCGCCTTGGCCCACGTCAGATCCAACAAACGCGGCCGTACGCGAAACCGCGACCAGCCTGGCGTCGTCGGCTCCAGCCCCAAAATTTTCTCCGGCAGCAGCGCGGTGGGGCCCCCAGACCAGGCATGGGACGCCGACCCGCCAGCGCTATTCCAGGATTCATGCCAACTGCCGTTCCAATCACGGTGTTTTAGTTGCTGGCCCCAATGCGACCGCAGATAGGCAAGGCCCTCGGCCTCCCGGCCCTCATCGAATAGCGTGCCCGCGACCCAATATGAAAACGCCTGTTCTGCCTTGTGATCCGCCTTCACAAGAACCTCCAGCACCCGCAACCGCCGGTCCGGCGGCACCAACCCATAGCGCAGTAGATACGCTTGCGTTTGTGGCGTCACGCTGCCACTTTCGCTGCCGTCGCGATACGCACCTGCATCCTCGCCCCACAGCCGATCGTTGACTGCGCCACGTATCCCCGCTGCCTGCGCACGAAACCCCTGGGCTTCCCCCAGACCTTCGGGCCCTCGAATTTCTTCGGCAAGGGCAGCGGCGGCCTCCAGCGCGCCCACGAACAGAGCGTTCATCGCCGCGTTTTCCCCGCCCACATCCATGGGATAGGTAGGGGGGTGATCAAGCACGGTCCAGCCGGGTGATTCGCCGAGCAAACCCGTCAGCGGGGACACCCGGCCCGAAAACACCGCCAACAGGGCTTTTAACGTAGGCCACAGCCGCGCGACAAAATCGGGTCGGTTGTAACGCAGGTGGTAGTCCCGCAGCATCAAAACCCATTCTAACTGGTAATCAGGAATGTAGGTCGAGCTGCCGGGGCCCAGGAGAAAATCGGTCGGATACCGTCCCCGAATGGCGCCCCCAGAATCCCAACGCTGAGAAAACGCACCCGACATGAGGTTGTATTGAAATAGCGGTTCAACCTCGGGACCGAACGCGAAGGCCGCAAATCGCAAGGCGAACCGCGCGTCGCCCCCGATGTACTGGGTCTGTTCCCGCCACGGGGTATCGATCAACGTGTCCTGCATACATAGGCGCAGGGTCCTGCGGCCGATACGCCACAGTTCGTCCAGTGCCGGATCCGACGACGAGAAATCCCCCCGATCCTCGGCGGCCCACGTTCGGGTTTCGACCGATAGGCCGCGCAGGGTCACCGATGCCGGCGCCCGGATCGCTATGTATCGAAACCCACGCCAGGTAAACGGCTGCCAGATCTGGTCGCCTTGACGCGTGATATATGAATCTCGATAGTCCAAGGTCGCCGTCGTGTCCGGCATACCGTCAGGGCGCAGACGTTCGGCGGTGCCAATTTCAATGGTTTCGCCAGCGGGACCCTGCACGTGAATTTCAGGGTGGCCCGCCACCTCGACCCCCATATCTGCCACCACCACATCGCCCCGAACCACCGTCGACACGGGCTGAATTTTTTTGCGGAGAAGGAAGGGACGGCGGACCACCACGATCTGGTTCCACGGCGCCACCGGGGGCACGCCTAGGACCACGGCCGGGCGCCACGTGGCATCGGGGATATACCCCTGCCCCGCCCATCCCAAACTGTCTTTTCGCGCATCGAAATCTTCGCGAAACCCGATCAAATGGGCCCCGGCATGGCGCAGCCCCGTGGACGCGTCCCAGGCCTCTGCCCGCCGCGCCCGCACATCCGCACCCGAATCCACCGCTAGGCGTGTGCCACCGGGCAGTTCCACATCAAGCTGGAAAAACAGCCCCCCCCGCACGTCCATGCGGTGGTGCATCCCCATCCCATAAACGTGTACCAAGGCCGCCACGACGTTGGGGCCGGTCTGGAAAAACGACGTCAGATCGAATCTGTCGTAGGTCTGAAACGCGGGATCCGCGTTCACGGGGATGCGATCAACCAGGCGTCCGTTGATCCACAGGTCGCCAACCGGTGCCGCCGCCACGTACCCGACCACCCGCACCGGCGTGGCGGGCAAAACGACGGATTTTCTGAAATAGGCGTAGAAATTCTGTGGCTTGGGTTCACCGTTCATCCAAATCCAGGACGCCCGGGGTTTCTGCCCCTCGAAATCGGCCGCAGGCGCTATCACACCGAAACCCGGATCCGGGGCCCGCAGCACGACCGCCGACCCCGTCGCCACCGCCCCTGTCGCCACCGCCCCCCCGCGACAGCCCCCCCCCAAGGCCAGTAAAAGCCCGATGGCCCATCGCCAATACCGGGTTCGCGATATCAGCGTTTGTACTCGGCCACAACAACGGTATGGATGCCGCCGCGGATGTTGAAATCGCCTTCGATACGCGCACGGCGGGGCAGGGTCGCAGCCACCAAATCGTCCAAAATGCGGTTGGTCACCGCCTCGTGGAACGCACCTTCATTTCGAAACGACCATAGGTATAGCTTCCACGATTTCAGTTCTACGCAGGTTTGGTCGGGCACGTATTCGACCCGTATAGTGGCAAAGTCTGGCTGCCCGGTTTTGGGGCACAGGCAGGTGAATTCATCGGTTTCAAACCGAATGCTGTAATCCCGGTCGGGATTGGGGTTGGGGAACGATTCCAGGGCTCGCACCGCTGTGCGCGGCGTGGCGGCCAGTAAGGAATCTGTGCTGGGTGACGATGAAGATACGCTCATGACGACACCACCAAGGTTTGACACATTCTTGCCCGACGGGCTATTGTCCGTGGGCTTCAGCCCCTCCTTTCCTGCTTGTCTCGGACAGGTGGGACCCTCTCGGTGAAAGGCCTCGGCACAGGCGACATGCGTGGGTTCTTTTTTTCTGGACTGACCGTGGTGGCCGCCCTGACGGCCGTGATAACAACCCCAACCCGCCTGGCAAGGGCTGGCGTGGTCAAAGGAACGATCACGCTGCCGGCTGACGCCAAGACCGGCCGCCGGTTCCAGGGCTATTGGCGCCTGGAAAACGGCATCGTTCCCGTGGCGCCTCCCCCTGCCCGGGGCGACACCGTCGTGGTCCTCATGGGACCCAAAGGAACCCCGCCTGCGGCAAAAACCGTGTCGATCGAAATTTCCGGTCTACAGGCAACCCCCACCACGGTCATCGTGGGCGAAGGGTCGGTTGTTGAATTCAGAAATGATGACCGAACACCCCACGACCTGTCATTGCCCGACCAAACCGCGCTGATGCCGCTGGAACGGCTGAACCCCAGCGCGGTTCGCCGGGTCAAGTTTCAGGTGGCAGGCGCCTACGCCATCAAATGTTTGGAAAACCCGCATTTGGTCATCTCGGTCCTGGTCGTGGCCTCGCCGTTTTTTGCCGTCGTCGACGAAAAGGGAAACTTCAAACTTCCCGATGCGCCGGACGGCAAGGCGACGCTGAAGGTGTGGAGCCAAGGGCGCTGGGTCCACGATGAGGAAATTGATGTCGCGCCGAAGACACCCGATCTGTCCATCACCGTCACCTCAAAAAACGCCGCCTCTAAGGGCGCTGCGGAGTAGCCGATGTTCCTGTCGAAAATCTGGTTTGTCCTCGTAGGATTGATGGCGGGCGTGGCCACAACGGCAGCGTTCGTGGCACCAAAATCGGCCGATCGAAAACTGGTCGCGATGGAAGGCCAGCGTCTGGATCGCGCACAATACGCAGCCGATCAAATGATGCGTTCGGATGCGCACCGCTGGATTGACTACGCCGCAAAACTGGGCCGCGACGCCAATTTGATCGAAGCCCTGGATGCCGCATCCAAGGGTTCGGGCGAAGCCCGCATGTTGAATGACACGGTCAGGGGACGGTTAAAAGTACTGGTTCCAGATCTGGCGAATGTGGGAATCGAATACGTGGGCGCGGTCGACGCGCGGGGGCGCGTGGTGGCGCGGGCGGGCGACCAGGAAGGCGTTTTTGGCGACGCGATCGGCGGTGCCGAAGTGATAGGGGACGCCCTGCGCGGCTACCTGAGTGACGATGTATGGGGAACCGGAGGGCGGGTGGTGCGGGTAGTGGCGGTACCGGTTTTGTCAAAAACCAAGGATCGCGTGGTCGGGGCGCTGTTCGTGGCCGCCGAGACCGGTAAACGCATGTGCGAGCTTTTGAAAAAGAACCTGGGTGTCGACGTGGCCGTCCTGCTCAAGGGGCAGATTCTGGCGTCCACAATCACAGAAGCCCTTCTGGGGGATCTAGCGGCACAGGTCGAACAACGCGCCGCTGAAATTGCCGAACACAAACGCACACGCCCAATCCCCATGAAGGCCGGGTCGGATCGCCTGTTCGCGGTGGGGGCGCCGTTCATTGGACAGGCCTCCGCACAGGGCGCCGCCTATGTGTTGATCGGAACCGTGGCCCCTGCGGGCGATCCGCTGGCCATGCTGATGGCCACGACCGCCGATGATTTGAAATGGGACAGCTTCCCGTGGATTCCGCTGGGTGCTGGGTTGCTGGCTATTCTGGGGGTTGGGATATGGTTACAGCGGGTGGAAACCGAAGGTCCGATCTCCCGACTACGGGCCGAAATGCAACAGCTAGCCAAGGGCGATATTCAGAAAATCAACGATTCGGTGTATTCGGGAAAACTGGGTGGCATCGCCCGGGACGTCAACGCGTCGATGGAACGATTCACCCATGCCCCGTCCGCAAAAACTGAGGTGGGCCGCAAGGACATCAACGCCATCATGGGCAAGGGCGCGGAGGGCAGCGTCTTCGATCTACCAGCCAGCTCTCCGTTTGGCGGTGCCGGATCACCGTTCGGAAGCGGCAACACCCCGGCGCCAATGGCAATGTCGAACAGCGCGCCCTCGTCGCCTTTGTCCTTGTCTCCGTCAGGTTTCATGGGTTCAGCGCCTGCCGCGCCGTCACAGGCTGGTTCATCGGGTCCGTTGGGGTTCGGGGCGGGTTCGGCGTTTGGGGTCGGGCCCCTAGGTGGGCCTTCCCCCGCTGCATCGCCGTTCGCGGCGCCGCCTCTGAACGCGCCCGCCCCCCCTCCCCCTCCCTTCGGCGGATCGCCCTTTGGTGGGGGCGGGGCATCACCCTTTGCAGCGACGCAGGCACCACCCGGCCCGTTTTCATCACCGTTTGGAGGGCCGGCCCCGATATCGTCCCCGATATCGCCCCCGATACCGCCTCCCCTGGCCATGCCCGCCGCGCCGCCGCCTGCGGTGCCCGCAAAGGCCCTAGGGGCAACCCCAGGCCGCCGGTTGACGTCGCCCCAGCTTCCGGGCCCGCCCCCCGTTGCTGCAGACCCCCCCATACCGTACCTACGCCCGTCAGCCCTGGAACTAGATACAGCCGTGCCTTCGTCGTTAATCCTTTCCCCTTTCACCACAGCGGGCCTGCCGGGGGCACAGCCCGACCCCTATGCGACCGACCAGGAAACCACGCCCACCTCAGAATTGAATGAGGATCCAAAAACCCGTACCTTAGATCCAGAAGAGGCCCATTTTCGCGACGTGTATGCCGAATACGTGGCCACGCGCGAACGCTGTGGCGAATCGATCCAGAATCTATCGATCGATAAATTCGTTCTTAAACTACAGGACAACAAGGCGCAGCTTGTCGCCAAATACGCCTGTCAGACCGCTCGGTTTTCCGTCTACGTAAAGGACGGCCGCGCCGCTATCAAGGCAACCCCGGTCAGGTAACGTTGGGGGATCGCCAGATGAAGAGATTCCACATCGCCGTCGGCGTGGTTGACGTCCAGCGGTCGATCGAAGACTACAGCCGCCGGCTGGAATGCTTGCCCTCGGTCGTGGTCCCTGGCGAATACGCCCTGTGGCGAACGGCCGCGCTCAACTTCTCGATCCGGCGATCGGCGGGCGGCGTGGGAGCCGTGAGGCATCTGGGATGGGAGGACGCCTTGGCGACAGAGTTCTCCCAGGACACTGACGTCAACGGAATCGTCTGGGAACAGTTCAGCGCCGAGCAGCAAAGGAAGGAAATCGAGGACACCTGGCCAGCAAGGGAAGCCGATCCTGTTCCATCACGTTAGCCTTCGCACCGACCAGCCGGACACCCTGATCGCGTTTTACGAAGCCACACTTGCGCCTCTTGGGTACATCAAATTGGCGGCATACGACGGTGGCGCGGGTTTCGGTCGGGGAGAC
>JAYUUT010000107.1:0-5451 GCA_043754455.1 Myxococcales bacterium
GGATTCGCGTTTTTGCTGAATCGATTGTCCATCGCCTCGTAGGCGCGGCGTTCAGCATCGGTCAGATTTGGGCGGCTGGGCAGTTGCCGCCACGGCAGGACCGTCCCCTTAAAATAGCGGCCTTTTTGTCCGGGCCGCTGCACAACGGGCATGATCGTCAGCCCCGTCCTATGCGCATCCACCACGCAAAACCCCAACCGGGACGCCCGCCCCGATGGCAGCGGTTTGGCGTCTGCATCGATTTCAGCCAACCGTTTGTCCAGGGTCCCCAGCGCAAACCGCCACGCTGGAATCCGTAGCAATTCGGCCAGATCCTCATGGTCTTGGACGGCCCGTGGATCGCGAATCAAATCAATGATGGCCTCAATCGCGGATTGAATTTTGCTGGCAGGCGGCACCTCCGGCAACAGCCGATCTTTCTGCATCACGCCCCAGCGCAAGGCGCCTTCGTTCCATCCTAAAAGCAATAAGACCACGTCCTCCTTCCACGCGGCATCCCTAAAAAGCGGCCATTCCTGATACCGCAGCCATGGCAAGGGATCGCGTCCTATCACGACCGGCCCCTCTTCATACGTCCCCACGGGGCGCGCCGTGTGGTGCAATGTGGCCTGCAGCTCCTTGGCAGCCGCCCGCAGCCGCCGCAAGAAATCGCCCACAATCCCGTCCTTCGGATCGACGCCGTGTTGGTCCATCCACGTCCGTTTGTGCCGTGCTGTAGCCGTCAGCACTGCCACCCGGTGTAGATACGATCGCGATCTTTCCTGAAAGAACAGCGACCACGGGCTTTGCGGCCCCAGAACCTCGCGGTATGTGCTGACCGTCCCCCGCGCAGGCCCATCCGCAGGATCATAGGGCTCGCCGTTTCCCAGCAACACATCGTCCAACCGGGATGCGACCTGATGCGTGTCTGCCCAGGCCAGCAACTCGACCGGATCCAGGGGCGGGCGCGGAACGTCAGGCACAGACACCAGAGCCCGCGGCTATCGCCCGCCGACCATCATCTGCCCAACCCGAATGGTGGGGGTTTGCACCGACGATCGCGTATCGATGTCATCGCCCACGGCATCCACCCCTTTCCATAGGTCATCGAAATTCGCCGATATCGTGACCTCGCTGACGGCATAGGCACGTTCGCCCTTTTCAATCCAAAACCCCGCGGCACCCTGCGAATAGTCGCCCGTTACCCCGTTGAACCCGAATCCCATCAGATCGGTCACATATAACGCCCGATCGACTTTTTCGATATCAGCCGCCGGGGTTTTCCCTGCCCGCATGATGAGGTTCGACGTGGTCACGTGGGGACCGCCACCGACCCCTCGCCCTGCCGACCCGGTTGAAGGCCGCCCCAACTTGCGGCCCGCATAGGTATCACACAGATAATGTTTCAGCGTCCCCGCGTCCACCAGCACGTTGGGCCTGGTCGCTAGCCCTTCGCCATCAAATGGTTTCGACCCTGGCCCGCGAAGAAGATGCGGATCGTCTACGATCGAGATCAAAGCCGACGCCACCTGCGTCCCTTCTCGCCCCGCCAGGTACGAACGCTGCCGCCAGATGGATCCCCCCGACATGACTCCTGAAAATTGGCCCAACAGAGATCGCGCGGCTTCGGGCGCAAAAATCACGGGGATGTGTCCCGTTTCGATCTTCCGTGATCCCAATTTCGCCAGCGTCCGTTGCGCCGCGATGAGGCCAACGGCCTCTTCGTCCATCAACGCCGCAAGAAACCGCGATGACGTCCAGTAGTGCCCGTTGCGTTTTTTTGAACCCTCATCATCGCAAATGGGTTCCACCACCAACGACGCCCGCGTGCCCCGATAACTTCCTGCAAACCCCGCCGACGTGGCAAAGGCCACCGCCCCCATCACCCGGCCAAAACTGGCGCCGTCGGAATTGGTCACGCGCGGGTCAGCCTTCATTGCCGCTGCCTCGCCACGAATCGCACGCCGCAGGCCCTCTTCGACCTCCACGCCAACAATCAATTCGTCCCACAGATCCAGATCGGGGACCGCCCTGGCCATGTCTTCGGGCGCCGGCAATCCACCCATCGGATCCGGTTCGGACAACCCTGCCAGTTCGACCGTTTCCCGCGCAAACGATTCCAGCGCCGCCGTCGAAAAATCGGACGTGTAGGTGACCGCGGCCCGTCCATCCTTGATGACCCGCAACCCCAGCGCGCGGCTTCCCGCTTCTTTGACCAACTCGGGCGCACCTTTGCGCACCTTCACTTCCAGTTCTGCCCCATCGCTGACCAACGCTTCGGCCCCATCGGCCCCCGCGCGTTTCGCGTACGACACCATTCTTTCCGCAAACTCCTGGCAGATCTTCGGATCGGGCAACGGTCGTTTGTTTGACGTCATGGCCTGGCTCATCACGCTTTTGTGCCTCCGACTGTGATCTCCGAAATCTTCATGGTCGGGGTCCCGATGCCAACCGGCACCGATTGCCCATCCTTGCCACAGGTCCATGTGCCATCTGACACCTTGAAATCGTGCCCCAACATGACCACCTTGCGCAGCACCTCGGGTCCATTACCGATCAGGTTCACGTCTTTTAACGGCGCCGTCAGCTTGCCGTCCTCAATCAAATAACTTTCGGTCAATGAAAACACGAAATCTCCGTTCGAAATGTTCACCTGCCCACCCGAAAAATGTTTGGCGTAGACGCCACGTTTTACCGAACGAATGATGTCTTCGGGGTCATCACTGCCTGCCAGCATCAAGGTATTGGTCATCCGTGGCAGCGGCTCACAGTGAAAACTTTCACGCCGCCCGTTGCCCGAAGGTGTCGTTCCAAAATGCCGGGCCGAAATCCGATCCTGCATGTAGCCCACCAAAACACCTTTCTCTATCAGCAGATTTTTCCTGCCTTCGAATCCCTCATCGTCGACATTGATGGATCCGCGCGCGTTTCCCAACGTCCCGTCATCCACCACCGTACACAGGGGCGAGGCCACTTTTTGCCCAATCATGTCGGTGTAGTTCGAGGTTTTCTTGCGGTTGAAATCCGCCTCCAACCCATGTCCCACCGCCTCGTGCAGCAGAATCCCCGATTCTCCCGGCCCCAACACCACCTCCATCGGCCCGGCAGGCGCCTCCTGGGCATGCAACATCGCGACTGCGAGCCGCGCTGCCTCTTTGCCATGTTCCTCCGGGCTTTGGCCGGGCCGTAAAAATTGCTCCATCCCCCGCCGCGACGCCCCCCCCGATCGCCCCCCCTGTTTTTTACCGTTTTCATCCGCCACCGCGTTCACGCCGAACCGAATCATCGGTTGGCTGTCGCGCGCCAGCCGTCCATCTGACGTCAGCAACAGGATCGATCGCCATTCTTCGGAAAGCGACGCTTCGACGCGAACAATGCGGCGGTCGAACGATCGCGCGGCCTGGTCCGCCCTGCGCAACAAATCCACCTTGTCTGCTCCTGGCACCCGCAGGGACGACTGCGCAACGGGGTACAGATCCGCCACCGCCACGGGGCTGACGTTTATCGGCCCTGGCCTCGCTTGCGATCGCGCGATTCGGCCCGCGGTCCGGGCCGCGTCCCGCATCCGCTCTTCTGACAATTCGGCCGTGTAGGCGTAGCCCGTGGCATCGCCCGACAACACGCGCACGCCAAGCCCCAGGACGACCCCTCGGCCCACCGTTCGCACGCGTCCTTCCTCGAACACGAAATCGGCACCGGATCTGTATTCGAAATACAGATCCGCGTAGTCGCCACCTGCGGACAACGCCTCGCCTAACAATCCCTCCAAAACCCGCACGTCCAAATCGTCAAGCGGCGTTCGACCAAAAGCTCCCGAACCCTGAGTTTGTGACTTCAGCATCTTCGTGCGCACATCATGGCGCACGGATACCCCCTATCGCCACAACTTCCCACCGACCTTTTGGACCCGCGTCCCTAAAGGCTGTCGCCGGCGACGTCCCTTATCTTCGTTAGGCCGCGAACCTCAACCTGGCGGATTCGTTCCCGCGTTAGATTCAAGATGGCGCCGACTTCCTCCAAAGTGATGCCCCCCCGATCAGCCACGTCCAGGGCACAGGTTTCCGTCATTTCCCAGACTTCGAGGTGCGGGAAATTCAGTTTGATGGCACCGGTTTCTGGATTTACGTCCAGGTACAGATGGTGCGAACAGCTAACAAAAGGGCACGGACGGGGAACCGTCATACATTCGCTCCGGTTCTCCGGACGTTCCGCATCCGTGGGATAAACGATCAACGCCGAGGCGCGACGTTCTTCCCGAGTCAGGCGTTTGGCCGCAATGGTCTTGGACCGAACACGCCCGTCGCCTTCTTTAATGCGGGCACGAATCTTTGCCACTTCGGGCGACGTCGGCATCTCGGCCGGCGCTTCATCCACCGATTCATCGTCAAAATCATCAAAATCCAGATCCAGATCCTTGGCCATGTATGTCTCCCTGTATGTGCGACGGTCAGGCGTCGCTTCAGAACAAATGCGAGCCGCGCCCGACCGCGGCCCCCGGGGATTCGCCATCCCGGGTCGAAATTCGTTTCTCTAGGCCCGCGATCCGCCGGATCAATTCCCCGGCAACTCGTTTCGCCTCCAAAATCTCGCTTTCAATCTCTGTCCCGACGTCACCCGCCCTTCGCTCGTTCCCCAATTCCTTGGTACCCGGTGCCCCGCGCGCTTCGCGTTCGAATCCCGCCATCAACGCCCGCAACCCCTTTTCGATCCCGTCAATCTCGTCCTTGAACCGCAGCAAAGATCGCTGGATGTCTTCGATGGTCCGGTTCTCGGCCATCATTCCCTTCACCAAATTCACCCGCCGGACCACGTTCACCGGATAAAGCCCGCGCGATCCCTGGTGCTTGCCTTTGCGCCCAACCCGCACAGATCGCGGCAGAAGGCCTAGCTGCACGTATTTGCGCAACGTCGCTTCGGAGAACCGGATCCCACGGTTCGCGAACACATCGACGATCTCGCGAGACGATATGCCATCGGGATATCGCTGCTCGATCGCATCGATCTCAACATCGTCAAGCAGTTCCACCTGTCGTCCCCGTCGGACCGTCACGGTTGCCGCCGGGGCGCTTGCTGTCTTGGTAGCAGTTGAAGATACGCGGGCCATTGGAAGACGTTGACGGTAATCTATTGAATAGAATCTCTTCAACATAAAACACTGTTACGAAGTCAACAAAATGACTAGAAAGCCGTTCAGGTGGGACCGCGACCCCACATGTCCAACCGAACCCGACCTGTCGGCTCAGACGCCCGAAGGCACAGCGACTCAGGCGCCCGAAGAAACCGAGGGCTCAGGCGGGCGTTCGCCCAAGGACTTCCAGCGTTTTTTCCACCAGCGCACGGGCCCCCGGTCCACGCAGCCCGCCGTTCGATCCTCCGGCGCGCAGAAAACGCGGACATGCAGATGATCGTCGTGCCGATCCGAATCCGCGGGCTGGCGCAACACCGCCGCGGCCCGATCAATCAGTTCGTCCG
>JAYUUT010000108.1:0-1856 GCA_043754455.1 Myxococcales bacterium
ATGAACACCCACTATTTGAATGCATCGGATAAGGCGATTCAGACGGATGCGCGCATCAACCTCTTCACTGTGCCCGCGTCGCAGGTCAAGCAAGAAGCAGGTTTTGTTTTCTTCTATAACCCCTTCATTCAAATACCAGGTAAGTCCTCGGCAGAGGCGCGCCAGGTTTGTCCGGTGCTCAGCGACGTAACCCTCCTCAATGTGCAAAGTCATATGCACAAACGGGGCGTGGGCTTCGAGGCAAACCTTTTGCCCAAGGGAGGCGCCCCGGAACAGATCTTTACGACGACAGAATGGTCGGAGGTCAAACTGAACCGATTCAAAGCGGGCAAGGCGCTTAAGGCAGGCGATGAGCTCGACTTCCGTTGCAAGTACAACAATGCTGAAGATCGCACTGTGAGGCAGGGGCTTTCCACCAAGGACGAGATGTGTATGCTGGTGGGTCTTTACTATCCTCGCAATCGCCAGTTCGAGCTGTGTGGGCTAGACGAGACCTGGGGCGCCGCATTCCTTAATGGAAGGTGGGTTGGCAACGGGACTGATGCCGGGGCAGCAACCGCGGGTTGTTTGATGACTGCCGGTTCCGGAGGGCCTGATGACGGGGGCGCCAGCTTCTATTCGTGCGTGGTGAAAAGCTGTCCGGCGCACAGCGCCCCGGTTTCCAACGCCGCCCGTTGCCTTGCCACGCAGGGGTTGGGTGATTGCGCTAAAGACTGCAGCACCGATAAGGCAGCATGCCAAGGCTGTGTCGGCAAAAAATGCGGATCCATGCTGATGGCTCTTGGTGCGGCGGGCCCCTGCAACCCCTAAATCCGTCGTGAGCCCCCGGTTTTCCAGCGGCCGTCGAAGGACAGGCGATTCCCCCCCGCGCATGATCTTGGCGCGGGGACGTCGACATTCGGCGGGCCCTCGGCTCACAAGGTTTTTCCTTCTCTTGGGTCTGGCCATCGCAACACCGTGGGCGTGCGGCGATGCGGAAATGAACGAAAGCGTCAGCTCGATCGCACCAACGCTGTCGGAGATCGAGGCGAAAATCTTCCTGAAAAGCTGTACCTTCAGTTCATGCCATGGGGCGGCCGGAGCCCAAAAGGGATTGAACCTGACCGCTGGTGCTTACGAACGGATCGTGAACCAGGGGTCGACCGGTGTTTCGGGCAAGATCCTGGTGAAGCCTGGGGATCTCGACGCTTCCTACCTTTTCGAAAAAATTACGAAGGGTCGCCCCTCCGATGGCGCTCGAATGCCGGTTGGCCAGCCGCTGTCTGGGGCGGCCATCAAGGCCATTCGGGATTGGATCATGGCGGGCGCCCCGCGCGATTAGTGTCGTCTTTGAAAGGGGGCTGTGGCTGCGCAGAGCGCAAGCATTGCCCCCGGCAAAGCCCCCAAACTCAAAACTCCGCACCAGGGTTGATTTTAGGGCAGATCGAAAATCGGAGACGCAATGGCGCCTTTCGGACGCGATTCGGCCCGCGAAACCCGGCGGTGCACGGGCGAAGCAGGGGTAGCGAACAGAAAGTCCCCGTGCAATACAACCGAAACGCAGCTGCGGACACAGCTTCGCCACTGGGCGACCGAGCTCGCCCCATTTTCCTGCGTACGCCCCAGAACATTGCCCGTTACGAATGGGCCGGGTCGAGCGCAAGGTCAGCGAGACGGATGGGGGCATGGGCCCATCGGCGCGGAAGAAATGGGCAGGCCGCGACGCTGTCAGTCTGTTCCCCTTCACGATAGCATCCACCGACGAGACGCCCGGTCATTGCGAGGCGTGTTCAACCAGATCGGCCACACAAGGGTTTGCGTGGGCGTAGGCCATTTTGTCGATGACATCGTTGGGTTCGGTCAGACGAACGACGCTG
>JAYUUT010000109.1:0-8807 GCA_043754455.1 Myxococcales bacterium
CAAAACATCCACAGCACAGGCACCCCTTGGTTGGTCCGGGCGGGGTCCACGGTTGGGTCGTACATCGCGATCGATATGGGTTCGGCCCAAACATTCAATCAGATCGACGCCGTGGCTGATCACGATGCCTTGCAGGAATACAAAATTTTCGTGTCGGATGACGGAATGAACTGGGGGACGCCGATATCAGAGGGAACCATTGTTCCAACCGGAGGCTATTTCTATGCCCCGTTTACGTTTCCGGCCCAAACGAAACGCCATTTCAAGATCGTGTCGAATTTCAATACCGGTGGCCGATACTGGGGATTCGGAAACGTCAGCGCCCTTTCCACCGAAGGGTCATCACAAAGGGATCTTGGGGACAACGTCAACATCGCCCTAAACAAGACGACAGAGGGTAGTTCGTCAAAAACCGCTGCCACCGTCTTCGACGGTAACGACAGCACGGGCATCAATGACGCAGGCCTTGTGGCAGTGGATCTTGGGGCTTCGTATCCCATTGCCCGAATCAACGTCAAGTTTGGGATCAACCGTCGACGGGTTCACTTATCGGGTTCAGGCGTCAAATGATGGCGTCACATGGACCGCCAAGCAAACCGTGTTCATGAGCCACGTCGTGGGCAAGCTGCTCAATACCGTCATAATGGCAAATTACACCAGTAGGTACCTGCGATTTTCCTTCGGGACTAGCCATCCTCACAACGTCGACGTCAAACAGAAGGTCAACGAAATAGAAATCTTCCGGTCAGTGGGGCCGGGCGCCGTTGGCCGCGAACCAAAGTAGCCTCAATTCAAACGATCCCGGGGTCCACCTCGACGCCGACCGGGCAGTGGTCGGATCCCTTGACCTGCGGCCAGATAAACGCGTCCTTCACAAACGGCATCGCATGCGGCGAGGCCAGCACATAGTCGATGCGCCAGCCCACGTTGCGTTCGCGTGCGCCTTGCCGCTGGCTCCACCACGAATAGTGGCCGGGTTCGGGATGGCGATTGCGAAACGTGTCTACCCAGCCCGCGTCGATCCAGCGGCCAAATTCCTTGCGTTCTTCAGGCAAAAAACCGCTGGTCTCGTGATTGGACTTCGGACGCGCAAGATCGATCTCATGATGGGCGGTGTTGTAGTCACCGATAACCAAGACCCGCTTGCCGGCCCGGTGCAGGTCCTGCACGAATTCCAACACAGCCCGATAGAAATCCAATTTATAGGGCACACGGCTGTTGTCCCGATCTTTGCCACTGCCCTTGGGGAAGTAGACATTCACAATCACAAGCCGCCCAAAACGCATCCATCCGATACGCCCCTCAACATCGAAGGCCGGCAATCCTAGCCCCGCCCCAACCTCATCGGGCTTTACCCGGGAAAGCAGACCCACCCCACTATACCCAGGGCGCACGGCAGCTGTGTAGTGCGTGTGCCACGCCGGCAATTTCGGCGCCTCAGGAGGCAATTGCGGCTCAAAAGCACGGACCTCCTGCAGGCCCACCACCTGACACCCGCTTTGGTCTAACCAAGGCACAAAGCCCTTGCCGATGCAGGCCCGCAGACCGTTGACGTTCCACGAACAGATTTTCCACTTGTTTTTTTTCGACACGGGGGATCCTTCGTTCAAGGTTATTGCCGAAATCGGCCCGGTTGGTGGCTTTTTCTGATACGATCGCCTCCCCCAGGGAGGTCCTGTCCATGTTTTGTCGACGGCTTGTTTGCGCCACTGCCCTTATCACCCTTTCGTTTGGCGCGTGCGCGGGGGATCCCAACGATCCCCATACTTGGGCCAAAAAACTGAAAGACCTTCGCGCCCAAAAGGAAGCCCTGGACCGGATCGCCAACATGGACGTGGAACAGGCCCGCCCCGTCGTGCCCGACCTGGTAGCCCTGTACGAAGAAACCAAAAGCCCCGAACATTTGCAGGCGTTAGTCCGATACAAGGACGAACGGTCCAAGGGCGCGTTTATCGGGGCGTTGTCATATACCGATGACGATTTCGACAAGGCCACGATCGCCGCCGGGTTTCTGGGGGAAATCAAGGCAACCGACGCGGTGGAAAAACTGATCGAAGCCGCCGAACGCCCCCTGCCGATCAAATCTCGCGCCAACGGGGCAAAAATGGCGGCCATTCGGGCGCTGGTGCACATTGGCGACAAACGCGCCGTCGCGCCGCTGTCGAAGATTTTGACCACGTCGGCCGACGAACAGGATTTCCTTTTGAACCAGAAGGCCGCCCTTGGACTGGCCGAACTGCGTGACCCGCAGTCCATCCCCTCGCTTATCAAAGGTCTGTTTATGACCGGGCGCGGGGCGGACATTTTCCAGGAATGCCGCCTGGCCCTGGTGCGTATTGGGGCCCCGTCCGTGGGCCCCTTGTTGGAACTGCTGGATGGAAAAAACGCCGAAGTCGCGGCGCTTTCCAAAAAATACAATTTCGACAAAATTTCGCCGGGCATCGTTCCCTACAAGGCCAGTTACCTGCTGGGTGATCTGCGTGCAAAATCAGCCGTCGGGGCTTTGCTTTCGAAGTTGGGGAAACCCGCCCATGGCAGCGAACATGGCGCCATCCTGATAGCGCTGGGACAGATCGCAACATCCGACGCGGTGGACGCACTGATCGCGTTCGCCAAAAGCGACAAATCGGCCCCTGGTCTTCGCGCCACCGCAACCGACGCCATTTATATGTCGGGCGACAAACGCGCGGTCCCCGTGCTGCTGGACATCGCGAAAAACGGATACATAAAAACCCCCGACGGCGGCAAGGCCTCGGATTTGCGGGCTAACGCCGCCATCGATTTGTCGCGCATTGCGGGACCCGAACATTTCGCAGCGTTCAAGGCCATCGCAGAAAAAGAAACCGAGGCCGAGGGCCCGTTTGGCGAGGCCCTGGATCGGATGCAAGTGGCCAAGGAATGTGCCAACAAACTGCCCTGCTACGGCAAGATCCTGAACGACCAATCTTGGACCCGTTCGGAAAAAGCTGCCTTTGCTCTGGGCTTCTCGAATGACGTGAAAGCCGTACCTTTGCTGCTGGGCGCGTTGAAACCTTTGTCAGCGCTGAGCCAGGATCGGTATCCGGTGCATCAGGCGATTCTTTTCGCCCTGGCACGCGTGGGTGCCAAGGCCTGCCCAGGTTGTGAGAAGAAGTTGAGCGAGCAACTAGAAAAGGACGAAAAAACCGCGCTTCGGTTGCCAGGGGCCCGCGGCCTATTGGCTGAAACGAGGGTGACAATGGCCCTCGTACATCCCGGAAATTGAATAGCCGCGCGATCTGATCCTGCGCCCATGTCCGTATTGGTAGCCTGGGTCGAAAAGGCCGCCCGCGAACGGGGCGGCAGCACGGCCTTGGTTTATCGCGATACGTATCTGTCCTGGCGGGGCCTGGCCCACCGGGTGCAGCGGCGTGCGAACGAATTGAAGGCCTTCGGCATCGGCCCCGGCGCCTGGGTGGGTGTCATGCTGGGCAATGTTCCGGACCTGGTCATTCTCACCTTGGCGGTGGCCCAGTTGGGCGCCGTGCCGGTCCCCCTAGATCCTGCGCTGGGAAACCGAGATCTGGACATCCTGCTGGACGTGGCACCCTTGCGTGCCCTGGTGACCCGGCCACACGGCGACGCCCCCACCTCATCGGCAGCGCCACGTCACGCACCGGAAAGCCGACGACGGCTGCAAGGCACTCTCCTGAATCTGAACTTATTTCGCAGCGCCCCTATATCCGGTGCCGCAACCACGGTGCTGTTCACCTCGGACGCGGGGGGCGACCCTAAGGGCGTCGTGCGGGGGCCCGACGAAACCACAGCCATCGGCCGCATGTTGACCGAAGGACTGGGCATTACCCCTGACGATCAGATCCTGGCGCTGTCCCCCCTACACCGCGGATATGGCTTCGACCTGGGGTTGATTGCGGCGCTGTACACGGGCGCGACCCTACATCTCGAAGACGAACTGTCCGACAAACGACTGGCAAAGACACTGCTCGATTCGGGTATCACCGTTGTCGCGGCGGGCCCCGCCATTTATGGAACTTTGGCTCGCGAGATCACAGGCAAGCCTCTTATTCGCCCCAACCTGCGTTTCATCAGCTCCGGATCACCTTTGCCCCCTACAGTCGCGGACGCATTCTTTAAGCGATACGGGGTCCATCCCCTGTCGCTTTACCACTGTACGGAAACTGGCCCCGTCTGCCTGGATCGATCTGGCCTTTGCCCTACGACCGTGGGGTCGCCGCTCCACGGTGTGGACCTTCGTCTGGGATCCGAAGGGATTGCCCCCCTGGCGAGCGGGCCGATGGATCGCCTGTGGTTGCGATCGCCAGCGATCGCCCAATCGTTCGTGCCCGCACTTCCCTCACCGATGAAAACCGCCGCCACGCCCATCGGCCACCGCGGTGCTGACGGCTGGTTCCGCACGGGCGATTTGGGCCAGATGACCACGGACGGGGTTCTGACGCTGCACGGCCGCGACGACGATTTGGTCAAGGTCGACGGCAAAAGGGTCGCCTTGGGGGAAGTCGCCGCATCCCTAGAATCCTCGCCCAAGGTCAAACAAGCCGATGTACGCGTTGCCACCGATGAATTTGGGGCGCCGTTTTTGGTAGCCCGGGTCACGCCCACAGGCCCCTGTTCCCAAAAGGATCTTATTGACCACTGCGTGCGCCTATTGGCCCCCCATAAGGTCCCCCGACAGGTTGAATTCGAACAAGGGTGACACCTTCAGCGGGCGCCGGTGTTTATCCCAGCGGCGTTGCGCATCGGATTATGTCTGTTAAGTAACTTTCGCTTTCCGCGCTGGGCCATCCAACCTCGCGCATCGAATTCCTTGGAGGTTTCTTAATGCACAGTGGCAACGGTTCTTTGGTTCAAACCCTACTTGGCTTGCCGATTTTCCGGTCCGAATGGGTATTGTGGCTGCTTATTGCACTCTCCCTTGTGTCCGTCGGTGTGATGTTGGAACGGTGGTTCTTCTACCGCGCGCGGCGCATCGACATCGACGCGGTTCGCGACGCCCTGGCAAAGGCGCTGGACAAGGGCGACTTTCAGGCGGCAGCGGCGGTCCTACAGAAACACGACAGCCTAGAAACCAACGTGGTTCTGGTCGGCGTCAAGGCCTACGAAAAAGGACCAGAATCCGTAGAAGATTTGATTGCTGGCGCCCTGGGCCGGGAACGGGCCCGGTACGACCGACGCCTGAACTTCCTGGCGACCCTGGCCAGCAACGCCCCGTACATCGGCCTGTTCGGCACGGTACTGGGCATCGTCCGATCGTTTCGCGATCTGGCCAGCAACATGGCCGAGGCCAGTTCGGCCGTCATGGCGGGCATTGCCGAAGCGTTGATCGCCACCGCCGTGGGGTTGCTGGTTGCCATTCCTGCCGTCATCGCCTTCAACGTCTACAAGGCCAGGGTCAAGGATTCCGTGACCGACTGCCAGTTGCTGGCGCGCATGGTTCTGGCCCAGTTGAAATCGGTCGATCTGGGCCGCAGCGGCGCAGCGGAATAGGGGGGACTGAAATGGCCAGCCTTAACGATGCCGCAGACGACGACGGCCCCATCGCGTCCATCAACATCATTCCCTTCGTAGACATCGTCCTCGTGCTGTTGGTCATCTTCATGCTGACCTCCGCCACCATCGTGCGTGCCACCTTGAAGGTCGAATTGCCTAAGGCAGCCAGTGGGGGCAGCAAGGTGGAATCAACCATCAATTTGATCTACACGAAAGAAGGAATCCTGCTGCTCAACGGTGAAAAAATGGCGTCACTGTCAGCGGCGGGGATCATCGTGCGCCGCGAATCGAAGGCGCATCCCAAGACCCAGGCTGTCATCGCGGCCGACAAGGGTATCGACTACGGACGCGTGATTGAACTTATCGACCTCGTGAAACAAAACGGCATCTCTGCATTTGCCCTGGATGTCGAACGCGGACCCGGCCCAGCCAAAATCCCCTAGGATTCTGGCCAAAAACAGCCACCATGCCGACCCCGCCGTCCCTAACACCTACGCCCGCCACGGTTCCGGGTCACCTGACCTACGGATCCCTTTTGCGGCGCCACTTGCCGCTGTCAATGCGCAAGAACCGCGAACGTGCAGCCGCCCGCGCCCGCATTGCCGTCCATGTGCGCCGCAAAGACGGCCGCGCCCTGACCCCGGCGCAGAAGTTGTGGGATCCTTTGGCGCGGGAATCACGCACCGCCGGCGCGGGGATTTTTCGAGCGGCAAAGGCCCTGCTGGGATCGTCAGCGGTTCACGCCGCAATTGTGGGATTGGGGATCTTGGTCGGCGGAATCGAATTCGGTCGGCGTGATGTCGTGGATCAAACGGTGACCATCGAAGTTCGCGAAAGACCGCCAGAGCCACCGCCACCGATCGTCGAAGAAAAGCCGCCCGAACCTGAAGTGATCGAAAAGCCCGCGCCACCGCCACCGAAGCCGATCCAAAAAACGCCGCCACCACCTAAGACGCCACCGCCCCCGATAGAAACGCCCAAAACACCGCCCCCGCGCATCGTCGGGCTTAGCCTGGAATCGGCAACCGAAGGTGGCACCGGGCCCGCGTTCGCCGTGGGCAACACCCGCGAAGGACGAACCGCCGCCCGCGCTGTCGCCCCCAAAGAAGTGATCCCCGGCGGCACGGGCCCCGCAACGTCTGAAGCACGGGAGCCGGCAGCGCCGGTGAATCAGGCCGCGACACGAATCCCCACCGCAGGCGTAAAATACACCCAACCCAAACGCAAGAACCCAAAGGATCCTGAATATCCCGCCCTGCTCAAAACACAGGGCTTGGAAGCGGACGTTCCCGTGATGATCTCGATTGATGCCGCGGGGAACGTCACAAGCGTCAAGGTGATAAAAGAATCCCCTTATCCAGACTTCAACGAGGCCGCTCGCAAATCGGCCCAAGCGGGTGAATACGAACCCGCCACGCGGGACGGCGTTGCCATACCCTTCACCCTGAGTTTCACCATCCGGTTCCGTTTGGAAGACCAATGAAGAATCTCAAACAAACCCTGATCGTCACTGTCATTGCCCTATTGGCCCCGGCCTGCGGTGGCGATTTTGATCCCTATTCGCGGGTCAAGACCTTGCGCGTGCTGGGCATTCAGAGCGAACCACCCGCGCCCGCCCCAGGAAAAACTGCCACCTTCAAGGCCCTGGTCTACACGCCAAAACCAGACGCCGAACTCAGCTACGAATGGTCCTGGTGCCCATTGGCCGGGCCCGCGCGCGACGGGTATCCGTGCCTGATAACGGTGGCGGACATCACCAAACTAGCGGGTGAAGCCGCGGCCGCCACGTTGCCGCCCTACAACCTGGGAACCGGACCAACCGCGATGTTCACACATACCGTGGACCCCACGCTGTTGAAGTTGGTATGCCCGGACCGCCCGGACCCGAACGCGCAAGCGGGCAGATCTGACGGAGGCACCGGGGCCCCAGCGGGTCAAATCGGGGACCTCCGCGCCGCCGTGCAAGCTGGCGGTGGCTGCGAAGGCGGTTTTCCGATGCAATTGCGCGTGAAGATCAAGTCCGGTACAGAAGTCATCGACAGCGTCCGCACCGTCAGACTGCGCCTAGAGGGCGAGTCCCCTTCGAATCAAAACCCCGCGATCGACGGCCTTTTGCGTTTGTCATCTAAGGAGACCAAAGATCAGGGCGACCTACTGGGTGATGAACCTGGCATTACCCTGCCCCGTCGGATCGAGGCCCGCCTTCGTGCCCTTGTGAAACGTGAACACATCGAAAAATATTCAGGCTTCGACGCCAGGAACATGCCAGCGGAGCTGTACGAACGGCTTAACCTCGCCTGGTTTGTCGAAACCGGCGATCTGGACAGTGAGACAACCGGATTCATCGAAGGCGCCAAGGGGTTGGTATTCGAGGATTCGCTCATCAACAAATGGAAACCGGGCAAGGTGAAAGACTACGAAAAGGCCAGCGCGCGGGTGTTGGTTGTGATTCGCGACAACCGGGGCGGCATTGGCTGGACGACCGGGGCCGTGAACCTGGAGGCCAAGCCATGAAAACGGTCGGCATGATCTTGGTCCTCGTCCTGACCGCAAGCCTGGCACAGGCCCAAACCAACGAGGGTCTGGGTATTCCTTCGCGACCAGAAAAACCCGCCCAAGTCGAAGCGACCAAACTGAGCAAGATCCCCAAACAGATTCGATTTGTCGAGGCCACGTATCCCAAAGACGCCGTCAGCAAAGGGATCGAGGCGGACGTCGTGTTGTTGCTGAACATCAGCGACAAGGGGAAGATTGAAAGCGCGGGCATCGCCGAACCGGCAACACCCGCGGGTCTGGGGTTTGACGAAGCGGCCTTGTTGGCCGCACAAGATTTCGAATTTGAACCTGCGGAAATCGACGGCAAACCTATCGCCGTCCAGATCACCTACAAATACAAGTTTCGATTAAAACCGAAGCCCGCCACCCCGACGGAGGCACCGCTTGCAGCCTCAACTGAAACAGCCGCAGGCCCAGCGCCCGCACCAATCCCTGCTGCAAAAAAGGCGTCCGTCCTGAACCTTTCGGGCAGGTTGCAAGAACGCGGCACCCGCCTGCCCTTGTCGGGCGTGGTGGTCACAGTGTTTCGCGACGACGGTGAAAAGGCCGTTGGTTTTGAAGCGCCCGCCGATGCCACGGGTACGTTTCGATTCTTCGACCTCGCCCCCGGGGACTGGCGCATCCTTATCGATGCCCCCGGTTATTATCCCTATAAGACGACCGAGACAATTCGGGTGGGCGAAGCCGTCACCGTCACCTATTTTGTCGAGCGCGGCAGTTACAACCCGTTCGACGTCACGGTCACTGCCACCCGACCCCGCAAG
>JAYUUT010000110.1:0-79478 GCA_043754455.1 Myxococcales bacterium
AAGGGACTGGAGGCCATCTTCCCCCTCGGAACCTGGGCGATGCGTTTTCGCGCCGCGATCGCGATCAGCACCGCCTGACCTTCGACGGCCATTTTCACCGATATTTCACCGATACGAAATTCCGATTGGCAGACCAACGCTCCCGCATGGGTGCGATGGCTTCACCGCGCCCAATACCGGCATTCATCGGAGGGTGTGAGGTCGGACAGGGTGGTGGAAACCGACTCCACCCAGGCCGTTTTCGTCCCTTGATGGCCAATTTCAATCCGCCTTGCGCCTGCCGCCGCCAGTCTCGGAAAACTACCATCGGTCCGGGCCTCCGAACTTGTCGGGTTTCGTTTCGTAAGCATTGGGACACCTCCGGTCTCCAATGCCACTTCATCGTCACCCCGCCAAGGTGGGCGATGATGCCGCCGCTGGATGGGTTACGGTTCAGCCGTTGCGGCGTACGGGGGGGCCGGCCGCGCTGGCGAGGACCAAGGCAAACTCTTTCTGTTGCGCCTTTTGGAGTTCCGGGTCCTGGGCGTTCCACGGCCATCCACGGATGACGGCGTGACGGCCCGGTGGCTCGGCCGACGCTAGGTCAAGCTGAGCGGCACGCACGCTAGACGCTTTCACCACGGCTACGCCGTGAAGAGTTCGATTGCCAGCCGCTTGAAGGCCAAGCACCCACAATGTCTCCACGGGTTCCCTCGCATGTTGGAAGACGGAGGTTTCGAGATCCTTGGGGTTTGGCAGGAACGCCGCTGGCTTTACGGAGGTGGCAGTGAGCTGGTTGCTCTGAACGAGAAACCTGACGAGATCGTCGTCGATCGTTTCAGGCAGCCCGGACGGCAGCATGCGTTTGGTCAAGGGTAGATCGAATTCCGGCCAGCACGTGCTTGGGCACGACACGTCCATCGAACCGAGCGACGCCATGTCCTTTGTTGCTACCGTCGAGCCAAGCAAACGCCAGACGATCGCTGCCGCCTACGCTGATGGAAAACAAGCGGTATCTGGACTCCGACCAGTCCAGCGAGATCGAACCATCTGGTTCGGGCGAGCACTCGGGCATCGGGATGCTGTTGGGCAACGCCTTCAAAAGTTGCGCAGCTCGCTCAACAGCAATGCAATCAATTGCCTGCGCTCCGGCGGCGTCCCAGTCGTCTTCCGCGCATTCCCTGGCGAGCGCGAACAGGTTAGATAGCGCAGCGGTTTGCTCGCTAAAGAGCGCGATTGAACGTTTGGACTCGCGCACGATGTCTGAGGCAATCCGCCCGGCCGCGATCGCTTCTGGCGAAACCGCACTGCTCTGTTGCGTGTACGGGACGAGGACGGCGTACCCGAGAGAATCTACTGTTGAAACAGCTTGAAACAGCTTCAAACATGCTTCTGTCAGTGTGCTCTCGAAGACACGGTTTTTCAAGATCCTTAGCGCCTCAATCCGCTTCTTTAGTCCATCCCAATCGCCGGGATCACTATCAGGACCGGGCGAGATGACGATATTGTCAAAAATAATTGGAAACTTTTCGTTCTCCTCGGGTTGTAGCGTTATGGTGACATTCACTAGAAGACCCGTGGTCTTCTCGACGGCCGTATACTGGTTGAGGAAGCTTCTGACAAGCACGTTGTCATCGTCAGCTATGCGGGGACCGAGCCTGAGGTAGAGATCCAAATCCACCTGGTGATGCGACATCGGCAGCAGGATACGGTTGATGTATCGCAGCTGAATTTTCTTTACTGCAATGGGGCGGGCAAGCCCAACGTATATGAGCCACGTCCTCCGAATCTCATTCAGGTAGTCATCCAGAGTGCCGTACGGTGCGAGTCGATTGAACGAATACCCTTGTGATCGCAGCTGAACGACCTGTCGTCTATCCGGTGTGTTGATGCTCTTGAAGCCACTGCCGATCGTGAATAGGATACGTATTATTGAGGGCCTCATGTGCGCCCCCTTCGAGGGCGACGAGGTCATGTCCGGACGGCAGATCACAGTCTATATCCAGAACCGCCTCGACGATCGGTGGGCGCGTCAGCTCAATTTTTGGATCTGCCATGACCAATGTGGAGCGTACCATAGCCGCCTGCTTTGAACCGGCCGCCGCTAGGCTGAGGCGATGGATCTACAGTGAGCATAGGCAATTCAAACAGCCTTATCATTTTGCGTCAAGGCCGATAGTGGCTTCCGTAAAGTTCGCGCCGCCCCGAAGCCCCACACCGGCCACACCCAAGGACGTCGTTTCGGAATACCCGCCTGAGCAGGTCCGCCCAGGGAACGCGGCTTTGCCTTTGCTTCGGCTTCTTCAATTTCTCAACACCTCGGCCGCCCTCCCAGGGTCCGGATGTGCAGGCACCACCTCGGCTCGCCAACCGGACGCGCGCGCAAGGACGCCGTGATAGCGGACGGTGTAGACCCTGGGACGAGGAATCAGCGGAATCAGCTTCTCTATGAATTCACCCCGGGGCAGGCAATTCCGACAATACCGGCGCGCCCAGTGGCATGCCAACATCGGCGGGGCGCGACCGACCACGGCGGGCGACCTGGTGACACGTCTGACCCCTTTGGGAGCTGGCCTCGCGGCTATCGTACATGCTCTGGCGCCGCATGCCCGACGAGGCCCTCCTGGCCGCCGCAGAAATCCGACGGTGGCGAACTTCTATGGCCTACCCGCATCGCCGGGGACGGGATTCCAAACCGTGGCCGTCCAGACCCAGCGGCGCGCAGGCCTGTTAACCCAAAGGGGGTCTCCGGTCGGTCCTCGCCCAGGAGAACCAGACCACCCGTCAGGCGGGGCGCCTTCGTGCGCAAGGTCTTGCTGTGCGAGGAGCTGCCCGCCCCACCGGAGAACCTGATGTTCGAGGTGCCCGCCCCGAACAAGAATCTGACGGGACGCGACCGCTTCACCCAACACCGCGCCGATCCCGCGTGCTCAGGCTGTCACAGCCTTACCGATCCCAAAGGTTTCGGTTTCGAAAACTTCGACGGCGTGGGGCTGTACCACGCAACGGAGAACGGCCTGACCATCGACGCCTCGGGCGACGTGATCGGAATGCCCGTCGGGGGCAAGTTCAACAGGCCAAGCGAACTTGGCGCCCTGCCGCCCCCGTCACCCCTTGAGCCACCCAAGTGGGCCCGTGCCCTTGTTTCCGAAGGTGTTCACGTCCAACAGGCCCGTGTGCTGGATAATCGACACAAACAGGCTGTGCAAGATCAACGCCGAATTCGAAGCGCCCGCACCACGGTACAAACGCCCCGGTTTGAACGCGCCTGCGCTGTTGCCAAACATCACCACGGGAATGTGATGATTCGGATGGGCTTCCAGCCCCGCGGCCCCCAATTCCGAAGTCCACAGCACTAACGTGGTGTCCATCAGGGGCTTGCCATCCGCGTCCAGGGTCGACTTCAACTTGTCCAGGAACTTGGCCACCACCTCCGAATACCAAAGGTAGAACGCCTTCAGCGCCGCGCGCTTCTCGGGCGGGCTGCTTTGCACGTGCGTCCAGGCGTGGTGCTGCGGGCCCGAATCACCCGAGTCCACCTTGCCACAACTGGGGACCATGTACTTGGACGGGATGGCGAAACGGTCGGACGTCGCCCCGAACGAGAACCCGATCACCCGGGTGACGTCACACGCGAAGGACAGGCCCATCAAATCGGTGAAGGCCTTGGTAATTTCGTCCCGGTTGTCGGCGGCCGCAAAATTCGCGTTGGCCAGAAGTTCGGTATTGGGCTTTGCCGGCGCCTGGCAGTTCATCTTTGCGGCGGTCGGCATGGTTTGGGCCGCGCCGTCAATCGACTTCAAAACGCTTTTCTGCAGCGAATCGACATTGGCGCAATGAAAATCAAGCAAAGCCTTGCCCTCGGTACCCAGTCCCGCGGTCAGCTCGCGGCAGTCCTTATATGCGGCATCAAGGGCCAGCTTGCGGCGGAGAAGCCGACGGTTGACGCCCCCTGCGCCCATCGGGGCACCGCCTAGCCCGGCGCTGATGTCGGCCAGGGCCTTGTAGGGATCACTTTGCACCTGGGCCGCCTTGCCGACGTCTTCATACCAGGGTCCCCAGTTGCCAACCTTGTTGTGCAGGCCCCACAGCAACGATCGTTTGGGCGTGATCACGCCACGCTTCTGCAGCTCTTGCCCTATGAACTGGTCCAGCGACGGGCCGGTGGCATGGTTGGTGCCTTCGGTCGTCCGCGCGGTCAGCGCGCCCGTGCCCGCCGACTGGTGGCCGTATTCATTGTGTTTTCCGAACGGCACCCCTGCCTGCACCATCCCCGTGAAAAAGAAACCCAGTTCCTTATGTCGCGCCAGCGGCGCCCACCATTCATGTACATCGAAGGCGGTGTCCGTGTTGCCGAAACCCGGTGCCCCCTGTTCCATGATGGGACCATTGGGGCTGAAGATGATCAACACCCGGCGCGGCGGTGTCGCGGCACCATAGGACGTTCCTGCGCGCAGGACCGGCCACAGCAGAGGCCAGGCGCCCATTTTGAGGATGAGATCTCGTCGGTTCGATTTGATCATAGGGCGGGCTCCTTATCAGCGGACACGGACGTAACCGAACGCAGGGGCACCCGCCACCTTGCGCAGAAGAGGACCGACGGACGCCCCCGTCTCGACTGACGTTTGTTCGATCTCGTCCATCGTCATCTTGTCCGCCATCGATTCGTATCGGCCAAAGGTCCACCGAAATAGGCGCTGGGCCACGCACCTCTGGATGACCGGATGGGTGGCCAGTTTTGCCGCCAAATCGCTGGCGCCGTCGAAGGCCAACGGATCGCTGTTAGGAAGCCTCAGTGTGCCCTTGGTGTCGAATGGCATCCCCCGCGCGTCCTTGTTCTTGTAGCGGCCCACAGCATCAAACGGCAGGAAGGCATACCCAGGCGGGCTGATGCGATCGTGGCAGTTGGCACAGGTCCCGCTGGACGTCAGGGCCTCTAGGCGCTGGCGCAAGGTCTGATCCCCCGTCGTCGTGTCTTCCACCGGCGCGAACATGGCCGGCGGTGGCGGGATGCTGTTGCACGCAAGGTTCTCGAAAATGAACTTGCCGATAGGAAACGGCGAGGCGCCACTTTCCTTGGTATGCGCGCCCAGGACCAGGGGATGGGTCAGAATTCCGCGCCGTTCGTTGGTCTTCAGCATCACTTTCGTCAGCGACGAACCAGCGGCGGTCACTCCCAATATTTTCGCAAGGGTGGAATTGGCAAACATGTAGTCCAGCGACAGCAGGCTCGAAAACTTTGCAGTCTCCGTCGCGGCCAGCGCATCGTCAATCAACATGTCGAAGGCCCCCTGGGCCACCACAGGGAAGTCTGAACCCAGACCCGTTAAGACTTCCGGAGCCTTCTTCGCCAGCTCTTTTTCGAACAGCCCCATCCAGTCGCTGACAAACGACCGCAAGGCCCGGGACGCGCGCGGATCTTTTAACAATCGATCCACCTGGGCCAGGCGCGATGCCGGTTGCGCAAGTTCACCCTTGGCGGCCGCTGCCAGCAGGGCCGCGTCCGGTCCCGATTGCCACAGCAGGAACGACAGACGCGTGGCCACTTCGTAGGAACCCAAGACCCGGTCGGCCCCTGTTCCCGTACCGATCTCCTTACGATAAAGAAAATGCGGCGACGTCAGCGCGCTTTCGACAAACGCTGTCAAGCGATCGGCAGGTGTCGGGCCTGCGTCCGCCGAAGACAGCAAGGCGGAATAGCGATCCACGACCGCAGCGGCTGGGGGCCCGCGAAACGCGCGCGTGAGAAACCCGGTCGCCCAGATCCGGTAGCAGGCGGGGTCGGCACAGCCTGCCTCCATCACCAGCTTCGGTGCGGCAGCCTCGGCCACTTTCTCCGCAACCCCCAGGTACAGGTTGTTGTCGTCGTACCCGGTTTTCTGCGCCAACGCGATAACGCTATGGCCTTCCACAATCTGCTCGTCCGGCAAATCCTCGATGGCCACCGGCACGTTCAACAGGTCAGCGACCGAATTGATGTACTCGGCCCGGGTCAGCCGACGCAGACCAGGGCTGATGACGAACTTCGACGCGGCCGGTTCAGCCGCGTTGGTGCCCGGCGCGGCCTCCGGCGCCGGATCTTTGGGCTCACCCGGACCCGGATTCTTGCCGACTTTAGGGTTTTGGCTGCCAGCAGCGACGGGATCGCCGTCGTCCGATATATTGCCGCCACAGGCCACTGCGCCGCAGAAAAACAGCACGCCGACCGGGATTTGGCGGGGCCATCGATTTTCTTTGAACTTGGGCACGCTCATATCGTCACCTCAGGAAAAATCGACCGTGAACTATAATGCACTGTTGCGGGGGAACCGCCCCCCCAGAAGAAAAAAAAAGAAGGAACTGTGGCTTACAGGTCGGTGATTTTAGACGCTGAGGCGGCGGGCCCGCGCCGCCACCGGCCACCTGTCGCGGGCGTTTCCGTCACGCGCCACCCACACGGCGCTGTGCAGGTTCACTGTCGGGCAGATGTGCCAAGGGATCGCATACAAAACGTCGCCCACGGCCAACCGTTCGGCGTCGGGGGTTCGAAGCACCATATGTTCCTCGTTGTGGGCAACGCAGTGCGCGTCGCTTAAATCGGGAAAATACGCACGGGGTTGGGGCATTTCGCTGGCCACCGCCTTGGTCCCGAGGTCAACGCACAGAAGGCCGGCTTGGGGGCGGCTGACCACGCGACACAGAAGCACCGCCGCTGCAATGAAGGGCAGATCCGGACATTCCAATTCGTAGCCCCGATCCCACAGCAGCAACGTGCCGGGGCTTAGTTCCACGTTGGGGCGATCCTGGGCGTGCAGCGCAAACGACGGCGTCCCCCCTGCTATCAGCACAGGCCGCGCCAGACCAGCGTCCGCCGCCGATTTGACCAAGGCCATGACGGGCGCAAACGCAGCCGTACACGAAACGCGGCGCTGCTGAACGTCCGGGTCGTGAAGATGTCCATCGTAGATATGAAACCCCGCCGCAGAAACACCCGCTGTCCCTGAAAGCTGGGCATACAGGGACAAGGCCGCTGCCCCCGGTGCAACCCCCGTGCGGTTCATCCCCACATTCAAATCAACGTACAGGGGCAACGTAAGTCCAGCCGCCACGAAGGTTGAGGCGATCACCGTAAGGGTTTGGGGATTGTCCACAAGGGATGCAAATTTTGTCCCCGGGAAGGCCCGCACGAGGTCAACGAGGCGGCCCACCTTGGGGCCCACCGGTTGATAGGCCAGAAGCACATCGGCGGCCCCGCACGATGCGGTCAATTCTGCTTCAGCGATGGTGGCGGCCTTAAATTTTTTGATCCCGCGGGCCATTTGCGCGCGGATAATCTCGGCCATCTTGTAGGTCTTGACATGGGGGCGCAGGCGTTCGACCCCGCCGGCGATGCGAATCATCGCATCGATGTTTCGTTCGATGCGATCTGGGAACACAACCAGCGCGGGTGAATCGACCTCGGCCTCATTGTTCAGGCGGTAAAAAGGCGCGGTCACGGAATCAGCTTTCGATTTCGAAAATGCCCTCGATCTCGACAGGAATGTGTCCGGGAAGAACATTGGTGCCAATCGCGCTGCGGGCGCCCACCCCCATGTCAGGCCCCCAGATATCGCGGAAAAGTTCGCTACAGCCATTGATCACAGCGGGCTGCTCCGTGAAGTCATCGGTGCAGTTCACCCAGCCTAGAAGTTTCACGACACGTTTGATTCGATCGAGGGATCCGAAATGGGCCTGCAGGCTTGCCAGGATCGCAAGGCCGGTCTGCCGCGCCGCCAGCCGTCCCGCCGCCAGATCCAGATCGTCGCCCACCCGTCCCTTCGTCAACGAGCCATCGTTTTGCACAGGCCCGTGGCCCGAAACAAAGGCCATGGCCCCTATGACCACAACGGGCCGATACACGGCTAGGGGCCGGGGCGCGGGGGGAAGGATCAGACCTAGTTCAACCAGACGCGTCTGTGCTGACATGCCGGGTTTATATCAGGAAACCAGACCGTGGTCTTGACAATCGTGAGCGTTTCAATCACAGTTGCTCAAAGACGCTCTTTGCCATGTTTACCGCTGAACGACAACGCGCCTTGGTCGACCTACTGGAACGCAAACGGCGGTTGACCCACGGCGAGATGGAAAAGGCCCTACGGATTTCGCCCGCCACCTTGCGGAGGGATCTGGCGGACCTAGAAGCCGAACACAAAGTTCTGCGGTTTCACGGTGGCGCGGCCCACCCGGCCTATCTAACCGGAGAGCCCAGCCTGGAGGAAAAAAGCCAATCCTCACGCGCTGAGAAGCAAGCCATCGCCACCGCCGCTGCCGCTCTGGTGGAACCCCGATCGACAATTTTCCTGGATGCGGGCACCACCTGTTTAGAAATCGGCCGCGCCTTGATAGGGCGACAAGATCTGACCATCATCGCCAATTCGATAGCCTTCGCCCAACTGGCCCGCGAAGGGGCCGCGCGGGTCATCTGTCTGGGCGGCGAGGTTCGCGGCGTCACAGCGGCCTTGGTCGGGCCCCTGGCGCTGGCCTGGGTGTCGCAACTAAATGCGCGCCTGGCCTTCATTGGATCATCCGGCCTGGCGGCCGACGGCCCCAGCACCACCGAACTGTCAGAAGCCGCCATCAAACAGGAAATGATCAGCCGCGCGGGCGCTGCCGTGCTGGTGGCTGACGCGACAAAATGGAACGCACCCAGCGTGGTCCGCATCGCCACGTGGTCGGCGTTTTCGCATTTCATCACCGACAGCCGGCTGTCCTCCGGGGCGGCCGACGAGGTTTCAAAACACGGCCCCCGGGTCATCCGCACAAAAATCACTGAGAAAAGGAAAGATCGATGAAACGATATCGTCTGAACCGCCTATTTCACCCCCGGTCACAACGCTGTTTCGACGTGGCCGTCGATCACGGTTTTTTCAACGAACTGGTCTTCTTGCAAGGTATCGAAGATCTGGCAACGGCGGTCAAAACCCTGGTGGGCGCCAACCCGGATGCCATTCAATTGACCATCGGACAGGCCGAACTGCTGCAGTCCATTGCCGGCAAACAAAAACCCGCCTTGGTCCTTCGCACGGACATCGCCAACGTCTATGGCAGGGAACTGCCGCGCGCCCTGTTTTCCCGCATGATCGAAAACCCCGTCGAACAGGCCCTGCGTCTAGATGCCGCCTGCGTGGTGGTGAATCTGTTTCGCATCCCAGGCGAACCAGAAGTCACCGATCAGTGCATTCACAACATCTTGCGCATCAAACCCGACTGCGATCGTTACGGCATGCCGCTGATGATCGAACCTTTGGTGTTCAAACCCAACGCGCAGGCAGGCGGCTACATGGTGGATGGGGATGTCGACAAGATTCTGCCTCTGGTCCGTCAAGCGACCGAACTGGGCGCCGACATCATCAAGGCCGATCCCACCGACGATGTGTCCCTGTACCATAGGGTGGTCAAGATTGCGCGCGTCCCCGTGTTGGTCCGCGGCGGCGGCAAGGCCAGCGACACCGAAATTCTGCAACGTACCGAAGCCTTGATCGCCCAGGGCGCCGCGGGGATCGTCTACGGCCGCAATATCATTCAACACAGCAACCCCGCCGGCATGACCCGCGCTCTTATGTCGATCGTGCACGACGGCGCCACCGCCGCGCAGGCCGCCGCGGGTCTGCAATCCGGGGGCACACGGTGACCGAACGGATCGTCAGGGTTGGCATTATCGGGGGCGGCCTCATGGGCCGCGAACTTGCCAGTGCGATAGGCCGCTGGTTTGCACTGGATCCTTTGCCCGATCGACCCGAACTGGTGGCCGTATGCGACGCGCACGAACCAGCCCTTGATTGGTTTCGCCGCGTCCCCACGGTCAAACAGTTCAGCACCGACCACCGGGCGCTGCTGGACAACAAAGATGTGGACGTCGTGTACGTGGCCGTACCGCACGACCTGCACGAACGCATCTACATCGACACCCTGGAAGCCGGCAAAGATCTGATGGCCGAAAAGCCCTTCGGCATCGACCGCCGCGCGGCGCTGAACATTCGCGATGCTGTCAAACGATCGCAGCGCTTTGTTCGCGTGTCTTCAGAATTTCCCTATTTTCCGGCCATGTACCGCACCTGGCAATACGCGAAATCGGGCGCGCTGGGCCGGTTGATTGAAGTGCGCTCAGGCTTCAACCACAGCAGCGACATGGATCCGACAAAGTCCATCAATTGGAAACGACAGGCTAAACGCTGCGGCGAACTGGGCGTGCTGGCGGATTTGGGGCTTCATCCCCTGCACGTGCCCCTGAAACTGGGATGGAATCCAAAACGCGTGTTCGCTCAGTTGCAAAAAATCTATTCCGAACGGCCCGATGGCCATGGGGGCAGGGCCCCCTGTGACACCTGGGACAACGCAATCTTGAACACCGACATCGAAGTCGACGGGCACGAAGCGCCCATGCGACTCGAAATGAAACGACTGTCCCCAGGTGACACCAACACCTGGTTCTTCGAGGCCCTAGGCACAGAAGGCAGTGTGAAATGGAGCAGCCAGGACGCCAAACGGATTTGGATCTATGAACGTCGCGGTGCCGATCAACAATGGAACCGCATCGATATGGGGTTTCAGACGGCGTTCAAGGCGTCCACGGGGGGCATTTTCGAAGCGGGCTTTCCCGATTGTTATCAACAAATGTGGGCCGCGTTTCTTGCCGAACGGGCGGGCGTCCTGGGCGACAGGTTGGGGTGTGTGACCGTGGATGAAGCCGTGGCAAGCCATGATCTGTTCGCGGCCGCGATGGTTTCACATAAGGAAAAATCGGTCGTGACGGTTCAGGCCAGCCGATGACCCCCATCGCATTGATGGACAGCGACTGGTGCGACGCCGCCTGGTGCGCATGAGCCCCGTCAAAATCGCATCAAAGTCACGTTGTGGGATTCTGGCGGCGGGCAACTTCATCGTTGATCGCGTTGCGATGATCGACAGGTATCCCCAACAGGACGCGTGCGTGTCGATTTCCGGCACGACCCTGTCCAACGGGGGCGCGCCCTTCAACGCTTTATGCGACTGGGCACGCCTAGGCGTGAAATTTCCCTTGTACGCCGCGGGGCTGATTGGGCGTGACCCCGAAGGCGATTTCATCACCCAGATATTGCGGGATAGCGGCGTGGACATATCGCGCATGAAACGTCACCCAAAGGCGCGCACGTCGTACAGCGAAATCCTGACCGAAACGTCATCAGGACGCCGCACCATCTTCCACCATCAGGGGGCCAGCGCCTTTGTAGGTCCGGACTGTCTGGACATGTCACCAGGACGAAGAGGTGACCCCGGTGCAAAGATTTTTCTACTGGCCTTTATTGCCTTGCTGACCCGCATGGATCGCCCCGACCGCAGGTTCGGAACCGTCGGGGCACGCACCTTGGCCACCGCGCGCGCCCAAGGATATGTCACCGCCGCAGACGTCGTCACTGATCTCAGCGGGCGGCTGCCCGAATTGGTCGACGCCGCCCTTCCTCATCTTGATTTTTTCTTTTGCAACGAACTAGAAGCCAGCACCTTGACCGGCCTGCAAATGCGATCGCGCAAGGGCAAGCTGGACCCCATAGCGTTGGAAAAAGCCGCCGGCATTCTGGCCCGCCGGGGCGATCGCAGCACAGTCGTCATTCACGCCGCCGAAGGCGCGTTGGCCTTTGCGCCCCAAGGCGTCCCCTATTTTCAAGGCAGCGTCAACATGCCGTCGCGGTTAATCGTGGGGACCAATGGGGCAGGCGACGCGTTCTTGGCCGGATTTCTCGCAGGTGTTCACGACGGGGCCCCTCCTGCACAATGCCTTCGTCTCGGTGTGTGCGTGGCGGCGGCGTCGCTAACCGACGGGACGCCGTCCGCAGGTGTGCGCGCGCTGCGTGCCTGCCTGGCCCTGGGCAAACGCCACGGCTTCCGAAGCGATTTGCTCTAACCAAAACCGGACCGACACGATTCGATGTTGCCAGGGTAGGTGCTGAGGGGTCAAAGTGGGGATCGGCGCCGCAGCGTAACGTGATGGAAGCGGCGGTTGGTGACTATCGGTTTTCGAGGAGGCAAGCATGAAACCATCCCCACATTGTGAACGTCCGTTGCGGTGGGCCCCATTTTGGTTGGCGACCGTGCTGGTCATTCAGGGCGCCTGCGGGGGCGTCAAGGACCAGACGGGGGATCCAGCCCCGGTGGTGGACAACGGTTCCGGAGGCACCGCCGGGAAGACCGGCGCCGCACAGCCAACAGGCGTTGCCGGTGCCAGCGGTGCGGCGGGACCCACGGGAGCCGGGGGCACAACGGCTGGGGCCACGGGCGGTACCACCGGGACCATGGGCACCGGAGGCACGACAGCCGCGGGTGGAACCACGGGACGCGGCGGCACGACGGGTAGTGGCGGTTCAACGGGAACAGGTGGTACAGCCGGAACGGGTGGCGCGGCCGGCACGCCGGATGCCGCGGGACCTGTCGGCCCATCGGGAGTCTTCATCAACATCGCAGGCACGATGGTGCCGAAGGAAAAGGCCATCGTCTTTATTCACTTCGGCCATTCCAACATGGTCGGACACGGAACCGGCACGACCGAACTGACCGACTACTTCTTCAAACCCCAGGCTCGATTGTGGAGTTACGACGGCACGACGTTTACCCCCGCCAAGGAACGAACGGCCGTCCAGCTCGCCAGCACCGACCAGATGGGCGGAGGCCCGGGGATGGCCTTGCTCAAGGCCGCCGCAGCCCTCGCGGGACCGGACTACCATTTCATTTCGGTCGCAAAAGCGTTGGGAGTCTTTGATACGACCACCTGGCAAAAAGGAGGGCCCCTGTACACAGAATTGCTGGCCCGAACCCGCGGACTTAAGGGCAAGGTGACCTTCGGCGGCGCCTTCGTCATGCTGGGTGTCACCGATCGTCACCTCAAAGAGTCCGACTGGCCCAAATTCCCCGAACGTTTCACCGCGATCATCAAAGATCTTCGCGCAGACATGGGAGAGCCCACCCTTCCGATTCTTGAATGCGACTATGAGGTGGGCGCCACCGCGTCGGATATCGTCATCGGTAGTCCTTTCGCCAAGATCATGCGTCCCTTGCTGACATCCCTGCCGACGAAGATTACGAACCTGGCGCTGGTTCCCGCCGACGGGGTTGGCATGCAAGATGATCACCATTTCAGCCTGGCGGGCCACAAGGTTTGGGCGGATCGCGCCGTGAACATCATGAAGGAAAAGGGCTGGTTCCCTTGGGCGAAGTGACATGAATCCGTGGGTGTAGCCGACAATACCAATCCGCAACCCGCTCCCGATTCGGCAGGCGGCGGTGCCTTATTTTCAGGGTCCGCGCCTTTTGTAGGGCGGCAGCACGAACTCGATCAGATCGCCGAGGCGTTGCGCGAAGCCTTGACGGGACGGGGTCGCATCTTGCTTCTGTCCGGCGAGCCCGGCATCGGCAAGACCCGACTGGCCGACGAGGCAACCGCGGCGGCGGCGCGCGCGGGGGTCACGGTTCTGTGGGGCCGCTGCTGGGAATCGGGCGGCGCGCCCGCCTACTGGCCCTGGCTGGACGTGCTTTCGAACCTGGCGTGCGGGCTGGACGATTCGACGCTGACCAAGACCCTGGGTGACGGCGCCATGCTGCTGGCCGATCTGCTGCCGGAACTACGCGACCGCGTGAATCATTCAGGCGCGCTCGTTGGTGCCGCGCCTCCCAATCCTGATGAGGCCCGGTTTCGATTGTGGCGCGCGGTTGCCGCGCTGGTTCGTTGCGCGACCGCCGATAAAGGCATCCTCGTCGTGATCGACGATCTTCATTCCGCCGATCGCGCGTCCCTGCTGTTGCTGCATTTTCTCGCCCGCGAACTGCGATCGATGCGCATGCTTGTGATTGCCAGCTACCGCGATGTGGAGGCGCGGATGGACGCCGAGGCCGGCGAACTTTTGTCGCGCATTGCCCGCGAGGGCATGACATTGTCGCTTTCACGGCTCGGTCCCGAGTCGGTCGGCAGCTTCTTGCGAAAGCGATCTGGCGCAGCCCTGGGCGCAAACCTCGACGCTGTCGAAAACACCTTGTTCGAAAGAACGCAGGGCAACCCGCTTTTCCTCACCGAAATGGCGCGCCTTCTCGATGACCAAGGCGCGGCCGCCATCGCTGCGGGTGCCGTGCCCGATGGCGTCCGCGATGTCATACGGCAGCGTCTGCGCAACGTACCCGTGTCGGCGCGCCCCTTGCTTGATCTGGCGGCCGTGGCGGGTGATGAACCCGACGTGGCGTTGCTGGCCGCAGCGTCGGGTCGTCATACGTCCGACGTCGATCTGACCCTGTCGGAGGCGGTCCGCACCGGCGTGCTGGCGGTCCGCGCGGGGCGCCGTCGGTTCTCGCACGCGCTGGTGCGTGAGGTTCTGTATCGCGATCTAGATCCTGAGAACCGGCGCGTGTTGCATGGGCAAGTGGCAACCGCACTTGAACGCCTGCACCAGCACGATCCCGTGCCACCGCTCGCCGAACTTGCCTACCACAGCATCGAGGGCCCCGTCGCGGGCCTGTCGCGCGCGGTTGATTTCGCCGAACGTGCCGCCCGACGCGCGCTCGACCTGGTTGCCTACGACGAGGCTGTCGCGATTCTCGAACGTGCCGCCACCGCGCTCGATTCGTTCGGGCATATGCCTCTGCCCAGAGCGCATGTGCTGCTGGCGCTGGCCGAAGCCCGGATCCGGCGCGGCGAAAGCGCAATCGGAAAAACGCTGTGTCGAGAGGTCGCTGGAACCGCCCGCAACCTGGGAGACGCCGATCTCCTGGCACGTGCGGCCCTGGCTTACGGAACAGTTTTCACCTTCGCAGTCGTCGATCCGGTCTTGGTCGACCTGCTGGAGGAAGCCCTGGCGGCCTTACCTTCCGGTGACAGCCTGCGCCGGGCGGCCTTGCTGGCCCGGCTGGGGGCAGCGCTGCAACCGGCCCTCAAGACCAATGAACCCGTGGTTATCGCGCGCGAAGCCATGGCGATGGCCCGACGCCTGGGCGATCGCCAAACCTTGCTGCAAACCATGTTCACGGGGTTGTCGGCGATGATGAACGTCAGCGACGCGCGTGAATGCCAGGCGTTGAACCACGAAGTGGAACAGCTTGCGACCGCTTTGGACGATCGCGACCGCCTGATCATCACCCATGCGCGGCTCGTGGTCGATCACATGGAACAGGGCGATCTGCCACCTGCGGACGCTCGTATTGCAGCCTTCGAAAAACTGGCCGAAGAACTGCGCGCCCCGTGGCACGCGTGGCGCGGCCCCCTGATGCGGTCAATGCGGGCGTTGTTCCACGGCCACTTTGCCTTGGCCGAAGAACTAGCCGCAGAGGCCACCCGCCTTGGGCGCGCCGCAGGTGATCCTCAGGTCGAACGCTGCATGTTGCTGCATCGAGAAAGTTTTCTGCGCGCTGCCGAGCGACACGAAGAGATGCTGGCGCATGACCCGAACGCCCGCCGCGAACGCAGCCCGCTTGCCAATGCATCCATGTGGCAGGCTATCTGTTCAGCCCTGACGTTCTCGCGCGTCGAGGACCGGGAAAACACCCGCATGCATCTAGATCTGCTGCCGAATCCAACGCGCACCTTCGACAACGTGTTTGGGCTGTTTTTCTTCGCCGAACCTGCCGCCTTCTGCGGTTCCCTCGAAGTTGTGCAGATCTGCCATGACCTTCTGTTGCCCGCCGTCCATCGCGACGTGATGTTCGGGATGTCCTGGATGTCCTGGGAAGGGCCCGTGACACGACTCATGGGGCTACTCAGCGCGCGTCTGCAACGCTGGGACGAGGCGTGCGGTTATTTTGAATCGGCGATTGCGCGCTGCCAAAAATTAGACGCCCGCCCATATCTTGCGCGCACCCGCTACGAATACGGGCGGGCGCTGATGGACCGCGCCCTTCCCGGTGACGCGAACAAGGCGCGGATCCTGATCGAGGCGGCTCATGCGCTCGCCGTTGACCTCGGGCAGACTGGACTTGTGCGGCTGGCCAATCTGCGCCTTGCCGGGTTGAACCCAGACACACACAATGCCCTGCTGACACCCCCCACGTCCTCCTTCACGATGGTTGACGAGGGCGAGTGCTGGGCTATCACGTATCGCGGTGCCACCTTTCGTCTGAAGGACAGCTTGGGCCTGCGCTACCTCGCGCGTCTGCTTGCGGCGCCCAACCAAGAATTGCACGTGATGGATCTGGTCGGATCGCGCACAGTTGTCGACGGAAACGCGGTCACCGCCGTGGATGGTGGCGACGCTGGCGAATTGCTCGACGAGGAGGCGCGCGCCACGTACCGCTCCCGGCTCGACGATCTGCGCGAGGAACTGGCCGAAGCCGAGTCCTTCTTTGACACAGGACGTGCCACCCGGGCCCGCGCAGAGATTGAATTTTTGGCCGCCGAACTGTCGCGCGCGGTGGGACTCGGGGGCCGGACCCGCCGCGCCGGGGGGGCGTCCGAACGGGCACGTAGCGCCGTGCAACGCCGGATCAAGGACATGATCGCCCGCATCGCCACGCATTCGCCGGAACTGGCCGCAATTCTGACGCGAAGCGTTCGCACCGGCAACTTCTGCGAATACCGCGCCAACGTCTAGGCACGGGCCCCCGCACACGGAACGGAACGTTCCGTTCCATGTCACGCCTTGTAGGTCAGGAGAACCAACCATGACCAGTGCCGCCCGGAAGCGCTTGCACGACGGATTGCGCGATCTGTACCAGCGCAAGGCCAGCGCCATGACCCGCCGGCCGGTCTTCGCGGAGGGTTCGGGGCACGCGCGGGCGCGGCTTGGCGACGGTATGATCTGCGACGTCGACCACGGCACGCGCCGGATGCAGGTCGATCTGCCCGCCGAGGAAGGGGGCACCGCGACCGCTCCGCATCCGGGCGAACTGATGCGCGCCAGCCTCGGCGGCTGCCTCGCGTTTGGCTACCGACTGTGGGGCGCTCGGCTCGACGTTTCGATAGCATCGGTCGAGATCGACATCACGTGCACTTACGACACGCGCGGCCAGATGGGCGTGTCCGACGATGTACCCGTCGGCTGGCAAACCCTGAACATCAGCGTCACGATCGTCAGCGACGCACCGGAAGCCGAAGTGCGCAGGGTGGTCCAGACCGCTGACCGGATGAGCCCGATGCTGGCCAATATTTCCGCCGACGTGAAACGTTCGCACCGGCTGACGGTATTGACCGAAGGAACGAAATGTTCTGTTCAAGGTCACGCCTTGATTGCGAACCGGATCGAAAACCAGTCACCACACAAAGGATAGAAACCATGAAAACTCAGCTCAAAATCAAGATCCTCCCCTTCATCCTCCTGCTCGGCGTCGGCGCGGCCGCGCTGGGGACCGAACGTTCAGCGGCGGCAGACAGCACAGCGGTAGCCGCTGCCAAGGCCGACATCGGCAAGACGCTGGGCTTCGTGCCAGACTTCTTCTTGAAGTTCCCGGCGGTGGCGCTACCCGGCACATGGACAGAGATGAAATCGTTGCAGTTGAACCCGAACACGGCACTTGCGCCCCGACTTAAGGAGCTCATCGGTCTTGCGGTGGCCGCCCAGGTCCCCTGTCACTACTGCATCGTCGCACACACAGAATTCGCCAAGCTCAATGGCGCGTCCGGCGATGAAATTGGTGAAGCGGTCGCAATGGCGGCCATCACGCGACACTGGAGTACTTTTCTCAATGGCATTCAGACCGACGAGACCAAGTTCCGTGCCGAGATCGACAAGGTCGTCGCCAACGTGAAAACAGCCATGGCCCATCCTCCTGCCACCCCGGGACCAGCTATCGCGGTGGTCGATGGCGACAGCGCGGTCAAAGAGATGACCAATCTGCTGGGGGGTTACGCGCCGGAGTTCTTGCGCACGTTCCCGACTCAGGGCCGTGCCGGGGCCTGGACCGCGATGCGCGACGTGCAACTAAGCCCCGCCACCAAACTCAGCGGCAAATCCAAGGAACTGATCGGCCTTGCGGTCGCGTCGCAGGTCCCTTGCCAGTTCTGCATCATTGCCCACACGGAATTTGCTAAATTGAACGGTGCCACCGACGCCGAGATCAAAGAAGCCATCGGCATGGCCGCCTTGACCCGCGACCTCAGCACCCAGTTGAACGGCATGCAGATCGATATGGCGCAATTCCACCGCGACGTGGACCGGCTGGTCAAGGGTGCCCGCGCCGCCGCGCAAAAACCGAAGGCGACAGCACAGGCGCGCTGAACCGCCCCGCCCAAACGTCGCACTGTCTGTCCGCGACGCTAGGAAAAGCCGGTGTGGCCTTGGTCGCCACCCGGCTTTTTTGCGCATTGCTACAATGCGCAGGGACGAGGGTTGCTTATTATTTGGCCATGTGTCAGTGGTTGTGCGACAAATGCCTACCTCTAAAGTTCTGTCCATGCTGGCCCTTGGGGCCTTTGTTTCCACCTCCTGCCAAGGGCCGCCCGACGCGTCCCCTCAGGCGCACCTCAATCTGCTTGCCCCGACAGGCGGCGGTTCATTCGCTACCTCACGGGTCGCCAGCAACTTTGACCGGCCCACACAAATGGCGGTGGCTCCTGACGGACGCGTGTTCGTCCTGGAACAAGGGGGAACGATCCGCGTGGTCAAAGACGGCTTGGCGTTGCCGACACCATTCGTCACCTTGTCGAACGTGTTTTCCACGGGAGACTACGGTCTGTTGGGCATCGCTTTTGATCCGAACTTTGGGATTGATCCGAACTTTGCGACCTATAATTACCTGTATGTGTTTTACGCCGTTGCGGGAACGCCAGGGCATACGCGCATCAGCCGGCTGACGGCGAATGGCGACGTTGTCCAAAGTGGCAGCGAATACCTGATCTTCCAACTAGATGACCGTACCCAAGACGCCACGCACATGGGTGGGTCGTTGAACATTGGCGCCGACGGCAGGTTGTACATCTTCACCGGATCGCCCAACGATCACTGGGAATACTCCCAGGCCCTGACCAGTACGTTCGGCAAGGTGTTGCGCATAAATACCGATCGCAGCATTCCTGACGACAACCCCTACTACACGACGGCCACAGGAAAATACCGGGCCATCTGGGCCAGGGGGTTGCGCAACCCTTACACAGCCGCTGTTCAACCCGGCACGAACACGATGTACATCAACGACAACGGCCAAGACAGCTGGGAAGAAATCAATGCGCTGGCAAGGAACGCCAACTACGGTTGGCCTGACCGCGAAGGCAACACAGGAACGGTTATGCTTGCCGATTATGTTGGTCCCATCAGCGTCTACGCGCACGGTGACGGCGATGCCTTGGGCAAATCCGCTGTCGGCGCAGCTTTTTACAACCCGACCACGACGCAGTTCCCAGCGTCCTTTGTGGGCAAATATTTCTTCGCAGATTACGTAAACGGTTGGATCAAATACCTTGACCCCCTCAACCTTGCCGCTGCGCCCGTCCTTTTTTCAGCGACCAATTTGACCCTGCACCCTTTGGACATCGACGTCGCTCCCGATGGCAGCCTGTACTACCTTTCGCGCGGCGATTCATCGGCACCATCCACCGGCCTTTACCGCGTGACCTACAACAGTGGGGACGCGGCCCCTGTTTTCACCCAACAACCGGTCAACGTTACGAAGGCCGTTGGGCAAACGGCCACATTCTGCGCCAGTGCCACTGGCACACCGACCCCCACGTACCAATGGACGACGCGCGGCGGTTCAAACATCGTGGCAAACATCGTGGGGGCGACCGCGGCCTGTTACACAACGCCTGCGTTGGTCATCGGCGACAACAACGCCCAGTTCCAGGTTGTGGCCACGAACACCGTGGCCAGCGTATCTAGTGCGACGGCGACCCTCACCGTGGTGGCCAACGGCATTCCGGTCCCCAAAATCGTTTCCCCTGCGGTGGGCGCCAAATACAACGCGGGCCAGACGATTTCTTTCTCTGGAACCGGCGCCGATCCGGAAGACGGCACGTTGCCGCCGTCAGCGTTCACCTGGTGGATTGAATTTCGCCACAACACCCATACGCACAGTGCTTTGCCACAAACACCCGGCATCACCAGTGGTTCAATCGTCCCGTCACAAACGGATGAAAAATCAACCGACGTGTCGTATCTGGTACATCTCCGGGTGACAGATCTTCAGGGGTTTTCGGCAGAAACGATGACCGAAGTGCAGCCGAATCTTGTGAACCTGACGCTCGCGACCAATCCCGCAGGAATACCCTTAAACTTAGACGGCAGGTCAGTCGCCACGCCTTATGCATTTTCCAGCGTGGTTGGCACCAAATGGGATTTCGCTGCGCCCTTAACCGGCACCGTGGGTTCCACGGCATACAATTTTTCGAATTGGTCCGACGGCGGCGCGGCCACACACACCATCGTCGCCCCCAGCGCCACGACCACCTTCACAGCCAACTACAACCCCTACGCGGAAACGTTCAGCAGCGGGACGGCAGCAGGTTGGACCTTGAGCACGAACGCCAGCATCGTCAACCAGGCCTTGGTGTACAACTCGTGGTCCACAACCGAAATGTCCTACTACAGCGGGAGATCGTTCACCCCGCCGTATACCTACAAGGTCGACATCATCAACAGTGGCACCGGCAGCGACGCGAATACGTCGCGGGTCGCCTTTCACCTGCTTGATGCGAACAACTTCCTATACTTGCAGATGAGCAACGCAACGTCGCCGGGGACAAAGACGGTGACCTTGAACAAGAGGGTCAACGGCGTCGAGACAAGAATTGCGACCTCTGCTGGAAACTATCCAACCGCGGGAAAGACCGTTACGATCACCGTGTCAGCCTTGGCGGGGAACAAGTTCAGTGTCACCGCGACAACCAGCGGCGTTTCAAAGACTCTGTTCAGCAACGTCAGCATCAGCACCTTCACCTCGGGCAAGATTGGCGTGGGGATGCGGTCGTCGAACACGCAGTTCGACAACATCGACGTGAGATAGGTCCCGCCCTTCGTGGTATATCGCGCCAACGTAACGCGCTAAAAATATTGCGTTACGTTGGCATTTTCGCTTCTATTTCCGGTCGATCTCGTCGGCCTGTTGGTGATACAACTCGCACCCGCAGGTCCGAGCCGATTTGTCGGACATCACGAATGGCAGGAAACACCGTAAGCATCTGAAATCACAACGGAGAGATGGCCGAGTGGCCGAAGGCGCCTGATTCGAAATCAGGTTTGGGTTTACGCCCAACGTGGGTTCGACTCCCACTCTCTCCTCAAAAATAAATACTGGAGAGATGGCCGAGTGGTCGAAGGCGCATGATTGGAAATCATGTTTACCGCAAGGTAACGAGGGTTCGAATCCCTCTCTCTCCTCAAATGCGATCCACCGAGCGCCTGCGAGCTGATATTGCGGCCCTGCGGCTTCGGTTCGAATCGGACCTTGCCGCGTTTGTACAATTGCCGTCGGTCAGCATGGATCCGGCCCGGCGACCCGCCATTGAGGCCTGTGCCGCCTTGGCGTGTAAGACCCTGCGCGACGCGGGGGCGACGGTCGACCTGATTGACACCGGCGGCCTGCCCCTGGTGTTGGGGCGGTTCATTCGCGATCCGTCGTATCCAACGGTCACCGTCTACAACCATATGGACGTGCAGCCAGCGGATCCGTCCGAATGGCAGACGCCGCCCTTCACGTTCACCCGAGATCCCCAGGATCCCGATGTGTGGCGCGGCCGCGGCACCACCGACGACAAGGGCCCCGCCCTGACCGCCTTTCATGCCGCCCGCCTGGCGATGTCGGATGACGTAAAGCTGAACATCCATTTTCTGTGGGAAATGGAAGAAGAAATCGGCAGCCCAAATTTTGAAAAGGGTCTCCTCAAGGCGAAAAAGGCCGGATTTACGACCGATTCTGTCGTCGTTTCCGACACCATCTGGGTGTCCGCCGATCGCCCCGCCATCCCCTATGGCCTGCGCGGTCTGATGGGATTCACCGTGCGCCTGCAAACCGGTGCAAAAGATGTCCATTCAGGCACTACAGGCGGCGCCGCTCGCAATCCTGTGGGCGAACTGTGCGGGTTGATCGCCCGGATGTACGATCCTGTGACGGGGAAGGTGAAAATCCCCGGATTTTACGATGACGTCCGCAAACTGTCGGCGGCCGAACGGGCGGGGTTGGGGCGGGCTGGATTTTCGCGTCGCCACTTTCAAAAGGCGCATGAACTGCACAGCGTCCGGTTCCAGGACGACAAACGGTTGCGCGAGGCCATCATGGCGCAGCCCACCTTCGAAGTTCACGGGCTTGTCGGGGGTTATACGGGCCCCGGCATCAAGACCATCGTGCCCCATGTCGCTGAGGCCAAACTATCAACCCGCCTGGTTCCTGATCAAAACCCCGCCCAGATTTTCGCGCTTCTCAAAAAATTCGTGAAGCGGCACTGCCCAGACGCGGTGGTCACCGCCGAGGGGGCTCTCGATCCCTATATTGCCGACATCGGCGGCCCGTATCACGAGGCAGCGGTTGGCGCGATGAAAGACACTTTTGGCCGTATCCCCGGCCTGACGCGTGAAGGCGGCTCCATCGGGGCGGTTCTGACCATACGGCGGTTGCTCAAGGCGCCGGTGCTATTTTTGGGCCTGTCGCTGCCTGAACACGGCTACCACGCCATCAATGAAAATTACGACTGGCGTCAAACTCGGGGCGGCATGGAGATGTTCTACCGGTACTTTTTCCGCCTGGCGGGAATACCCTCGGGGGGACCGCGGGTTGCCCCACGAACCCCTCGCGCTAGGATCAAGTCATGACCACCGCAGTACTGGACGTGGCCCCACCGGTGGACCGCAAAGCCGCCTGGAAGATTGTCGCAACCGTGCTGGCTGCCCTCGGGGGGTTGGGCGGTGTGTTCTACGCGTCGGCTGAAGATTCGGTGCAGCTATACCGCATGGTGGACGAAGTCGTGACCGATCCGGGCAAATACCAGGGCAAGCGCCTGGATGTTCACGGGTTTGTCGTAAAGGACTCCATCGAACAGAAGACCGGCAGCCTGTTCTATCGTTTCAAACTTGAATCCAAGGCACCACGAGCCCACCAGGTGATGGACGTGACGTACCAGGGCCTGGTCCCCGACACGTTCAAATCAGACGCCGAAGCCGTCGTGACCGGCGTGCTGACGGCGGACAATAAACTGGTCGGCGAAAAAATATCGGCCAAATGTCCGTCCAAATACGAAGCCAAAGATGGGGTTCCCAAGGGCGGCGCCGCGAACTACGGCGGGGTCGATCGAAAATAGTCCGATCGTACGAACGGACGTTCAGCCGGCGCGCAGGCCGTCGACGACCTTCAACCGGCTGGCGCGCGCGGCAGGGTACAGCGTCGCGACACAACAAATAAGCTGGGTAGCCGCTGCGACCACGATCAACTCCGTCACCGAAATCTGCACCGGCAGTTTTTCGATCAGATAGACCTTGGGGTCCAGCGGGTACCCATAGATCCGGGCCATCGCGCACACGCCCAGGCCAAAAACGGTGCCAAGTCCCGTGCCCACGAACCCCATGAAGCTGCCGGACACAAGGAATAGCCGGCTTAAGGCGCCGCGCCGGGCGCCCATTCCGGCCAGGATCGCGATCTCACGGATCTTGGACAGCACGATCATGGTCAGCGACGCCATGATGTTGAAAGCCGCCACCACGATGATCAGCACCAAGAACAAAGCGATGATGGTTTTCTGCATCGTCAGCGCCATGAACAAATTGTGATTCAGTTCACGCCAGTTAATGATCTGCAGATCGCTGCCCAAACGGGCCTCGACTTCGGGTTCAGCCTCAAGCGCCCGGTGGGGCGTGTCGAACCGAAGCTCTAGTCCAAAAATGACCCCCCGTTTTCCGCTGGCGCGGCGGGCATCTGCCAGACTCAAGAAGGCCAGGCGGGTGTCGTATTCGTTGAACCCCATGCGGGAAAGCGCCGCGACTTTGAACCGATACCACGGTGGCGGGGCGGTCAGATCGCCCCCTGTGGGAATGGGGATGGTCACGTTCACACAATCGCCGACCTTCACGCGCAGGCGTCGGGCCAGCTCTTCGCCCAGAACAATATGGCCAACCTTGGGATCGTCCGAATCGCCATCTGTTGCGGGTGCAAGCCCCGGCATGGACGGGCGCGCAGGACAAAAGCCGGTTTTTCCAAGGGCGTCGATCGACCCTGCGACCAGCCACCGCGACAGTTCAGCGCCGCCCCGTTCCAAATCGACACCTTTTAGGTTGGCGCCAACTTTTCCGATCATCACCTCGCCGGCAGACAGGCTGAACTTCGCCATCGTGCGAAGGCCCGGTAGCCCCAACAGCTTCTTCATATGAGCGTCGGCGTCGCGGTCAGCCTGTTCCGGCTCCGGCTCTCCGTAGTCCCTAATCAACATATGCGAGTTAACGGATAGGACCTTGTCCTGAAACTCGCGTTCAAACCCGCTGGTCACGGCCAGCACGACCACCAGTGACGCCACCCCCAACACCACGCCCATGGTCGATACGGTGGTGAAAACCGAAAATACCCGCAAGAGCAGAAACAACATCACGCCCAATCCACCTAAGAGCGCAAAAATCACAGCGATCGTTTCAAGGGTCCGCAGACCCGCCTTGCCCGCCAAAAACATGGCAGCCAGACTGGATCCCGTAACCAGCGCCGCTACCACGATGCCGACGCCAGCGACCTTTGATTGACGTCGCCGGGTCAGGTACCGAATCCCCACAAATCTTTCAAACCGCGCACGGACTATCAACGCCACGCCTGCGGCAAGGACCACGGCGCCCGCAATCAAAAGGGCTATCAGGAAGGGCTGCACGACGACACAGACACGGGCCGAAGCCTAGACCTCGATTAACAGACGTTCGGGGTTTTCAATACATTCCTTAATCCGGACCAAAAACTGCACGGCCTCACGGCCATCAACAATGCGGTGATCGTAGGACAAGGCGACGTACATCATAGGCCGCAGCGCGATGGCTTCCCCTACGGCCACGGGGCGTTTTTGGATGGAATGAAGCCCCAAGATACCGCTTTGGGGCGGGTTCAGAATGGGCGTCGACAGCAGCGAACCGTAGACGCCGCCGTTGGAAATTGTGAAGGTTCCCCCTTCCAGGTCCTTCATCTGAAGTTTGTTATCCTTGGCCTTGACCGCAAGCCCCGCGATGGTGCGTTCAATTTCCGCAAGCGACAGCTTGTCAGCGCCTCGCACCACCGGGACCACCAGCCCCTTGCCCCCCCCCACGGCGACGCCCACGTCGTAGTAGTCCTTGTAGACGATCTTGTCACCGCCCCGGACTTCCGCATTCACCACAGGAAACGCCTTGAGGCCATCGACCGCTGCCTTCACAAAAAACGACATGAAACCCAGCTTGATGCCGTGTCGCTTTAAAAAAGGTTCCTGATACCGCTCACGCAGCGCCATCACCTCAGCCATGTTGATCTCGTTGAAAGTCGTCAGAATGGCAGCGCTTTGTTGCGCTTCAAGCAACCGCCGGGCAACGGTTTTTCGCAGCGGCGTCATTGCCACAACCCGTTCGGGTCGCACAGGCGGCTCTGCAGCCGTGACAGGGTTCGGGGACGAAACTGGTTGTGATACGGGCGATGTGCCCAGCGTCGCCGCCCGCTGCACATCACTTCGTTCGATGCGTCCCGCAGGCCCCGTCGCCTGTACGTCTCCCGATCCCAACGCCAATTCGTGCATCATCCGCCGCACCGCAGGCGAGGCCTTGAGCGCAGCTTCGTGGGTACCTGACCCGTTCAGGGACGGTAAAATTGCTGCCGTCGGCGGTGGTGCCACCATGGCGACAGACAGGGCCGCGGCAGGCGACGCTTTTGGGACAGAGACAGTTGGGACAGAGGAGGTTGGGACCGATGCAGCCGCCGAAACGCCGGTTTCAATCTCGGCCACAACTTCGCCAATGGGAACTGTGTCTCCCTGCTGCCGCAAGATCCGCCGCAGCACACCTGTGCCTGGGGATGGGACTTCGACGGTGGCCTTGTCGCTTTCCACCTCGACCAGGGGTTCGTCAATCTTAACGGCCTCGCCTTCCTGGCGTTTCCATTTACCCATCAGCGCTTCGGTAATGGATTCGCCAAGCGATGGGATCTTCAGATACAGCGTGCTCATATTTTCACCGTGGCCTTGATCTGGCCTTTGCTAACAGTCACGCTGCCCGCCGCGACCCCCAGGGATTCTTCCAAAAGTCGGGCGTGTTCCAGATCATGACGAGACGAAGATCCCGTGGCAGGACTGGCAGAAAAGGGCCGACTGACACACGACAGACGGAAAAATCCTGCCAAAAATCCTGGCAAATGCCGAGACATAAAATTCCAGGCGCCCATATTGCGGGCTTCTTCTTGCACCCAGATGACAGGGCTGCCTTCGCGATAGTCCGCGACCGCCTCCAGGATTTCTTCCCGCCGCAGCGGATACAGCTGTTCCACCCTGATGATGGCCACGTTGACCGCGTTGACCGCGGATCGGGCCGCGACAAGATCGAAATAAACCTTGCCACTACATAAAAGGACGCGATCGACCAAGGCCGGATCCGCCGTGCTGTCGGCAATGACGTGCTGAAATCCACCCGAGGACAAATCTTCCATGCTGGACACCGCTACGGGGTGTCGAAGCAAACTTTTCGGCGACATCACCACAAGGGGCTTGCGATACGGGCGCAAGACCTGGCGACGCAGCAAATGAAAAATCTGTGCGGGCGTGGTGACGTTACACACCTGCATGTTATCCGTGGCGCACAAATTGAGGAACCGTTCCAGACGCGCGCTGGAATGTTCGGGCCCCTGTCCTTCCATGCCATGCGGCAGCAACAGCACCAGGCCGCTGACCCGTCGCCATTTGGTTTCAGACGACACCAGGAACTGATCGATGATCACCTGGGCGTTATTCACGAAATCGCCGAACTGCGCTTCCCAGACGACCAAGGCATCGGGCATGTCCAGGCTGTAGCCGTATTCGAAACCCAACACACCGGCTTCGGACAGACACGAATCGTGGATTTCAAACGGCGCTTGACCTGCCGAAACATATTGAAGCGACGTGTATTCAGCGCCCGTCGCGTAGTCGAACAAGGTGGCGTGCCTGTGGCTGAAGGTCCCGCGCCGCACGTCCTGCCCAGAGAAGCGAATACGAACCCCTTCCAAAAGCAGCGTCCCATAAGCCAGCGCCTCGCCCATACCCCAGTTCAGGGGTTCTTTGCCCAGCCCCATCGCCGCCCGGCGTTCCAGTTCCTTTACGAGTTTTGGATGAGGGGTGAAACCCGGGGGCACCGTCGCCATGGCTTGCGCGACTTTTAACAACGCTTCGGAAGGAACCGCCGTCGCCACATCCACCCTGGCTTCGGGACCACCATGAATGGCCGACCACACGCCCGCCATGGTGCTGGGGCGCAGCGGCGCGCTCATGTTTTTGGCCGTGTCGAGACCTTCGTCTAGTTGCCGATGTCGTTCGGTTGCTACAGCTTCGGCGTCCGCAACGTTCAGCGGTTGCTCCCCTGCTGCGGTCGCCCGCGAAAACGCATCTAAATACGCCGCCCGCACGGATCCCTTTCGGGCGATGGCCCGGTACATCAACGGCTGGGTGTAGCTGGGTTCGTCACCTTCGTTGTGACCCAGTTTTCGATAACTCCACATGTCGATGACAACATCGCGGCGGAACCGCTGCCGGAAATCGACCGCCAAATCCACCGCCTGCGCTATCGCTTCTGGATCCTCGCCGTTGATGTGGAAGATCGGGATCTGCAGCATCCGCGCGACGTCGGTGCAGTACCCGCCGCAATACGCAAGTTGTGGCCCGGTCGTAAACCCAATCTGGTTGTTCAGGACGATGTGAATCGTACCCCCAACCGAATACGCGTCCAGCCCCGACATGTTGAAACCTTCAGCGATGATCCCCTGGCCGGCAAAGGCGGCATCACCATGCAGCAACAGCGACAGGCCCCGACTGCGATCAACATCGGCCAGGCGATCCTGTTTGGCGCGTGTGCGTCCCTGCACCACCGGGTTGACGATCTCTAGGTGGCTGGGATTGAAGGCCAGCGACAGGTGGACACGCCCACCACCCGCGGTCACCCGATCGGTCGAATACCCCATGTGGTACTTGACGTCCCCGCCCCCCTCACCGCCCGGCGTGGAGGATCGATCAAGAAATTCAGCAAAGATCTCGGTGGGCGGTTTGGCCATCACATTGGACAGCACATTGAGCCGTCCCCGGTGAGCCATCCCAATAACGATTTGACTAACGCCCTGGCTGGCAGCGCGTTCGATAACCCGATCCATCAGGGGAATGACGCTTTCGGCGCCTTCACATGAGAACCGTTTGTATCCCAGAAATTTAGTCTGCAGAAACTGTTCGAAGACTTCGGCGTCGATCACTTTAGACAGAAGGCGCAGCTGTTCCGCACGGGTGAACCGGACGCGGTTGCGCGTCGATTCACAGCGGGTCATCAACCAGGTACGCAGTTCGCTGTCGTGAATATGGGATAGTTCGACGCCGATGTGGCGACAGTAGGTTTCTTCCAGATGTGCGATGATTTCGCGCAGCAGCCGGGGACGCCCTTCGGTTCCGGGGATATCGTCAGCATTGACGATGGTATCCAGATCGGAATCGTTCAGACCGTAATCAGCGGGGCGCAGACGGGCCCGGCTGCGGTCCACTATGCCTAACGGATCCAAATCGACGGACAGGTGGCCCAGTTCGCGCAGATCCTCAATAAGTTTACGGATCCGTTTGCCCCCCAACGCCCGTTCGGCGGCAACCACCGCAATGGCCGTGGCCTCACGCGTGGCGGCCGATCCGATGGACGACACAACCGCGTCTACGGGACGCGGTGCAGGGTCATCTCCCGGCAGCGCTGCGGGTTGGCCGGTGGCCCAAGCCTCGAACGCGCGGCGCCACCCCTCGTCCACAGACCCCGGATCGTGCTGCCACGAAACAAACAAATCTTCGACCCACGGAAGATTCGACGGGCTGACGTCGAAGGGGGTTGGCAATCTCGCAGTGTCACCTGGGTTCATATGGCAGTTGGGCTCCGGCAGTCGGGTGCGCCCATCACCGTCGCCGCCAAACACCCGTTTTGTGCCGGACCGCCGAGGCGAATCCGACCGGCGAAGGGTGCGCCATTGTACCCAATCTGGCGAGAAAATTCCTTGTTTCCAAATGTTTTCGGGGACGTACCCAGGATGACCGGACGAACCTCCCCGAAAACGGACTCGCCGTTTGACGCGCTACTTCTTAGCGATCGCTGCCATCAGCTTCTTGAACTTGTCCTTGACGTCGTCCGCCATCTTGCCGAAATCGGCATCGTCGGTGTGACAATCATCACACTGGAACTTCGTCCCGTTGGCCTTGGCGGTCTTCACCATTTCCTTCATCTTGGCCTTTGCCGCCTTGACGCCTCCCGCGACACAGGCCTTACCCACGTCGGTTTCCGGTTTGGTGGCAACCTTGCACTTGACGACCGCGTCATCAGCGGCGCTCACAGCACCCCCCATCGAAAGGGCCGAACCTAAAAGACCAGCAATCACCATTAAACGGAGCGTTCGTGACATGAAGATTCCTCCTTAAATGAAACGTATCAACAGCGGGACATCATTCCGCGTCGCAAGCCTGAGGTCTGACACACCTTGGGGCTGGCGACAACTCCCCCTATCAGACGCATAAGCTCCCCCGAACAATTCACGGCCGCGCAAGGGCTAGCTCTGACAGCGATCCTTATCCCTAAGGATCTTGCCAATTTCGCGTGAACGAGCCTTCACCGCGGAGGCGCGGGGGTTTTTGGGGAAACGTTTACCTAGGTCATCCAAGATGGCCTTGGACTCCCGGCAGAACTTCAGATCCAAAAAGGCCTGACCCAGGTACCACATGGCTTCGGGCACCTCGGCAGATTTGGGAAACGCGTCCAGAACCTTCTGAAATTCGGCGGCCGCGTTGGTGTGCTTTCCATCAGTTGAGAAACCCTTGCCAACTTCCAGATAGGCTTGGGGTGTGCGGGGATCTTGCGGGAATCGCTGAATGAATCCCCGAAAAAACCGTCGCGCCTCTTCTCGGTTGCCGGCGACGGTCAGATCGCTGGCCTGCTTCCACAGCGCGTCCTTGTCGTCGGCCATGGTTGGGGCGACCTTGTTGACGATCTTGGCCTGGGAGGCCTCAAGGCTATTTAGGCGCGTTTGTTCGTCGGAGGCTTTCTTTTGGATCTGATCGAGCAGGTGTTTCGCCTCCTCGATCTGTCCCTGGGCAGCCTGAAGCTGGGCCTCGTTGGTTTGGACCCTGGCCCCCACGTCGGCAGAATTGCGCGCCAAAAGCGTCGTGGCGTCGTCGAGCACCTTCCGAAGCCGGGTCAGTTGTTCTTCGGTGTCCGCGTCGCGTTTTTCGAGGGTTTTCACCCGTTCGCGCAGCTTGCTGAGATCAGCGCTGATGCGATCACCTTCCCACATCGACACGCACCCCGACAAAGCCACAGCGACCACGGCGGCCATGCCACCTAATCCCAGGACCCGCGAACAAAGAAACGGCATGCGCGCCTTGACGCCCGTCACTGCCATTCAGAATCGACGCGGCGGTCTTTGGCCATGCTGGCGTCATCGCTGCCGGCGGAATCAAGTTCACCACGGGGGACTGGGATCAGGCGGCCCGCCGCGATGCCCGTGCGCTGGTAGTATTCCTTTACTGACTGCGATCGGCGATCCGACAGCGCCAAGTTGTATTCAGGAGTGCCGCGTGAATCCGCGCGGCCCACGAGGTTGACGGCGCGGTCGGCCTTCTTCAGACATTCGACGTTGGACGAAAGCACCGCGGTCGATTCGCTGGAGATCGTGGCTTGGTCAAATCCGAAATACACGGGGGCAAGCGGGCACGGCGGCCCAGACAGCGCCTTTTTACGGGCAGGAACGCAGGCGGAGTTCTGGCATTCCTGATCCTGCGCGCAATCTTCGTCTTTAGTGCACTGCGGCTTGGCGCAAGCCCCGGCCAAACACTTCAGGCCCGACGCGCATTCGCTGTCACTGGAACAGGGGCGGCAGCGGTTCGCGATACATTCCTGCCCCGAAGGACACATGGACTTGTCCGTGCAGTATCCCGGAATCGCAGAGCATTTGCCCGCCTCGCAGGACTGTCCCGCGCGGCAATCCTTGGCGTCGCGGCATTGCTGACACTTCTTATTGACGCAGAACTCGTTCTTCTCTTTACAGTCGGTGTCCGTATCGCAACTGGGGTAGTCGGGTTTGCAGCCCCCAACACCTGCCGCGAAGATACCAAACACCATGATTCCAAACAGAAGGGAGACGTTGTTCTTTTGCATCGAAGGGGTCCTCGTAAGGAACGAACCCTATGGAAGTGAGGGGGGGCTGTCAACGCATATCGGTAAGCGCCGTGGGGTGAAAGAAACCCACCCCCGCAGTCGGGATGTTCGTGCTATCAGGTCTGTCGGTCCCCCCCTGATGGAATGGTTTCTTCAGCATCTGACGTCGATGTCGCCGATGTCGGTTTACGGATTCATAGGGGGAATCCTGTTGCTCTGCGGGTTGGGTCTGCCCATTCCCGAAGACATATCGCTGATAGCGGGTGGGTACATGGCCCACCTAGCCGTCGTCAATGTCCACTGGATGTTCGTCCTATGCCTAGCGGCGGTGTTGATAGGCGACACGACGGGTTTCTTTTTCGGACGGTTTTTGGGCAATACCGCCATGCAGAGCCGGTTTGTGCACCGCTTTTTTCCCAAGCGAAAACAGTTTCGGGTACGCGCCTATTTTCGGCGGTACGGCGCCAAGATGATTTTTATCGGACGGTTTCTGCCCGGCCTGCGCATGTCGATCTTTGTGGCCGCAGGGGTCCTAAAGGTGCCGTTTTCCCTGTTTATTCTGTACGACGGCCTCGCCGCCTTGGCCTCGGTGCCCTTCTTGGTTTATCTGGCGTGGTTCTTCGGGGACCGCATCGACAGCGTGGTTCAATGGACCAGGAGATCGGAATACGGAATCCTGGCCGTGGTGGGGGTGGGGGTCGTTTTTGGCGGCATCAAGATCGTGAGAGCCCGCAGAGATCGGGCCCGGCGGCGGGCGCTTCTGGCAGGGCCGTCTGACCCCCCCGTGGCCGTCGTTTCGTCAGGGAAACCTGACCTGCACGCCTAATCCGACGTCGATTGAGATCCGGAACCAGCGTTTGAGGCCAATCGTCTCTGCGACTTGGACGTAAAACCCTACATTTCGGATCGGGTCGTACATGAATCCGTTGGCGTTCCGAATGCCAAAATCAGTGTTCGACACCCCGCTATTGTTCTGTCCCTGCGACTCGAACACGCCCTGCAAGGTTGTGTAAAACTTGAACATCAGCTCGGGGTCCAACCAAAAACGCAGGCCCGGAGCCAGGCCGAATTGGCGAGGCCGGTCGATTGTGTCTTTGACGAGGCCCAGGCGAAGATCAAAAATCAAATCGATGGATTCAGAGGCGCCAAACGCAAACTGCAGATCGACAAACAGCGGCACGTTGCCGGTACATACATACTTGCCGTCATCGCCCGACTTGTCGCCACAAGGGGTGCCCGTTTTGTAGGGGACGACGACCTCGAACCCAACGCCAGGCATGACCGCCAGGGATGTTTGGTGTTGGTGATCGAAGCGGGGGGGCCGTTCGCGGATAACTGTCGGGGAAGTGGTGGCAGTGGGTGTAACACCGACAGAGGGCGGCCGTTGAACCGGGGCCGGGGGGGCCTGGGATGCCGGGGGCGGCGCCGCGATTGGGCGGTAGGTGGTCGCTGGGGCCAAAGGAGCGGGTGCCCCCTGGGCCCAACTAGAGGGGGCGACAGCCAGCAGCATAGCGGTCATACTCGCCGCCCCCATGACACGCGGAATGGTTCCCATTGCGGGTCGGAGTATCCGACTGGTGGCGCGCGGGTGCAATCCCCCTGACGAAAGAAGACGCGGATTGATCGTGGGGGGGGTGGGCATGGCCACGCTGTTAGGGATGTCCCGACCGCTTTGGGCCATGGGGGACCGATCGCGCTTGCGGTTTGCACGGCTGCACCTGCCGGACCTACCAGATGTGCGGACCTCAGCGCTGCGTCGGCTGGCCTGGGAGCTGGAACGGCGGACGAGTCTAGTGACCAGCCCTGATCCTGTCGAAATAAAGGCCACGGATCCGGAATTATTTCGTCATCCGTTTCTGGTTCTGTCTGGAGATCGCGGGTTTGCCGCCCCGCCCGAGGCAGACGTGGTGCGGTTGCGAAGGTTCCTGACCTACGGGGGATTCCTGCTGGTGGATTCGGCCGAAGGTCGGGCGGGGGGACGGTTCGATGAAGCGGTACGGAAGCTGCTGCAGCGGGTGCTGCCCGAAGATCTGCCAACACGGGTGCCGCCCCAACACGTGTTGTGGAAGTCCTTTTACATGCTGCGTGGTCCCAGCGGACGAATCCTGGCGGCGCCCTATGTCGAAGCGGTCGAGCGCGACCGACGCCTGGCGGTGATCTACACACAAAATGATCTGGCGGGGGCGCTGGCCCGCGACGGATTTGGGCGGTGGGAACACGAAGTCATCCCCGGGGGTGAATCACAGCGGGAGCAGGCCTTCCGGTTTGCGGTGAACGTGGTCGTGTACGCGTTGTGCCTGGATTATAAAGAAGAACAGGCACACATCGATTTTATCCTTCGCACCCGGAGACAGCGCCCGTGAACGACCTGGCCTTGCCAGTGTTCTCCGATTGGCGGGTGACCTTCGGATCGCACCTGCCATCGAAATGGCTGGTGGTGTTGTGTGTGGGGGCGGTGCTGGCGGTTTTGCTGTCAGGTGTGTCGTTGTTGTGGGAACGGCGACGCCTGCGGGCCTTGGGGTTGTTTGCGCTGCGGACTGCGGCCGTTAGCGCCTGTCTGCTGGTGGCGCTGCAACCCCGGCTGGAACTGGGCCAGGTTCAACAGATCCCCAACCATGTCGCCATCTTAGTGGACACGTCCCGTTCGATGGGGGTCAAACCGCCAGAGGGCGGCAAATCCCGGGCGCAGCGGACAGCGGACGTTATTGCCGCAGGAGCTGCCCTATTCGAAAAGTGGAAGAAGGAAGGTCATCACGTTGATCTGTACACGTTCGACGAAGCGCTGACCCCTGCAAAGGCGGGCCTAGATCCCCAAGGGGAAGCGACGCGCATAGGGGAAACCCTGGCCGAAGTGCGCACCCGGTACGCGGGGCGAGATCTGGCAGGCGTGGTTTTATTATCGGATGGTAACGACAACGGGCGGGTGGGCCGCGGGCCTCTGGATGGGGAAACCCGCAAGACGTTGAACGCACTGGCTGTACCCGTCCATACCGTGTTGATCGGAGAAACATCGTTACGAGATTTATCGGTCGCCGCTGTGCTGGCTGACGATTTTGCGTTTGTGCGCACGCCCGTGAAACTGGAGGCGGTGATTCGGTCAAGCGGTCTGGCCCATCGGCAGATCGAGGTGACCTTGACCCGCGATGGACGATTGCAAGACGTCCGCAGCGTGGTCATTGAGACCGACGAAAGCGAGACGCGCATAGCGTTTGATTGGACGCCCGATCACCCAGGTAATTTTGTATTCGAAATCGCCACGCCGGTTTTGGGAGGCGAGGCCCTAGCCACCAACAACAAACAACTGTTTAGTCTGCGCGTGATCCGCGATCGCGTGCGGGTCCTGCATGTCTGTGGAAGGCCGTCCTGGGATCAACGGTTCTTGCGATCGTTGCTGCGCCTAAATCCGAATGTCGATTTGGTGTCATTTTTCATATTGCGCACGACCACCGACGAGTCCCCCGCCAATAGGGATGAACTGTCATTGATACAGTTTCCCCACCGGGAAATTTTCGAGGAGCATTTGAAGTCTTTTGATCTGCTGGTGTTCCAGAATTTCAACGCCGCGCCGGAATACGTGGTCGAACCCTATCTGCCCGGGTTGCGCGACTACATTCAGTCGGGCGGGGCGTTGGCCATGGTGGGCGGCGATCTATCGTTTGCAAGCGGCGGCTATGCGCACAGCGCCCTGCGGGACGTGCTGCCGGTGGACCTGGATGGAATTCCCATGGCGGGCGACCGATCCATGTCGAAGGATTCGTTCAAACCAAAACTGACCCCCGAGGGACTGGGACACCCGGTGACATCGCTGTCGCTGGACGCACGCGCGAACGAGGCAAAATGGGGAGCGCTGCCACCTTTAGAGGGCGTAAACCGGGTGGCCCGGCTGCGCCCTGGGGCGACCGCCTTGCTGGTCAATCCGGCCCTGCGGGGGGAAAAATCCGAGCCGACGCCTGTCCTGGCGGTCACTGATGCTGGCAAGGGCCGGACCCTGTCGCTGTTGACGGACACCGCCTGGCATTGGGGATTTCTGGCGGCAGGAGGGGGGGACGATGGCCGTGCGTTTCAAAGGTTCTGGGACAACGCCATTCGATGGTTGGTGCGCGATCCAACCCTGACTCTGTTGCGGCTGGAACTGGGACGCATGGAATACCGACGGGGCCAGGTGGTGGCCGCGCGCGTGCGCACGCTAAACGCCGATTATACGCCCGCAGGGAACGTGCCAGTTGCTATCAAATTGATGCCGGTGGATGCCACGGGCGCCAATAAACCCGTCAAGGAACTGGCCGTGGTCACCAACAAAGACGGCGAGCTGAACTTCGATCTGCCCGGCATTCCCGCAGGTGCGTACCGGTTGGTGGCCATAGCGACGTTGTCCGGGCGGGCCTTGACCGAAGAAGCCACCCTGGTCGTACGAACCGAGGGACGCGAATTAGAGGATGTACTGTCGCGGGACGCGGTGTTGAAAGAAATCGCGGCCCTATCCGGTGGATCGTTTCGCGTCGGCAGCCTAGGAGATCCCGTTGTTTTGCCCCCACGGGCGGTGAGGGTGGGGAATTTGAAGAACATTGAGATCTGGTCCAACCCGGGTCTGTTGGTGCTGGCGGTGTTGTTGCTGACCGCCGAATGGGCCCTGCGACGACGCGCCGGACACGGCTAGGCTCGCTCCCGCACGAGGACCTCATTTCGTTTGCTCCTTTCTGCTGGAACACAGGGTAACGTGGGGGGGTGAAATCCCGGATTGTCGGAGCGCTGTTGCTGATTCACCTGTTGGCGGGGGAAACCCGGGCGGGAGCCCAACCGCCTCCACTTTTGCCCGCCGCCCCCGTGATCGATGGGTCAGCCGACATTGTTTCACGAGATCTCAGGGCTGGGGTGGATGCGTTGGCGGCAGGGGATCTGCCCACGGCGGAAACCTGGTTTCGGCAGGCCATGGCAGCGGCCACAGATCCGGGTCAGCGGCGGTTTGCCGGCGAGTTGGCGACCCGGGTGAACCAACTGTGGCACGCGCGCCAGCAGAGCTGGAACGGCGGCGGCCTTCGGGGGGCAGGGGCGCCTCGACAGGGCGGCGCACCCGCGACGACAGTGCCAGAATATAAGTTGGGGTTGCCTTCGCAAACGACAACTCCGGATGAGGCCCGCACGCCGTTCTTGCTGACCACAACCTTGGCTGGATTGGCGGTGTATGGCTGGGCTGTGCCAGTGGCCTTGAATGTGGATTCGGCCCGCGCGAACGTGGGGCTGTACATGCTGACCGCCGGGATTTCCTTCTTTCTGCCCTACACCATGACCTCCAAGCGCCCCACAACCTGGGGGCAGGCCAATCTTTCGTTCTGGGGGGCTTCGCGCGGATTGGAAGTGGGGGTGTTGATTTCAAACGTCGCCTTCGGTGCCGATGGAGGGTTGGGCCTATCGGGGGGCCGCGACCAAAACCGGGCGTTTGCGGCTTCTTTGGCACTGGGCAGCGTGGCCGGGTTATCGGCAGGTCGGTGGGCTGCGGGGCGCCTGGCCCTGACCCCAGGGGACGCACGGCTTTGGGGGTTGGGCGGGGACATGGGCATGTTGTGGGGGTTTGGAATGGGCCACATTCTAGAACTAGACGGCGACACGGATTCGCAGGACAGCCGATCGCGGGGGATGGGGTCTGCCGGTTTGGTAGGAACGGCAGCCGGGGTGGCCTGGGGGGCGTTTCTGGCGAACCGGCGCGATCATTTGTGGGGCGATGGCGAGGTCATGCGCATGGGCGCGGTATTGGGCGCGTTCTGTGGCCTGACCGTGATTGGCCTTCGGGACAATTTCGACAAGACGACCACAGCGACTCTCATGGCGGGTAGCGCAGTCGGGTTGTTTGCCGCCGATCACCTGGTGTCACAGAAGGATTTCTCACCAGGACGGGCCTTGCTGGTGGATCTGGCCACCGTCGCTGGCGCCTTGGGAGGTGCAGGCCTGGTGTTTCTAACGACCGAGACCCACGAACCACGGGCGTTCCTAACAGCAGCAGCGCTGGCAGGCGTGGCCGGATGGGGACTGGCGTATGTGTCGCTGGGTCAAGACCTGGCGGATCGGCCTAGCCACCCGCCCGCGGGCGTCAGTATTGGGTTGGCGCCGCAGTTCACACGCGAAAGGGACGGCAGTTGGCGCAAGGGCGTGGGTTTGATGGGTGCGTTTTAATACACCCGATTTCGTCACTTCTTCTTGAAGCGATCGAAAAGCCCACCACCCGTGGGGAGACGCGTTCGTGCCGGTCGAGGCGGCGCAACGGGTAGCGCCTTAGCCAAGAATCAACCCGCGGCTGGGCGATCTGGCCGTTCTCTGTCGCCCTGGTAAGACTGCGCTCGTGGCACACCCACCATCCCGCAAGCAGGCCCCGGCCCTTAAGCTCGCGCGTCCGTCGGTCGCCAGGTGGCAGGCCGGGTTCGCGATGGCCGACGCCCGCGTCAAGGCCGAGTTGCGTGCCCGCGGCCCTGATCCGCTGCGATCGGTGGCGATCGCCCTGAGCATGATCGGTGCGGTTCGCGCGCGTCCCGGCCCCCACTACGACGATCCCGTACGCCGCCGGGGCGTCGAGCAGGTGCGGGCGATCTGGCAACGTCTTCGGGAGGCTACCTTCGCAAGTGAAGCCCGTCGCCCCACCGAACTGGAGCGAGTTCCCCCTCCGCTGTGGCGGCGATCGAGCGTGCTCTCAAGAAGGTAGATGCCCCTTCCGCAGTCATAGGCGGGTTGGCGGTGATCGCCCGTGGTGTGCCCCGCTTCACCGAGGATATCGACGCGACCGTCGTGGCGGCTAACCTGGATCTTCCGGGTATGCTAGCGGCGCTCCGGCGCGAGAAGATCGTGCCCAGGATTGGGGATTGGAAGGATCTGGTCGAACGCGCGCAGATCCTGCTGCTGGTCCATCGTCCCACAGGCCATCGACGTGAGCCTGGCGTGGCTGCCCTCCGAGGAAGAGGCCGTACGGGCGGCCGAGCTCATAGCGAACCGCCCGCAGAATCTCTGGGATGTCGAGCGGCTCCTGCTCCTTTGGCGTGAGCGAATGGACCTGAGTCGCGTGCGTCGCGTGCTGGCCGAACTGGCCGAGCACATCGAGGGCCCCGACAGACTGCAGACGCTCGCGGACCTGCTCGAATCGATGCCATCGCCGCGTGCTGCCCGTGCCGCGCCACGGGCAGCGGCGAGGAAACCAAAGGGAAGACCACGCCGAGGCCAACGGTAGCGGGTACCCCCCTTGTCCAAGAAAATACCGGCGGCCATGGGGCTGCCCGCGTTTGGCCCGAAGGCCGCGTGCCAAGTGGGCGTCCCGGGGCCTCTAAAACCTGTGCCGAAAACGCAGCCGCGAGGGGTGATTTGCCCCATCCCACTTCACTTCTTCTTGAATCGATCGAAAAGCCCACCGCCTGTGGGCTTGCTTGCCGTGCCGCCCGTCCGTGCGGCGGCAACCGCCTTGTCACCGGGTAACCGGCTGCGCCGCATTTCGATAAGGCGGGACTCGCGCTGGGCGTCCAGAAAATCCGGCTTCTGCGCCACAGCTTCGCGAAAAAATCTTCCAGCGGCCAGAATATCACCCTGCATTTTGCTCAGGAGGCCCCGCCAGTAGTGCCCATCAGGAAACCGCGGCCGTTCTTTGAGCACCTCGTCCAGAAGCTTCGCCGTCTCACGCGCAAGCGATTCTTTGGGTTCAGACGCAACTTCGAATCGGGCCCAGGCCCAGTGCGCTTTAAAAAACGGTTCGACCGGGTTTCCTTTCATCGCATCAGCAAAGGCATCCACTGCCTTCGCCGCATCACCTTTTCGCAATAGGGTAAGGCCCCTCGTGAAATGCTCCTCGGCCGCCAAAATCGCAGCCCCTGTGTCCAAGGTCGGCCCGCCACGGCGGCTGGCAATATACGCCGCCCTGGCCTTGGCGTCCGACAGGGCCGCGTGGGCCTGCCCCATTCGCGCCACCACGCGTTCAGCATCAGGGATCTGATCGCGCAATCCCAGGCTGGCCAATCGGTCGGGATGATATTGGCGAATATTTCGCAGATAGGCCCCCGCGACTTCGTCGGAGCGCGCGGTCTCCGTTACCCCCAACAGCTCGAAATATGAAAGCTGTTCAAGACGAGATGAAATATCCAAAAGCCGCGTCTTTAGATCGCTAGCCGAGGTTGTAGCGTCAACTTTTGGGCCGACCGGGCGCGTCCCGGACGCCGGGACCGACACGACTGGCCGATTCGTAGGCGGCGCCGCAGGCGGCGCGTGTGTTGGGGGCACAGGTGCCTCCGCCAAGGTTGGTGGCGGCGGCGTGGGCGCCACCGGTACCGTTTCCAACAAGTCCATATACAGCAGCGAAAGCAAGACCGCGCGCCCTTCCTGCGGTTTCACGCCAGAAGGCGGCAGATCCGCAACCAAGGTGACCTGTCGGCCAAGCAGCGCAATTGTTGGGTCGTCTGGGGGAAAACCCAGCGCGGTCGCAAGACCTGCGGGCATGGGCACCAATTTTACCCGCTGGGCGGTGATGGGCAGCAGTTCTTCCCGCAGCCGCGCGTCGTCGTATCCGGCCCGGATTCCGGGATAGACCAAACAGCGAGGGTCTAACCTCATGGCCTCGAATTCAGCACCAATGCCAAATTGATGATCGCTAAGCAGGATTTGAAAACGCCCGCGGCGCACGAAAAAGATCCGCTGCAACTTGCGGCGCAGCTGGGATTTTAAAGCCTCCCCCAGTTGTTTCGCGGTAAGCGCTGCCGATCCGACCAACATGTCCCCAAGCCGTTTGCCTGTGTCATCCGCCTGCACCCTTGCCGCATCAAGTACCGCCGGTTTGACAAGGCTGCTATCGGACAGCACGCGGTGCAGTCGATCCATCTCATCAGGTCGTTCGACGTGTACGGGCACGCCGTCGCGCAGAAAAACCCGGCTTTCGTCGCCCGATTCATCAGCAATCACCAGCACCGACGTCAGACGGCGCCGAAACAGTTCGATGATGAGCCGGGAAAATGGCTTTTCCTGCAAAGCCCCGGTCGCAACGACCCGACCCGGGTCGGGGACGATGGGGGCGTCAGGCGGGCGAACAGGAACCGTCATTGGTGAACCTTTCGATCATAGCTCTGTTTTTCCTGGGCGGCGATGACAGCGCCCATCTTCCGGGTAGAGTCAGAGGGGTGTCGATCGTCGTCATTTTGAACCCTCGATCCCGGGCCAATCGCCGTGATCCAGCACGCGCAGACAGGTTCGCGCAGATCCTTGGCGAGCAGGGCCGGGTCGAACGCCCCCGTTCGCTCGAAGAACTGGAACAATTGTGCGCCGCTTTGGTCAAAGACCCGCCCCGCGTTTTGGGCATCCACGGTGGGGACGGAACTTTGCACAAAACCGTATCGGCCCTTCTTCAAAGCTTTGGCGAGATTCCCCTTCCGCCTATCGCCATTCTCCCCGGAGGGACGATGAACGTCGTGGCCGCGTCTTTGAATCTGAGAATCCCGTCCGAACTCTTGCTGGCACAATTGGCGAACGACGCACGGGCGGGCACGCCCCCCCTCATCGTGCCGCGCCGATGCCTACAGATTGGCGATCATCATGGCTTCGTTTTCGGCAACGGCTTCATCGCACACTTTCTCGAACGGTATTACGGCACGGGATCTTATGGCCCCGGACGGGCGTTGTGGATTCTGGCCCGGGCTTTTTTCTCAGGCATCGTCGGCGGTGCCTACGCAAGGCGCATGTTCGCCCGCTTCGCGGGACGATTCACCCTAGACAACAGCGATTTGCCTTTTAAAAGCCTCAGCGCCCTCAGCGCATCCACGGTGCGAGAAGTGGGACTTGGTTTCAAACTTAACCACCGGGCCGACGAGGATCCCGACAGGTTCTCGGTATTGGGCATCACGGCCGGGGCTGCGGGGCTTGGCCTAGATCTATGGGCCGTCTGGCGAGGACGTGGGATCTCGACCCGCCGCGCGTTCAGTGCTCTTGGCACCAAACTAGTCATTTCCCCCGACCACAACAGCGTCTGGCCTTACACCATCGACGGTGACCTGCTCCACGCCCAAGGTCCCCTGATTCTTGCCATCGGCCCGGTCCTTCGCTTCGTTAAACCCAGGCCGCGTTAGCAAATGTGTCGCGCGACAGCTACTTGGAAGGCTCTGACAAAACCGAGGCCGGGCTGGGCGGCGTTGCGTTCGGATCGGCAGGAGGGGCAACGGGGACTGGGGCGGCGGCGGCCGCAGGCGGGGCGCCTTCAAGAACCTTGATCTGGCGGCGGGCGGCGGGCGCATCCACACCTCCGGGGGACGCCGCCAGATACCGCCGGTAGGCCGCAACCGCCTGCGGCTTATCGCCCGCGCTTCTGTGGGCCTCAGCCAGTCCGAAGATGGCAGGCGGATAGGACGCCAGGGACAGCGACCGTTCGAAATATCCAATCGCGATATCAGCCCGCCCTCGATCGAGGTTGATGTAGCCGAGGCCCGCAATGGCTTCGGCCCCGTTTGGTTTAAGCCCAAGCGCTTGATCGTACAGTTTCATCGCCTTGGCACCCGCGCCGTTTTCCAGCGCCCGATCGGCGTCTGCCACGAGTCGATCATATCGACCCGCGCCCCCCGGTGCGGCGCGCGCAGGGTCACGGATTTTCTCGGGAGTCCCGGCCTTGTCGCCAACTTGTACCCGTTCGGCTACAGGCGCTTCGGCTACAGGCGCTTCGGCTACAGATTTTTCCTGTGCCACAGGCGCTTGGGCAGGCTGCGCGGCTACAGCCACGACAGGCGACCTAGCCGCATCCATTGGTACAATGAGAGGCAGTGAAGGGGATGCGACCTTGGCGACCTCCGTCCCGGCGCGATGCGCATCGGCATCATGGCGGCCTCTCCAGGGTTGTTTGATCCCCACCACGGCCACGCCCGCTGCGACGCCCAGCCCAACCAGGAGTTTGGCCCAAGACCCCGATCCCCCCACGCGCACAACCGACGTCTGTACATCCGATGGCCGGGAAAAGGGCTCTATCTCGCTCGACGGGCGCGATCTTTGAGACATCTCGGGGTTGATTTCGCGACGAACCGGCTCTGGCGGCGCCATGGGCCGGGTCGGGGTGGGACGCCCTCCTATGCGGCGGGCCTGCTCGGCCTCTAGAACCAGGTCATGCGCCGCCGAAGATTGTGCCGCCCTGGCCCGATCCGCGTCATCAACCACGTCGAAAAACGGGGCCAGCTCCACGATTTCTCCCAGCCGCCGCCAGGCGTGGCCCGTGCGCGAGATCTTGTCTTGCCGCGTGACCTTCCGTTCAATGATCCATTTTTGGAGCGACGTCAGGTTCCGGAACCGGTGGACCTGCCCGTCACTGGTTTCCAACATCCATTCCGCTGATTGCGGCTCTTCTGAGCCAACGGCCGGGCCGCCGCCCCGCTTGACCAAAAAGGTATGCCCACAGGTCGTGCACTGCACCTGAGTGCCGGCTTCGCTGACGCTAGCCGCTTCTAGCTCGTATTCGGTTTGACAACGCTCGCAGCGGACATCCATGGGCTGGAAACCAGGCTTAGGTCTAGCACATTCTGAGGTCCGTGGGCTGATGTCCTTCGCCCCCTCAGGCCAGGCGAAGCCCGAGCACGAACATGGCAAATCCCACGACGAAGGCCGCCAAAACCGCCGCCGCTACCCCACCCCGGATGCGGAGATCGCGATCCAAGCCACGACGGAACATCAGCACTGACGCGCAAAGCCATAGGCAGGCGCCCGCTAAGGCCGCCACCACGGCCCCTGAAGCAGGACCTGGCCGTAGCCCCAAACGCGCTGCATGCCAGGCTGTCCGCGCCGCCAAAGAAGCCCCCGGATCTACATCGGGGGCTTCCCCTTCGGCATACAACTGCGCCAACCGGGCGTCGGCCGAACGCAGGGTGTCCTCGTGGGGAACGTATAACGACCGCGCCCCCAGAAGCCCCGCCCGGACCGATTCCAGGGCCGTCCGTTCGCCCGATCTGTCCCCCACCGCCCGGGCCTGGGCAGCCAAGGTCGTCAAACCACGCAGCCCGCCTTGCACGAAGGGGCTTCCCGGTACGTACATCCGAACCGCCTGCAGATAGTGCCGCGCAGCGCCTTTTTTGTCATTTTTTGCGACCGCCTCCTCGGCCGCTTGCAAGGCCTCCCGTGAGTCCCACAGGACACGACCCGTAACGACCAACAGCGCCAAAATCATGGCCCCAAGCCAGGTTTTCCACGGCCGCGTGGGGCCCCCATGATGCGGACGCATCACACAAAATCGCGGCGACGGAAAATCAACATCGCCAGGATCAGCACCACCGCCGAATACCCCAAACCGTAGACGGTCGTCGACAGCATATATCCGGCACCCACGAGATCCTTATGTACGGACACATGTTCAGCACCCACGATTGCACCCGAAGGATAGAACAGGTTCAGGTTGGGCAACACCCGGACAGCCCCGTCAATCACAGTTTTCGCGCCCCCGCCCATGTGTTTGCCCAAGGCCTGAATTTCGGGCACCGATCGACCCACGACAAAACAGCCCAAGGCGAACAGGCCCGAGAGGTACGGCGTCGAAAACGACGAAAACAACACCGCAATCGACGTGACCACGATCACGTTGACATATAGCAGCCACACCGCCTTGACGGTCGGTAGATCAAAAGACGCCCCTTGCACAGCCAAGGTCAAGGCCAGACAGCCGCCCATCACGAACATCTGCACGCCAAGGGTCAGCAGCATCCCCAGCCATTTGCCCAAAACGAATTCCCACCTGTCGATAGGTTTGGGAAGGATGGTGTAAACCGTCTTGAGCTCTAGTTCTTTGTAAAGCAGATTCACGCCCAAAAATATGGCGATAATGACGCCAAAAATGTCGATGCCGAACAACCCCATGTCGCGGGTCATCCGGATCTCTTCATGTAGGGTGAGTTGGGCCACGGCCACGGATCCGGCGATCATCGCGAGGGCAAAAAACAAGAGGCTGAACAAAATCTTGTTCCGCACGGCCTCGCGAAATGTGTTGCGCGTAATCGCCCAGATCCGCCTCATGCGCCCTCCTTTGCGGCGCCCACGCGGCCCGCCTGGGCTTCACGAATGAACAGATCTTCCAGCGATTCCCGACGCGGCGAAACCGAAATGATCCGCGCCCCCGATAAAATCCCCGCAGACAGAAAGGCGTCCACCTCGGCGGATTCGGGCAGATCTATGGCCAACCCTTCGGCCGTGGCGTGCGTGCGGGCCCCTTCGGGTAAATCGGGTGGCCCCCCCGGACCAGGTACCATGACAACATCGGTCGACACCAGCCGCGCTGACAGCAGCTTGCCCAAAGGCCCCACAGCGGTCGTACGCCCTGCAAATACCATGGCCACGCGATCACAGGTCATTTCCACGTCAGGAAGGATGTGAGTCGAAAAAAACACAGTGCGCCCCTCACGCTTTAGTTCCAGGATCAGGTCACGAATTTCCTTGCGGCCCAGGGGATCAAGGCCCGTCATAGGTTCATCCAGAACAACCAATTCTGGCTCGCCCATCAACGCCTGTGCGATGCCCACCCGCTGCAACATACCCTTGGAAAATTTGCGCAACGGGCGCCCCCGGGCGTGATCCAGCCCCACCCGGGTTATCAGCCGGTTGGCCCGCAGCCGCCGTTCCGCCCTGGGCACGTCGGACAACGCCCCCACCAGATCCAGAAATTCTTCAGGCGTCAGATACTCATAAAAATATGGGGATTCGGGCAGGTAACCCAACCTTCGCTTCGCCTCGGTGCTGGGAACCGGACGTCCCAAGACCTCTGCGCGCCCCTTGTCCGGGAATACCAGGCCCATCAACATCTTCAGGCTGGTGGTTTTTCCAGCCCCGTTAGGACCCAGGAACCCAAACACCTCACCCCGCTTCACGTCGAAGGAGACCTCACGCACCGCCTCAACTTTTCGGCGCAAAAATCCAATGCGAAATGTCTTCGCCAATTTGTCAGCGCATAGGACGACATCACTCACGGTGGGGATTCCTCAAAGACACAATAACTTCGGCGGCCTCCCGAGGAAACTTTTGCACCCGCCAACCCCGGAATCACAAAACGTCGGCGATAATCACGGTGATGTTGTCCTTGCCCCCGCGTTCGTTGGCCAGGGCCACAAGGCGCGCCGCAACCTGTTCCCGATCCCCGACCATCAGAGGATCCAGTTCGGGCCCTTCCACATAGCCGTGCAATCCGTCCGAACACAGCATGAAACGGTCGCCAGGCTGCGTTTCCACCTCGAACGTGTCCACCTCGACAAAGTCCTGGTGCCCCACCGCGCGGGTGATGACGTTCTTCCCCGGTGCGTGTTCGGCCTCCTCGGCGGTAATCAGCCCCATCTTTAGTCGGAAATTCACCAAAGTATGGTCATCCGTTATCTGGATCGTCTTGCCATCGCGATGCAGATACACCCGGCTGTCGCCCACTTGCCCCACAAAACCGATGGGGGGAACGACCAGCAGCGATGACAGCGTGCTGGACATACCTTTTTGCCGGGGATCTTGTTGCCCCATGCCGAACACCATATAACAAGCCGACTGGACCGCGCTTTCCAGCATACGGCGAACCAGATTGCGGGAATCGGGGGTGGGCGACGCGACGAAATCGTCGATGGTTCGGCGCCACCGTTTCACCCAGGACTGCACCAGTTCCACGGATTCGGCGCTGGCCACCTCGCCCTTGGCGTTGCCGCCGACCCCGTCGCAGACGATGTACAAACCCAAATCGTCGTCCGACAACATGGCATCCTCGTTGTGCGGCCGACGCCGCCCCACGTCCGTCAACCCGGCAGATATCGTCTTCATATTTCTTGGCCCATAGCGTACTACGAAACACGCGAAGGCTACGACTCCGTTTGCACGCGTGTTATAGTAAGGGCACATGCGCGAAGAGGGAAAAGACTCACTTCCCTCTTTATTTGGGCGTTACACCTTGGTCGAACGGCTGGCCATGGGGGGCATGGCCGAGGTGTTCAAGGCCCGGATCATGTCGTCGCATGGTTTCGCGAAGCTGCTGGTCATTAAGCGGATTCTGCCCCACCTGGCGGCCGACAAGACCTTCGTCGCCATGTTCATCGACGAAGCCAAGTTGACCGCGCAGCTGATCCACCCAAAAATCGTTCAGGTCACCGACTTCGGCGAGGTCGAGGGCCAGCTTTATATCGCCCTTGAATTCGTTGACGGGTTCGACGCCCTGGCCCTATTGCGCGCCGCCGCCGGGAAACACGTCCGGCTGCCGGTTCCGCTGGCCATGTTCATAACGATGGAAATCCTGGACGCCCTGGACTACGCCCACACCTCGCGCGACGTCGAGGGGCGGCCCATGAAAATTGTTCACCGCGACATTTCGCCTTCGAACGTGTTCATTGCAAAACGCGGCGACGTAAAACTGGGAGATTTCGGGATTGCCCACGCCCAGGAACGGGAATCAAAAACCCAGGCGGGCACGTTGAAGGGAAAATACGGGTATATGTCGCCCGAACAGGTCGTGGGCGGCGCCCTCGATGGCCGCAGCGATCTGTTTGCCGTGGGGATTCTGCTGGCCGAAATGTTGATGGGCCGACGCCTGTTCACGGCCCCCAACGATCTGGACGTCCTTTTGATGGTCCGCGACGGCCGCCTGGATCGCTTGGACAAATACGGCAGGGACATCCCGCCGGCGGTCGACCAGATTGTCCGCAAATCCCTGGCCAAACGTTTGACCGATCGGTTCCAAACGGCGGCCGATTTTCGCGACGCCTTGGCAGAACAGATTTTCAAATGGGGATTTCGGGTTTCCCCATCAGATCTGGGGCGCATTTCGGCCGATTTTCTTGACCAGGATCCCGCCGCCACCGCCCGGCTGACAGAAAATTGCAAACGCTGGGATCTTCGGACGCCGATAACCGGGGTGAACGAGCCACCCTCGGGGGTGGGCCACAGTGTGGTGACGAACACCAGCGAAACCGGGGCGGTTCACACAGCGGCTGCATTTCCGCCACCACCGCCACCCTCTCAGGTCGTGATCTCGCCCGAAGCGGCGGACATGCCGCCCCCGGGGCAATCCGATTCATCAACCAGCGGTCGTGCCCTGCGCAGCCCGGGGTCGGGGGCCGTCGACCTAGGCGGCGGGGATCCCCTGGACATCGTCATGGACGACGATTTGGTCCCAGCCTCCCTACCAGCACCTGCCCCGGCATCCCGATACCGACCCACGCTGCCCTTCACCGCCGACGGCCCGCAGCCCGTGCCACGGCCTCCGGTTGCCGCGATCCCACCGCGCCGCCCCGCTGTCGCGCCACCGGCTGTACCCAAGCCGCCGTCGTATACCGATTTGCCAGCCCCGCCTGCCCCTTCGGCTCCCAGCTATGAATCTTCGCGGGTCGAAGCCGCGATGAAAGACATAGACTTTAGCAACTTGGTTTCTCTGGACGACTACAGGGCCGCCCCTCCTTCCCCCAAGGCGCCCGCGCCTAACGCTCAGGCCTTTTCAATGGTCACACCGCCCCTGGGTATGCCCACCCCTATGAGGACTGCCCCCGCTTCAGGCAGCGCTTCTGTTGAACTGGGTCTCTTCGTGCCTGCCACCATCAACCGGCCCCCTGACACCGTGGCCGATCTCACACAGGTCAGCCCGGTGCGGGTCTTCGCGGGTCTGGCTGTGGCCGCAGAAACCGGGCTCGTGCGGTTTGAACTGACCCCCCACATCAAAGAAGTCTACGTCGTGCGGGGATCGCCCGAATCCGTATCTTCCAGTCTGCGCAGTGAACGATTCGGTGAATATCTGGTTGCACGCGGGCACATCAAACCTGAGGATTTGCAGCGCGCCTTGGCCCAGATGCCTCAATCGGCAACAAAATTGGGCGACACGCTGGTCGCTATGGGCCTCATCCGACCCCTGGATGCATTTCGGCTGTTGTCCCAGCAGGTCCGTGAACGTGTGATGGAAATTTTCGGCTGGGTGCAGGGGCGTGTGACCTTTTATCGTGACGTCCACAGCCCAACCGAAGGGTTTCCCCTGGGCCTCGATCCCTTTGAAATCCTGGGGGCTGGTGTGGCCACGCTGCCCTACGAATACCTGGAACGGCGATTTGCGGGTGTCATTGATCGCCGCCCGCGCGCCGTCGCGAATGCGCGCGTAAACCCCGACGCCTTCCGCCTAGGCGGCACCCCACGTGAAATCTGGAACGTCCTTGATGGCTCCCTCACCATACGCGACTGGATGGGGCGCCTGGTTTCCCCCGACGAAATGCTCACCTTCCTGCGAACGATCTTCCTCTTGGTCGAAGCCGGACTCGTCGAATTTCCCTGAACTATTTATCGCGGACGCAAGGTCAGCGTCGCTGTATCACGATCGGTCTTGATCTCGCCAACGTAGGCCCGGGTGTCGAAGAAGAAACGCAGATTGCTGCCAGTCCCACGGGTTCGGATCCATAGCTGTGTGAACTGATCGTTCACTTTGTACACGCCTGTTTCGATGCGCGCGCGGGCCCGGGGCAGATGAATCGCCAGGCCCGGAGGATTCGCAAGAATGTAACGGCGGGCCCCGCGTACCGAACCCGAAAACGATACCGACAGACTGGCAGCATCGCCCTGGTCATCCAGAGCCAATCCCTGGGGCAGCTTCACCGCCGCCGGGGCTGGTGCAACCGAAGCCGCGAAAGCGGGGGCAACGGCCACGACCGGATCAGGTTTCGCCACCACGGCCACGGGTGGCGCGGGGGCCGCCACAACCGATGTTACGGATCTGGAGGGCAGCGGTGATGGTGTATCGACGGCCCGGCGTCGCAACACGAGGCCCGCCCCCAGCACCAAGACCGCTCCAATCACGAATCCCGTGGCGGACGCGCGCCAACCGGGTTGTCCAGATCCAGTGACCGACCCGCCCTGCCCCGACGATCGCCGTCCCGTCAGCTTGCCGAAGTCGCCACCCGCCGGGCGATCGATCCGCACTGTCCGATCGCGATCGGCCACCGGCACCCGCCGCAACGTCATGCCCGGCGTCAGTTTTATAGGGGTATTGGCAGAAGTGGTCGTCACGTCTGGTTCAACCACGGTGGACGGTTCGGACAACAGCACCCCTTCGGCGGGGGTGCTCACCCGGGGGGCGGGGGCGACATCGATGATCCCCTTCGCGCTTTGCTCAGGTGGGGTCGCGACATTCAAACACAACTGAGGGATACCATCGTCACCCGTTTCATCCAGGGTGATGGAACCTAGGGTGCCCGCGCGAACTTCGGTCGTCCCCGACAGCGTAAAGCTGACCTTCACCCGCGAAGCCAGCCGCAAAAACGGCAGTTTGGTCGTGATCTGAAGCGATTCAGGTGAAATGATCGCGTGGCAGCGAATGGGTGCCTTCATGCCCTCAAACGACACGTCAACCGGATGGCGTTGCTCGTCGATAGGATCAACCAACCCTTTCAACAAATCGGTATCCGTCGCCCCTAGGTCAACAAATTCGATTCCGGCACCCGAATGATTTTCTTCCACCGCATCCACGTTGCTAAGTTCTGAATGTCGTACCCAGGCCACCCGACCGCGCAAAGTACGTGCCTGCCCCGCGATGTCGATCCGACACTGGACGTCGCTTCCCGCTTCGGGCATGTCAGCCGCGGTGACGAAAATCCCGCGTGCGCTTAGGTTCTGTACGTGCGCAACAACGCTGTGGTCGCGCCCGGACGCGCGCAACCGAACATTCGTGTTATAGGCAATCCGATGTTGCCGCCGCAACTCGGGCATCGCCACAGTCTACCCGTTCATTCCCCTCGCGCCCAGGCAGGGTGCGGCGCGGTTATGAAAATCTGGGCCTTGGTTATCGGATGAAGAAATGCGACCCGCGCCGCGTGCAATCGAAACCCTTGCACCCCCAATTTCAGGGCCAACGTCGTCGCTGAGGGATCTCCATAGACATCATCCCCGAGGATTGGGCAGCCCAGATAGGCCAGATGGACCCGGACCTGATGGGTACGGCCCGACGCCAAGGTGGCCTCGACCAGGCTGCTTGTCCCCCAGCGCGCGACCACCCGAACCTCCGTGCGGGCGGGCAGTTCGCCCCGTCCGCCCGAAACCTTCACGCGAGATCCCCGTCGCCCGGTGCGCCCTATTCCTGTCGTCACAATGATCAACTGATCCGCACAGGTCACATGGGGGCGCACCGCCGGCTGCGGTTCAAACGCCACCTGGGCAAGATAGGTTTTCTGACTGTCGCCACCGGCCAAGGCCTTGCGCAGGCCCACCCACGCGGTGCGGGTTTTGGCGGCCACAAGCACGCCACTTGTGCCCGCGTCCAATCGATGTCCAATCCCGCCTTCACGCGGGTCCTCCGACGCTTCTGCGCACCCCGGACAAAGCGTCACCACCGCCCCCGCCGCTGTGGGCCCCTCGCCCGCGCGCAAAGGATGGCTTGGCAGCCCGGGTGGTTTGTCGACGGCAATCAGGTGTTCGTCCTCGAAGATCACAGGGGGGAGCAACGCAGGCGCTTCAAGCACCATTGGGGCCCGCCGAACCACCACGATCTGTCCCGCCTGAAGCCGGGTCCCTTTGGCGACGCCCCCGCCCTGCACCCCAGCCTGTCCGGCGTCGATCCATCGGCGCGCTTGGGCGCCCGAAACCGCCCCCGCCCGGCGCACCAAGAAGGCATCGAACCGAAGGCCAGCGTCCGTGGAATCGACAACCAGCCGGATGCTGTGTTCAGCGTTCAGGGTTCAGCCCCTCAGCGGCGTGAGCCCTGGACCCTTGGCGTTAGCCCCGGACGGGATTTGGCGGGTGTCGAAGGTTTTGCCGCGGTCGCAGATTTTTTCGGCAAGGACGGCGGCGGCGACATTCTGCGCAGCGTGGACAGTGGTGGCAGGCCACGCGCGGCTATCGGCATTGATGGCCTTCTTGTGGATGCCGGGGAGGCGATGACCGGGCGACGGGACGACGTCGCCCGGTTGGCCGCCACTTCTTTAGGCAGGATAGCGGTCGGCGAATACACCACGACCGTCTGACCGGGCCCCAGTTCGGTATTGGCCGACACACGGTTAATACGCGCCAGATCCGCCGGTTCCATGCCATAGCGCCGCGCGATCTTGGCCAAGGTGTCGCCGGTCCGGGCGGTGTAGGACAGCCGGGTTTTCCCACGGCGGGCCACTTCCAGCGCATGAAATTCTTCCGAGCCCAGCGTCACCACCCGGACCTTGTCGGGGTCCAGCAGCAACACGCCCGACCGGTCGAAGCCCTTCTTCACGAAAAGCTGCAGCACCAACTTCCCCTGCAACTTCGCGCCCGGATCCAGATTGTTCCATTGCACCACTTCATCCACCGGCAACGCAAAAGCGTCGGCAATTTCCTCCAACGTATCCCCGTCCCTTGCGCGATAGAACACCTGTTCACGATCCGCATAGACCATCGTGCGCTCGGGCACTGCAACTAGGGTCGCTTCCACATCTTCCGGCGCCAAGGCCGACGGTGCCGCTCCCATGGCGGCCGGCACCACGATGGTCGTACCGCCCCGCAAGTCGGCCGTGTCCTTCAATCCATTGAGCCTACGCAATTCCTTAACCGCGACCCCACGGGCCCGCGCCACGTCGTCCAGGGTTTCCCCAAAACGCAACACCTGCGTAAGAGGGCGATCGGCCAATCCCCGCTGCAAACCTGCAGACGCCGCGCCCGCACCACCTGGAGGCACCCGCACCACCTGGGGGCCCTTGTCAGGCGGGGTCCGCTGGCGCAGCAGCGCTGGGTTCAGGTCTGCCAGCGCCTCAATGGTCGTCCCCGCCGCCTGCGATAGGGCCAAGAGCGTCGTTCCGGGCTTCACTTCCACACGGTCAAATTCAACGGGGGGATCTGGAATCACGTCATCGAAGCCAAACGCCTCTCGGTTTCTCCCGATAATTGCCGCCGCGAGAATCTTGGGCACGTAGGTCGTTGTTTCCCAGGGAAGCCCCGCTTCGTGCTTACACAATTCCCAGTAGTCGTTGGTATTGAACCGGCTGATGGATCGCAGAATCGCCCCATATCCTGCATGAAACGCCGCAAACGCCAGATGCCAGGATCCAAACCGCTTGTGCAGATCGCCCAAATATTTTGCCGCCGCCTCGGTCGCACGTTCAGGATCCTGGCGCGCGTCGGTCCAGTAGTCGACGTCTAGGCCATACCCACGCGCGACCCCCGGCATGAACTGCCAGAACCCTCCGGCTGCCTTGTTCGACAGGGCCTTGGCCTGAAATCCGCTTTCCATCATCGCGACGAAAATCAGATCTTTGGGTGCCCCTCGTTCGGTCAGAATCCGTTCAAACAGGGACTGATATCGCCCCATCCGTTTCATCAAACTGGCCAAAGTTGCGCGGCCCTTGGGATCATTTTTGAAATAGTCTAAAAACCGCAACACCGAAGCCTCCCAGCGAATCGGAAGGTCGGGCATCTTCAACGATCGCAAGAAGGCCGAATCCGGGAGGGCCGTTTTGCTACGAGGCTTTGCCTGACCGGGCGATTTCAGCTCGCCCGGGATGTCCCCTGTCCCCGACCACAAGCCGCGCAAACCAGGAGGCAAGGCACCCCCTTCTGCGTCAGCGTCGGCCTGCACAACGGGAGGCTCGTAGGCACGGGGAAAAGCCGCTTCTTCAAAACGCCGCACCTCCCGCAGCTCGTCGCTTTCGGTCTGATTCGGTTCAACCGCGCTGCCGCGAACCGCCCGGCGTTCGGCTGCGGTTCGTTCTGAAGAAGGTGGGGGTCCTTGATCCGATTTGCCCTTGGGGGCAGGGGCTGCACGCGCTGGAAGAACGGTGCCCAAGAACAGGGCAACCATCAAAGATCTGTGGATTCCCAACGCCATTGCCCCCTGTATCCTAGTCAATTGCCGTCACACCTCAAAAAAACCTCTGGTTTCGCCTCCTTCTGTTGGTTCTATTGGCCCCGTCCTTGGCCAGCCCCTGCCCCGCATGCTATAGAACCGCGTAGGAGGGTCAGATGCCCAGTCTTGGAATGCCCGAACTCATCGTAATCTTGGTTATCGTCGTTGTCGTATTCGGGTCGACCAAACTGCCTCAGTTAGGCGACGGCCTGGGCCGCGCCATCAAGAATTTCAAACGCGCCGTTAATACCGGTGGCGAGATCGACGTCACCCCAAAGAAGGAACTGAAGGGTGACGAAGTGGCGGGCGCCACGGACAAGACCGCCGAGAAAACCGGCACTACGAAATCTTCCTAGTCCGCACGGGTCATTTTTCGAGGCCTCCGCAGAAATCCACATCGGATTTCGGGGTTTTCACTGGTTGAGGTCATGTGCGCCAGCGTTCCGCGCATCACGTTGGCGCATGGTGCGAACCCATGTTATCTTCCATCCTAGGGCGTCACTAAGACCGTAACGCCCTATTACATAAGGGGGCACGAAACTCATGTCGCGTACAATCAAGCGTTACTCAAACCGGAAGCTTTACGACACCACGGATAGCCGATACGTCACCTTGCAGCAGATTGCAGGGTTGATCCGAAATGGCGATGAAATCCGCGTGATCGACAAGAACACGCAGCAAGATCTGACCGCCGCCACAATGGCGCAGATCATCTTTGAAGAAGAGAAGCGCGGCCCCCGCCTTCCGGTCGAAGGGTTGCGGCGCATTATCCGCAACGGCTTGCAGACCCAGGCCTAACCGTTCCGGGGCCCCCCGCCGCCGTCATGCCCGCACCTCCCGGGAAGGAAATGCGGGAATCGACGGCGGTGAGGCGGATGGCTGTTAAAAATCGAATCCGCCACTGAGGGACAGGCTGTCTTGGCGACCGCTTCCATCCCGAGGCCCGTTGGGGCGCTTCCCATCGCGGCTGCTGCCCGCAGGAACTGTTTCCAGTGATGCCGCCAGGAATACGGTGGCAAACTTCAGTTTTGTGCCCGCGAAATAGCGCTGCCGGGTGATGACGTCCTGTTCGGGGAAGCTAAAATTGGCGCGCTGATCGTTGTCAGTGCCACGCTGGGCGTTTGCGCACGATCCACCAACGTTCGTGTTGGGGCCCGCCTGGCGAACCGATTCGGCATCACACGCGGGCGTCAGATCGAACACGCCGCTTGATGCATTGATAAACAAAAAACTGGTCCCGGCGAATAGTTCCATCCGAAACGTACCCCGCACGCCGAAACCTTTGGACGCGATCAAATCCAACGACGTGACGGTCATGCGAATTTGGTCAGTGCCTGTTAGATAGGCAACCGCACCACGAACGGCAAACGATGGCAGCGGCCAACCGTGAAACCCTTCGTGCACTGCCAATTTTGCGTAGCCCTGCCACGATACCAACTGCGATTCCAAAACGTTGACCGCCCCGGCGCCAAATTCGAAGGCAGGCAGGCCCAGCCAAATGCCCTTGCGCACAAAAGCCCCCAGCGTTGTCAGCGAGCCTGATGGCCGCTTCGCATTCGGATTTTCGATGGCAACGCCCTGGACACCATTCCAGTACGAGGCCCGATTGGAAATGCCGGTGACCCCCAGTTCACCCGAAATCTGAAATCCGGCGAACCCCAACGTGTCAGCAGGCATCACCAATCGTGGGGCCGCCACGACGCCCAATTCGGACATGAGGCTGCGAAACCGTTCGGTAGCCGCACCATCGGGTGTCACCTCGGTAATCAGCCCGGACCCCGGCTGGCGGCGCACCCAGGAGCATTCAGGAACCTGCGCGTTAAGCTGACCGGACGGTGCCGCGCGCTGGTCGCAAAGATTCAGCAGGAACGGATCATGCCGCCCGGCACACGCCACGCGAGATCCTGACGCCGAGACGGCTAGCGCCAGCGTGCCAATCAAGATCCGGTTAAGGCCGCGTCCCACCATTGCCCCTGGACGCTACGGGCGCGGCCTTACACCTGTCAAGCTGTGCAAGCCAAGGTCGATCCAGATTCAGCAATATGCTCACTCCCTTGGCCCTTACACACCTGGGCCTATAATGACCTACATGAACACGACCTACATGAACACAAGGGCGACAGGGATAGGAAACATATCGTTCGGCCTGGGGGCCATTCCGGTGAAACGCTGGCCGAGGTGATGCGCACCAAGGGAAGGTGACCATAAGTTTTCAATGGGCAATGTCTTTGAGGGAAACTTGGGTGCAACTTTCAACGTGCTTTCGGTGACTTGCGTTCAGCGCGAAAGCTTCCATCACCAAGGCATTTATTTCCCGGTATGCCGAAACCCCAGATGGGGGGTCACGCAAGATGATGTCCACCAGCCGAGAGAGTTCTTGGTCAGTCGTATTTGAGATTCGGGGGAAGGGCATTTTTTCAACATCGCCCTTCAACACCTTGATCGCTTGGAATCGCCTCGCAAAAACAAATTGAAAAAGCTGGGAATTTAGGAACGCCAGCACGCTTTTTATGGAATAGCCCTCCAGATTCGGGATCAGCACATTCGCGCTGTTTAGGACGAGCGTCTGCTTGTCGTCATACGCGAAGATCAGTTCATCCGAAATGAAGCGATACACCAACTTTTCCGCAGCCCGGTATTTCCAAGTTGGAGCCACTTGCTGGAAGGCTTCGGGTTGGAACCTAATGTATTTGGCGGGTTTGTCCGCAACAAATCGACACAAGTCCTTTCCGAGCCAAAGAGGCTCCGTCTCATCATCAGGACTATCGAGAACAAAGCGCGAATTGTTTCCAGTTACGATACCAAGAGCCCACTCTGCGTTCCCGCGGAGCGTTAAGTGCTCCGAAGAAAACACAGCATCGATCACTTCTCGCTCCTCATGACTCGAACGAATATCGAAAATGTAATCCTCGCCTTTAAGGACACTCTCTTGAAGAACACTGACTTCGGAAACGCCATGACGGGCGATGAAAGTTGTGCTCTGCGAATGGCGGGACTTGAAAGCATCAACTCTCACGACCTTGGAAAAGACGTTTTGAAATACTCGGCCCAAGTTACTTACTGAATCGAGTGTTGCGTTCTCGAGCAAAACCCGTCGGAGATTGCGGTGAGTCTTGATGTTCAAGAAGGCTTCGGGCAGTAGGATGGACAGGCCCCCCCCATTTTTAAGCAGTCTCAGACCAGCCAAAACGAAGAAGGAAAACGAATCGGAGACGTCAGCATGGAAGCGAGTCCTGAGAGACACCAATTCCTGCGTCGACAAATGACCGCCCCACGGAGGGTTTGTGGCGACCACGTCGAACCGACCGCCTGCGTCTAATAGTCCGTTTTCATGGTGGATGTTCGGCGTAAACTCGTGATGCGGGTAGCTCAGAAGGAGATTTATCCGCGCAATTCGAACCGCAATCTCGTCAATATCATACCCCCATACCGCCCTAGGTTCTGTGATGATGCGCGATGCTTTAACTAGGAAAATCCCGGTACCGCAGCATGGGTCTATAAACATTGAGTCTGGCCGTGTGTGCAGTCGAACCATCGATTCGGCAATCGAGGCTGGTGTGTAATACGAACCAAAGCTCGATTTTGTGCCTTCAGCCAAAAGTGATTGATAGAGCAATCCCAGAAAATCCGGGTGCGTTTCGGAAATAATCAGCTGGGGCAGAGAATGGAGTGCTGCTGGCTCGTCTCTCCACCAGTCCAGTTCGGCTTCGATACTGGGCCGGGGATCCTTTCCTGCGAACATCTGGATCACTACCAGCTTTAGAAACGTCTTAAGACTGGCACCAGAAGCACGGAAATAATGAACGCATCGTTCGATCTCTTGGATGAGTGGCTTGGAAGCGAGATACTCCTGGGGTACGAAGGTTTCGCAACTCGCCCTTTTGTTTGCGCGCGTTCGGAGCCGGCCACTCCCGCCACTGCTAATTGAGTCTTTTAGACTGTTAAGCTGCTGCGTGTGAAAGACCATATCGCCGCTTTGGGTGGGCTGAACCGTCAGAACTCCACTTTTGACCCAGTTTCTCGCCGTAGCCGTTGAGATTCCAAGGCGTTCGCTCGCGGTCTTAAGGTCGAGCAGTTCGTCCTGAGAGTCTAAAAATGGCAGAGATGTTTGAATGGTCTGCTTCATCATGCCGCCAAACGCTGAGTTGAGCCCTGTTCAATCCTTGCGTGCGCCCTAGGCCGGGAGTTTTTCCTGGATGCGGCCGATGGCTTCTTCGACGTTTTGGCGAAGGCCGAATGCGGACAGGCGGAAGTAACCTTCACCACAAGATCCGAAGCCGGATCCGGGGGTGCCGACGACGTGGGCTTCGGTCAGCAATTTATCGAAGAACTGCCACGAGGTTTGCCCAGGCGGGATCTTGAGCCAGCTATAGGGTGCATTCACGCCGCCGTAGACCGTGTAGCCCGCTTTTCCCAGGCCTTCGCGGATCAGGCGGGCGTTTTCCATGTAGTACGCGACATTGGCCTGCACCGCGGCCTTCCCTTCTGGGGAAAACACGGCTGCTGCCGCTTTTTGGATAGGGTACGACACACCGTTGAACTTGGTGGTATGGCGACGGTTCCACAGGGCGTGTAGCAGCACCTTGTCGCCGGATTCGGTTTTCGCCGCCAATTCTTTGGGCACCACCGTATAGGCACAGCGCGTACCTGTGAATCCCGCCGTTTTGGACAGGCTGCGAAATTCGATAGCGACCTCGCGGGCGCCGGGAATCTCGTAAATGCTGCGGGGCAGGCCGGGCTCCCGGATGAAGGCCTCGTAGGCGGCATCGAAGAGAATGATGGCGTCGTTTTTCTTGGCCCAATCCACCCACCGCCCTAGGGCCGCACGCGACATCACAGCGCCTGTCGGGTTGTTGGGAGAACACAGATAGACCAGATCCACACGTTTGTCCGGAAGCGCGGGTTCGAAGCCATTTTCGGCGGTGGTGGGTAAATAGACGAGGCCTGCGAACCGTCCCTGGGCATCAACCGATCCGGTGCGGCCCGCCATCACATTGGTGTCGACATAGACCGGATAGACGGGGTCGGTGACGGCGACCACACTGTCGGTGGCGAAGATTTCCTGGATATTGGCCGTGTCGCATTTGGACCCGTCCGAAACGAAAATCTCGTCGGCGGCAACATCCGCTCCGGCGGCGCGGTAGTCGGCCGCAATGGCATTCAGCAGAAAATCGTAGCCCTGTTCGGGGCCATAGCCACGAAAGCTGTCCGGTCGGGCCATTTCGTCTGCGGCGGTTTTCAAGGCCTCGACGATGGGGGTGGGCAGCGGCAACACCACATCGCCAATGCCCAAACGGATCACCTTCGCGGTCGGGTTAGCGGCGCAAAACGTCCGCACCCGCTTGCCGATTTCGGGAAACAGATACCCTGCTTGAAGCTTCTGATAATTCGCGTTGATCCTGGCCATGGTCGCGGTTCCATAGCACGCGGGCATAGCCCTTAAAAACGGCTGCTGTACGCGAAAGATCCACCCCCAGGGGCGGCCGAAAACAGAAACGATTCTGTGCTGCTGTTCCGGTATTCGGGGATGGCCAGCAACACCGCACCGGTGACCATCGTCATGCCACCTGCAAACAGGCCTGCACCCCCCCAAAATTTGTAATTGCCTGCCTGCCGCCGCAGCCGCTGCGACAGATCGAAATCATCCCGGCTGGCTTCGCTTTGGGACAGTTTGCTGTCGGATTTGACGCTGGCCCAGATCCCCGCGGTCAGGGTGACAGCCCCCGCGCCGATCAAACACCACGCAGGCACGTCTGTGTACCAGGGGTCGATCTGCGAATCGGGATCGACAACCTGGGGGGCCGCCGCCACCAAATCGTCCGCCAAGGAGGCCGCGCCGGGTCGCACGACCCCCGGATTTTCTTTGCCTGTCGCTAGATAGTTGCCTAGCAATTTGGCCTTTTCCGTTTCCAGCCGAACAGCGCCCACGCGGTTCGAAAATCCTGACCTCAAATAGACCTGTCCTTTCATGAAATCCGAACCCTTCAGTTCGCCCACCGAAACCAGCACGATCGCTTCGGCATCAAATCGTTCGGCCAGTCGCCGGACATAACTTTCTTCAAGCTGTTTTCTTTCTGCGGTGGAGGCAAACCGGATACGTGCCCCACCCTCAGCCTGGAAAATGCGTTCGAATTCGGCGTCTAGCAGTTCCTGGCGCGCGGATTCATCAGGACGAAGACCGACACGTTTGACGAAAGACAACGCGGGCTTGGAACTGGGATCTGACGCTGCGGCGGCGGCTTCACAGCGGGCCTGCGCGTGGTATGTGGTGCCAGGAAGAACGGCAATGTCCACGGGGGACTTCCCCACGGGTAACCCGCCGACCAAGACCTCACAGGCCTCTGGCCGGGTTTTGAAGGTCAATTTCCCACCAAGACCGGGATTCGGCGTTGCAAGCAACGCCCGCGCTTCGGGGGAAATTTTCTCGTCCTCGGCGGCCTTGCGCCCGGGGAACAAAAGTCCGGTTTCTTCTGCCACCTTCTTAGCCTTGTCGCCCTCGTTGGCCAAAACCAGGGCCGTGACCCAAAGGGCGCTGGCCCGATACCCTAAGGCCTCACCTTTGTCACCCAACGGGGCGGTTTTGCGGGCTGCCAGTATTTCGTCCCGTGCGGCTTCAAAAATCGAGGCTGCGTCGGCCGCTGCGCCGTTCATTTTGGCGACGGCTTCTTCGATCTTGACGGTTAGGGTGACCATGGCTTCGGGCGAAAGGGCGACGGCGTCCGCTAACCAGGCCTGTAACCCCGCGCCTTCGGCCACGGTCCATTGGCGGTTCGCCCGCAACCCTTCGGCCAGCGCCTGTACCAAGTTCGACGCTGGATCCGGGGCATTGCCCAGAACCACCGGCAGCACAACCACCCGACCCGCGGCGCCCGCCGTCCCTACCAACAGCAGCTGCCCCACCAAGAACAACCCAGACAGATTCGACGTGCGTTTCATACGGCCCTCCAGGACTGAAACAGCAGCATAGCGCGCCGTTAGGCACAGGCTAGTTCCGGGCGAAGGACGTCAAAATCCGCACGCCACCTTGCAGGGTCTGGAACACGACACAGTACCGTTCGACCAGCGACAATAATTTGGTCACTTGGTCGTCGGCCGCGCTGGTCTGCAGTACAAAATGGACGCGCATTTCCGGCAATCCGACGGGGGTTTCGCGATCGACGCCCAGAGTGCCACGCACATCCAAATCGCCGTGCACCTCGACGGCGGCTTTTTCCAGCGTGATCCCAAGCGCTGTCGCAACGGCCCCTAGGGTCAAGGCCGCACAACCTGCTAATGATTCCAGCAAGGCGTCGGTTGGGCAACGCCCGCGCCCGTCGCCACCTGTAGCGGGATGAAGGCCAAACGGGGCCGGTCTGGGCGGAGGATCAAGGTGCCCCAAGATCGCGGCCTGATCCAGCACCACGCGGGCCCTAAAGGGAACCACCGCAGTGGCCTTGTCGTCTTTATATTTTGCTTTCAGCGGGGCCTGCCGAGCCCGGAGTTCATCGGCGTTCATGACGAATGGATCCTTTTGCTAAAGCACATATTGGGACAGATCTTCGTCCTTGAGGACCCCGTCTAACCGTTGTTGCACATACGCTGCGGTGATGACAATCGTGCGGGCGCCCAGTTCTGATGCTTCGAACGACAGTTCATCCAGCAGCCGTTCCATGATGGTGGCCAGCCGCCGCGCGCCGATGTTTTCCATGCGGGCGTTCACGTCGGCAGCGATGGCCGCGATGGCTGCGACGGCGTCGGGCTGGAATTCAAGGGTGACCTGGTCGGCTGCCAAAAGCGCGGTGTATTGCCGGGTCAGCGCATTTTCTGGTTCAGTTAAGATGCGAACAAAATCTTCAGCCGTTAGCGCTTCTAGTTCCACGCGGATTGGGAAACGGCCCTGCAATTCGGGAATCAGATCCTTGGGCTTGGCCACATGAAACGCACCTGCGGCAATGAACAGCACGTGGTCGGTTTTCAGTGGCCCATATTTGGTCGATACCGTTGACCCTTCAACGATGGGCAACAGATCGCGCTGCACGCCCTCGCGCGATACATCGGGCCCGCGGCCGCCGCCTTCGCGCCCGGCCACCTTGTCGATTTCATCAATGAAGATGATGCCGCTGCGTTCAGCACGGTTCATGGCTTCTTTGGTGACAAGGTCCATATCCACCAATTTCCCGGCTTCTTCCTCCACCAGCGCCAGCAGGGCTTCGGGCACGGCCATTCGCCGCCGTTTGGGCTTGCGCGCCCCGGGCATCATGTTTTGGATATTGGCAACCATGTCTTCCATCCCCGTGCCCTGAAACATATCGGGGGGTGGCGGGGGTGAATCGGTGGTCTCGATCTCGACGCTGCGATCGTCCAGTTTCCCTTCACGCAAAAGCCGCCGCAAACTGTCGCGCGTGGATGTGTCCGCCGCAGGTGTGGCCCCGCGCGTGGGCGGCAGCAGAGCATCAAGCAATCGTTCTTCGGCGTTGTCGCGGGCGCGGGGCCGCACCCGTTCGCGTTCTTCGGCGCGCACGAGCGCCACCGATGTTTCAGCCAGATCGCGCACCATCGAATCGACGTCGCGGCCGACGTACCCCACTTCGGTGAATTTCGACGCTTCAACTTTGATGAACGGGGCGCTAGCCAGTTTTGCCAAACGCCGCGCGATTTCGGTTTTGCCAACCCCGGTGGGCCCAATCATCATGATGTTCTTGGGTGTAATTTCATCCCGCATCGGAAGGGGCACCTGTTGTGCCCGCCAACGATTCCGCAACGCCAAGGCCACCGCGCGTTTGGCCGCACGCTGCCCGACGATGTACCTGTCCAGTTCTTCGACGATCGCCCGCGGTGTCAGGGCATCAAGACGCAGCGGCTGAGCCACGGTCACAGCTCCTCGAAGACTAGGTTGTGATTTGTATACACGCAGATGTCGGCCGCAATGTTCAGGCTGCGTTCCACGATCTCACGCGCGGGTAACGTCGTCGCCGACAGCAGGGCCCGGGCCGCCGCCAGCGCAAACGATCCGCCCGATCCCACAGCGGCAACGTCACCGTCGGGTTCGATCACATCGCCCGTGCCTGAGATCAATAAAATGCGTTCGTTGTCCGCCACCAACAACAGGGCCTCAAGCCGGCGCAACGCCCGATCCAGCCGCCAATCTTTGGCCAGTTCTACCGCCGCCCGCACCAAATTGCCGCCCGTGTCCTTTAGCTTGGCCTCGAATTTTTCAAACAGGGTCAGGCCATCGGCTGCGGATCCGGCAAACCCTGCCACAAGGCGACCGTCGTGGAGCCTCCGCACCTTGCGCGCGGTGCCCTTGACCACGGTCTGGCCCATCGTCACCTGACCATCCGAACCAATGACGACCTTGCCATCGCGACGCACCACCAAAACTGTCGTCGCGTGAAACTGGGGTATTTCCATCACTTCTGGATCTAGCCCGGTTGTTCGGGTGGTGCCACCAAACTGTCAACGCGCGGGACAACCGGGGGATGGTACCCCGTAGCCTGCTATCAACCGGTACATGGTGCCGCCGGGGGCCGGGCTTGTCGCGGGTGTCCAGGTCAGGCCGTCCATGCTGCGGAAAAAGGTTGAAGCGGTACGGTTCAGGCCGACCCAGGCGCCTCCAGGGGCGCGGACGACCGCATGCAGCCTGAGGCCGGTGGGCAATTTTCTTTCGGTCCAGGCCACGCCATTAGGACTGACCAGAACCCGTCCGCCGTCGGCCACCCAGAACTGGGTCCCATCGAAGGAGACTTTGCCGCTTAAAGATCCCTCGGTCGGAACCTGAGCTTCGGTCCAGGTTGCCATATCGGTGCTGGTGCACACTTCTCCCTTGTACCCGACAAAGACCAAACGCCCAGCCCCCAACGCCCCACCACCATCCTCGCCGACACCCAGAGCATGAAACGTGGAACAACCCGTCGCCAGTTTCCAGGTCTTGCCGCCATCGACACTGACGTGGGGCGGATTTTTCTCTAGGCCCGCCGGCTGGTTCGCCCCACCCGCCAGGACTATGCCCGGCGAGGGCCCATTGCCGACCACCTCGCGAACGTGTTCTGAACGGATCATTGAGTTATTAAACTTGCCAACGGGTTTCCATTTCAACCCATCAAAATCAGATGCGTAGGTCACCCCTGTGTAGTGAACCATCGTGAAACCCTCACCGTTGAAAGTGACGCCGCCACATTCAGACATACCCGGCAGGCCCACGTCCTTCATCACCAGACGTTGCCAGGTGACGCCGTCGGTGCTGCGCATGAACGAGCACTGGGCGCCCCATCCCACGATGCGCATAAAAACCCCATGACCAAAGGCCAGTCCTTTTTCGATCAGCTCGGCGGGATCGGCCACACCTGGAAAATCCTGTGCCTTCCAGGTCAGTCCCTCATCGCAAGACATGGCAGTCCTACCCTTGCTACCGGACGCCACCAGCAACGGCACGGTGCCTGCCGGGCGCCCCGACGAGGCCGCGTCAGGAACAGTGAGGCCCCCCCCATCGATGGAACCACCCATCCCCGATCCGCCCGGCCCCGATTTTCCGCCCGCCCCCGGTGCGCCCCCCAGATTTCGATCCCCGCCGGTGCCAAATCCACCCGAACCTCCAACGCCGACATTCGGGTTGCCCCCAACACCCCCAGCCACCCCCCCACCCCCCCGACCGCCGGGGGCCGTCGTGCCTCCCTGCGCCTCCATAGGGCCGCCTGTCCCCATGGGTCCTTCCTGGCCACCCGACCCGCTGGAACAGGCCCCAAAAAATAGGATCAGCACCGAAGAACGAGGAAAATGCATCGATAGTCTCCCAGGACGAGTTTAACCCGGACCAAGTGTATAAGGGGTGGTCGTCAAGGCAAACCTGGTTTGGCCAGTCTGCGGGCCACGTCCCCCACCGGCCCCGGGCGACGGGCCAATTCGGCCCGCAACGCTGGGGCCTCGGGGCCGGGCATTCTGCCAAGGCATGGCAGCAGATCTATGACGTCCTCAGCAGGAACCACGTCTGCGACGACCGCCGCGCGCAGCGCCTTGCCCAGGGGTAGCGCCGTCCAAGGTTTTTTTTCGCGCAGCTCGCGGGTGCAGGCGGCGGCGGCCGCGGCCCCGGCAACTTGAGGAACCACATCATCAAAGGCGAGTGACGGAACGTCGGCACGCCGGCCGCCGATCCCGGTTAGGATCCAACCCGCGCGGCGGATCGCTGGGTCCAAATCTTTCCCCAATTCAGCCAACAGGGCCGGGCTGGCAGGACAGGTCGCCGCAGCTTCGCCTAGGGCCTCGATGGCAGCGGCCCGCACCCCCACGTCGGACGTCGCGGGCGTCGCGCGCTGGCGAAGGACGCGGCAGGCGTTATTCACAACGTCCCAGGGCAATTCAAAATCGGCCAAGATCCCGTCCGGGCCTTGGCCAAGAAGCCGCCCCAGAATTGCCAAGGCCCGAGGCGCCAATTGGGGAAGACCTGCTGCCGGGGGCATGTCATCGGGAGTGGCCAACGGCCCTGTGGGCACGCCCGCGGCCACACGAGCCACGTCCTGCATCAACAAGACCCCCGCGGGCAGGGTCGAGGTCGCCTCAAGCGCGGCGCGGACCAGGTCGCTATCCGGGTCGCCCAGCGCCACCCCCAGCCGCGACGGACCCATGCGTGCCGCCAAACGGGCCAGCTCTGAACGATCGGCGCGCGCGTGCGCGGCGATAAGGCTACGCATCGGTACCTCGTAAATCCCCAAACGTGCGTTCGGCACGGCCGGATCGGGCGCGGGCGCCGCGCGCGCGAAGGTCGCTGCAACCCAAAAAACTGACGAAATCCCTAGAATCCACTGCGACTTGGGCATGGTGTAGGACGATGGCAGGGTTACCCCGAAGGCTCAAGTTCCCAGGGTGACCGACGAAGGTTCAGGGTGAGGATGTTGTTGTGAGCGATACGCGTCATACTAGCAAAGGGCCGGTCCGGATCATCACCGTGGGTGGGGGACGTGGGGTGGGTAAAAGCGCCGTGGTGGCCAATTTGGCCGTCACGCTGGCCCAAAGCGGACGCCAGGTTGTGGTGGTCGATCTGGACCCCCTCGCGCCGCGCCAGCATCAGCTTTTGGGCGTCGCAGACCTCGATTCGTCGTCCGTGGTTCCGGGGGCCGCCTTGTCGGCACTTTTAGCCCCAGGCGGGGCGACAGCCCTGGTCGCGACAAAGGCACCAGGGGTGCGGCTGCTGCTGGGCCAAGGTGCCGCGCGGGTTGGCCTTGCACCCGGCGAATCACTTCGGGCCCTGCGGGCGCTGCAGACCTTGCCGGGCGATGTGCTGATCATCGATGTCGGGGCGGGCGGTGAAGCTGGGATACTGGATGTCCTACAGTTGGGGGCCCATCGGGTGATCGTGACCACACCGCAGGTCGCATCGATGCATGAATCATTTGGGCTGTTGCGGGCGGCCTTAGGGCGGCTTCTGCGTGCACAATTGGGGGCGACCCCGACGCGGCTTCTTGATCCCCCCGCGGCCATGCCCGAGGGCGAGAAGGCTGTCGATAGGGACGTGCGGATCAGAGACCTTGATCCCAACCTCGCGGCCCGGATACGCGACATCCAGTCCAGTTTTGGGGCCTGCGTGGTTGGCAATTTGGTGCAGGAGCCGGGCCAGGTGGGGATCTTTCACGCGCTGGGCAGGATGATGAACGAGTACCTAGGGCTAGAGGCGCCCATCCTGGGATGGCTGCCCATCAGCGCGAAAGTGGCTGAGGCCTGCCGCGAGGGAAGCCCGTCTGTGTTGCGGCCAAGCCAAGCGCAAAGCGATGAAGCCCGTGCGCTGCGCACCATGGCCGAAGTCCTGATGGACGCGCCGATAGCGCCGGTCGAGGCCTGGTTGCGTGCAGCAATCCCAGAGCCCGCCGTCACGCCTTTGGATCCTGATACATCGTTGGCCTCAGGGCGGGTCGGGCCCCCGCCCGTTCCGCGAACCTCGCCAGAACGCACAACCGTGCCTATCAAAATGGTTTCCCCGACACCGGCACCTTCCCATCCCGTGGCGACGCCCAACAAAACGCGGGTGTACAAACGTCCTTCCCACAAAAGAGTTGCGAACGACAACCCCGAAGCCGCAGCGATCCCGGGCGGCCGGCGCCGCATGGCCCTTCCCGGCATGCCCCCAGGACGTTCCAGCGGCTAGCCAGGGGCCCGTGCAAAAGACCGTGGTATGAACCCGCCCCCGAGGTTTAACCATGTCTGTCCGTGTTCGCATCGCACCGTCTCCAACCGGCGATCCCCACGTCGGCACCGCGTATATCGCCCTGTTCAATTATGCGTTCGCCAAGAAACACGGCGGCCAGTTCCTTTTGCGTATCGAAGACACCGATCGCACACGATCGACGCCGGAATCTGAAGCCGCGATCCTAAGCGCGCTGCGCTGGGTGGGCCTGAAATGGGACGAAGGCCCGGACATTGGCGGTCCGTGCGGACCCTATCGGCAATCGGAACGGGCTGATATCTACAAGGCCGAAGTGGGCAAACTTGTGGAATCAGGCGCGGCCTATCGATGTTTTTGTACCGCTGACCGCCTAGACGCCCTGCGCGCCGATCAGCGTCGTCAGGGTTTGTTCGTCGGATACGACGGGTTGTGCCGAACCTGTTCGCGCGAAGAATCCGATCAACGTGCCGCCACAGAGCCCTTCGTCATCCGCATGGCCATGCCCCGCACCGGCACCACGGTCATCACCGACAAACTGCGCGGCGACGTCACGTTCGAGAACACCCAGATCGACGATCAGGTCCTGATCAAGACGGACGGCTTCCCCACATATCATCTAGCCAACGTGGTCGATGATCACCTGATGGGCATCACGCACGTCATTCGCGCCGAAGAATGGCTCACCTCGACGCCCAAACATGTGGTGCTGTACCAGGCCTTTGGATGGCAAGTGCCAGAATTCATCCACATGCCGCTGCTGCGAAATGCGGACAAATCCAAGATCTCGAAACGAAAAAATCCGGTGTCACTGGACTACTATCGCGCCTCGGGGTTCCTGCCCGAAGCGTTGGTGAATTACCTGGGCACCATGGGATGGAGCATTTCTGGCGACCGCGAAAAATTCGATCTGGCCGAAATGATCGAAAAATTCACATGGGATCGCGTCAGCCTGGGTGGCCCGGTATTCGATCTGGTGAAACTGTCGGCCATGAACGCCGATTATCTGCGTGCCTTGCCCGATGCGGCAGTCGTCGAACGCCTGCGCACCTGGCGTTTTTCCGATGATTTTCTGAAGTCCCTGGTGCCCCTTGTCCGCGAACGGATTCAGCGCCTCGATGAATTTGTTCCCATGACCGAATTTTTCTTTGCGGGCGACGTTGATCACGCAGCCGTTGCCAAAGATCTGCTGCCCAAAGGCCGCACCCCCAAAGAAACCGCTGACATTCTGGAAAAACTGATTGAAACGCTGGACAGTCACCGGGACTGGACCGCCGCGGGGTTGGAAGCCGGTTTTCGTGGGTTCTGCGAGAAAACCGGGTATTCGACCAAAGAAGTCTTCATGCTGACCCGCCTAGGTGCCACCGCACGCAAGGCCACCCCGCCCCTGTTCGAAACCGTTTCCGTGCTTGGCAAGGATCTGGTGCGTCGGCGCCTACGCCTTGCGATGGAGTTCGTGAAAAAACTGCCCGAGCCGCCAAAGCCCGGCGCGTAGTCAGATCACAGGCACCTGCGCACCATAGCCGCACTGCTGGTTGGGGCACCACGATGAGGGGAACCACCGCAGCATCACGGGCGACCAAGGAGGACTAGGTACACGGGTACGTCCGCGAGATCCATGACCCGGCGTGCTCGCTGCCTTTCACCCCTGCGTCTCGGCCAGGCTGGTCGGCTACAAACGCCGTCGACCCAAGGAAACGTTGTTGTACCGGACGGTCCAGCAGCACTTCGGACCGTTCGAGGCCGCGGTGCCCACGACGTGGGCGGCGCGAATTTTACGCAAGACATAGGCATTATCGGTCTTGGCGCAACCGGACAAAACTGTTCGAATTACCTATGCTCTGGCCCGGCATCTCAGCTGCCACCCCGATATCTGTACCTCGAACCCCAACGCAAACCCTTCCCACCGCGGCGTCGGACGTGGAATATTCCGACGGCGGCTCGTTGCGAAGGGGCACCCATGGACGGAAAGAACATCGTGGTCGTCGTAGTGGTGGGACTGGCGGCCATGGGGGCCAAAACGACTTGGCATCACGCCACGGCAACAGCCGCAAGCTCACCAACCGTGGCGCCGTTGGACCCTCCACCTGCCTCAGCCCTGACCAAGCCCTCTTCCGAGGCGGGTTCGTCGGCCACCCTTGACCCAGGTGGGTCTGCGGCTGCTGCGACCGGCAAGGGTTATAGGTGCGCGGAGAGCCTGGAGTGTCAGCTCGAAGCATCCTTCCCCGGCGCCTTTGCGAAGCCCTCGGAATCCTCAACGATCCGGCCCGATCGGCTGAAATATCCCTTGAACGTGGTTCTCGTGACCTTGCCGAATCCCGCATCATCAGGTTTCCCAGCGGAATTCGATCGTGGCGTGGAGGCTATCCTCCGCGCGGCGCAAAGCCAACGTTATGTCGTTCACCAGCGTTTCTTCCCCTGGGATGCGGCGGTGACACCGGAATCTGCGGCAAAATCAGGCTGGTTGCTCATGCGCCGCGATGGCAAGACAGTAGATGTAGAGCTTCTGCTGTTTTTAATTGTAGGCGAGCACCTAGGCAGCGGCGTTGATGAGGCGGCCCTTAACCATGCGCTCGATAGCTTCAAACAGATCGTCCAGCGCGGACACAGCGCCCCCGCTGTTCGACCCCTGTTGCTGCTCGGCCCGTACTTCTCGGGCACCGCCGTCTCTTTAAAGGAACAGCTGCGATCGTGGTGCCTGGAATCGCAGTTCTGCGCGTCGCGCGACCTCTTCTCAGTCTCCGGAAGCGCCACGCGGCGTCAGACCCAAGGCATACTTGCAGACTTGGCGGAATCGTTTAAGACCAGCACGTTTCATGCGACGGTTCTACCGGACGATCTCCTGGTGGCCGGCATGCACCGCTTTTTAAGCGAACGACTGGACGTTCCTGACAGCAAAGTAGCTGAGCTCACTGAAGCCAGCACTGACTACGGCAACGCCGTGGCCTCTTCGGAAGTCGTACCCAGAGGCGCGCGTGCGTTTAACAAGGGAATCAAGATCCCGTTTCCCTTTCACATAGGCGTGCTTAGAGGCAACGGTGAAAAAGGAAGCCGCGCACCCGTCAATCCCGATTTTCCGAAACCTTTCGACTCTCTGGCGGCGGCCAAGACACGCCTGCTCTTGGAAAACACATTTTCCGCACTGTCTCGTCACGGCGTCCGTCACGTGGGCGTTCTGGCAACGTCCACCCAAGATAAGATTTTTCTGGTCACGGAGCTGCGTCGATCCGCCCCGGATCTCCGAATTCATTTGTACGAAAGCAGCGTTGACCTTGCCGACCGCGATCTGCGTGAGGCCCTCGAAGGCACAGTCGTGGCATCGTCCTACCCTTTATTCCCCTCAACACAATTGTGGGCCGACGATTCCGGCGGCGCCCTTCAACAGTTCCCCACCGATGGTGCCGAGGGCGTGTTCAACGCCACGCTCGTTTTGATTGCAAGGTTTGACACCACCTTGGCCCCAACCCTCACGACACGGATGCTCGACTATGTGTCGCCCTTTTGTCCGGCGCCTGTTTTGGGACCATCGGCCTGGATCAGTGTCGTCATTGCGGGGCGGCTTTGGCCGCTTGCTGTCTATCCCTCCAGTCTTAGTCCGAAGCTGCAAAACCCGCCTTGCACAACCACCACGCCCGATCCCTACGTTTTTGCGGATCTCTCCAACTCCGGCGGCCTCCGCGTGCCCCGCCCGCGTATCCAGTCGGGCTTCATGGCTTTGCTGGGGTTGCTTGCGGTATTTCTGTTGTCCCTGGGCAACCTAGCAGCTCTGATCGCCCGATTCTCCTGGATGCGCGGTGCCTTCTTCTTTGTCACCTACCGCATGCAGCCCTCGCTGCAAAAGAGCCAGCCAATGTCGCATTTCGCCCTGGATGCGAAGGAACCGCAGCACCGCGTGGCCTTGCTGGGACTGTGGTCACTGGCAATCACGGCGGTGGTCATGGCGAAGATTTTTGGCTTGCCTCATCAGCTTGTGGGAATCGAGGTATTGGACCCAGGTCCTCTGCAGCAAGCGGCAGATATTCTGAACTGTCTGGTTCTTGCCGTGGCCGTTGCAATGGTTGTCGCGGGCCTGCTGGCCACTGCCGCAGGTTTGTGGGGACGATCCCCGTGGCAATCCAGCACAGGGGCCCTCTGGCGCAGCGGATCGGTGTGGACTCAGCTGATTCTTTGCCTGTTCATGGTCGCCGCGATCTTCCTCCTGCCCCCCACACGCATTGTCGAGCAGCCCGACGGCCACGCATACTTCTTCTATTTGCGGTCCATGGATCCGGGCGTCGGACTGACGCCGACACTCCCCCTTTTCATGGTGGGGGCAGCGACCTATATGGCATGTCTTTTGCGCCTGCTGGTCATCCGACGCGCCACCGCGTTGAAAGAACAGGCCCAGCACTGGTCGGCTGATTCTTTCACGCACTGTCGCAAGGCCATGGAGAACTTCGCGGAGGATGCTTCAGGTTCTTTGCTGCAAATTTGTCTGATAGGCGGGTTCTTGGGCCTTGCCGTCCTGTTTTTCAGTCCGCTTCAGTTGGGCAGTCTTGAGGGCCGTGGATTTGATGCTGGGACCAGCGCCTGCTTTGGCCTGGCCTTCGCTTTGACATTAGCCGCAGCCTGGCGGGCGTTCTCGCTGTGGCAAAAACTGAGGGACTTCACCCGTGCGCTCGCTCTGCATCCCGCGCAGGCGGCGCTTAAGCGGCTGCCTATGTCTGTCGCTCAAACTTTTCGTTCGCCGGTGCCGGGTCAAATTGGCCGCCGTCACATCGAGGTTGCCTTACATATGAAACAGCGACAATTGGGCTTGTCGGCTTTGCCAGCGTTGGCTGACCTTCTCCCGCGTTTGGACCGGCGCTGGTTTCCGTCCGCTGAAGAGACATCCCCAGATAACCCATCTTCATCACCCTTCGGCCCGCCAGCGCCCCAGCGGACCGCGGCCATGCAGCCTCTTAACGACGTTGAGATCCTGGAGGAAGACTTCCTGGCCCTGCGCATGGCCGAGGTACTGGGTTTAATGTGCGATTCAACGCGCACGATGGTCTTGATCGCAACGGTGTCGGGTTTGGCAACGTTGCTGGCAACGGCGCTCTATCCCTTTCAGCCGGCCGCAACGCTGACCGCGGCGGGCTTGGTATCGGTGGGCTTGGTCGTGGCGGTTGCCTTGCGCGTCCTCCTGGGCATTGAACGCGACGAAGTCCTAAGCGCCATCGCCAAGACAGAAGCAGGTAAGATTACCCCCACCTTGGGCCTAACCACCCGCCTTGCAGGCTACGTCCTTTTGCCTTTGGCGGGGCTGATTGGAACGCGACTCCAACGGGCTGGCGCCCTGATTGACTTCATCAAGGAGCTGACCAAGACGTTAGAACGATAAGCGCCCAAAGAGAGCCCTCTGATGTTGCCGTTAGTTTACCAGCCGCTATCTCCGTCATCCACCTCGCCACATGCCCGTCGGTGGGGGTGAATCCGCGCACGCGGCCTTCCGGGCCGAAGGCGGGCAGACCCATCGCTGCCCGGCGCGTAGTCGGTTCACAGCAACCCGCGCACCATAGCCAGCAGATCTTCGGCAGCGTCGTCGGCCTGCTGGTTGGGGGTCAGCACCTGAACCGTGTCCTCGACAAGATCCACAAGTGCCACCACCGCAACAACCCCATGAGCTTCCCGCAACGACGCGCGTACGTGCCCCTGCGCGCGCGTCGAGAAGCCCTGGGGCGCCACGATGAGGGGAACCACCACAGCATCCCGGGCGACCAAGGAGGACCCCATTGAGAAGGCGGTGGAATTTCGGTCCTTAGGCTTCAGGTACACGGGTACGTCCGCGAACATCGTCGTCACGAAGTGGCCAGGTCGCTGCCGTTGTGCAGATGAAAAGGGCAGCTTGAGTAGCGAAGGAACAATGACCCGGGGTGCTCGCTGCCCTTCACCCCTGCTTCTCGGCCACACTGGTCGGCCACGAACGCCGTCGACCCGAGGAAACGTTGTTGTACCGCACGGTCCAGCAGCACTTCGGACGGTTCGAGGCCGAGGTGCGAGATGCCACCCCCGGTGACGGCCTTCCGTCCTTCATTCGCGCCGCATGAACGAGACCCCGGCGCATCTGGTGAACGACGTGCTGCCCCACATGCCCGTGCGCCCGTGGGTGCCGATGATTGCGCCAACCCCCGCAGATCAGTTTTACGGCGTCGCTGTTCGAACGAGAAGATATTTCACCGCCCCCCCAGGGCGTGCAACAGTCCACCATGGCCGATAACGACGCTGGCTATCACGCTGACCTGCCGACGTGTGGCCGTGCCCTGCGGCTCACACTTTTTCTGCTGTTCGTGACCCCGGCTTTGGCGATCAGCACACCGGCGCAGGCGGACGCGGGATTTCCCCGGCCGCGTTACCACTTCACGCCGCCGCAGAACTTCATGAACGATCCCAATGGCCTCGTGTTCTTTCGCGGTAACTGGCACCTCTTCTACCAGCACAACCCGGAAGGCCCGACTTGGGGCCACATGAGCTGGGGACACGCACAAAGCCGCGATCTGGTTCATTGGCAGCACCTGCCAATTGCGCTGCGCGAGGAGGCGGGAATCATGATCTTCTCGGGCAGCGCCGTTGTGGATCAGCACAACACAACTGGCCTCTGCAAGACGAAGGAGCCGTGCCTGATCGCTGTTTACACCGGCCATAGAAACGATCGACAGACCCAGAACTTGGCGTTCAGTCAGGACGGCGTCCACTTCGAGAAATTTTCTGGGAACCCAGTGCTGGACATCGGTCAAAAGGACTTCCGTGATCCTAAGGTGTTCTGGCATGAAAAGAGCAAAAGCTGGATCATGGTGGTGGCGTGGCCCGCTGTTCACCAGATCCGCATCTATCGTTCGCGTGATCTGATTCACTGGGCGCACGCCAGTGACTTCGGCCCTTCGGGCACGACCCAAGGGATCTGGGAGTGCCCTGATCTGTTTCCCCTTTCCACCAGCAAAGGCGAGCGGTGGGTGATGTTGGTGAACCTGAACCCGGGCGGACCAGCGGGGGGATCCGGGGGCCAGTACTTCGTCGGTCGCTTTGACGGCAGCACCTTCGTTGAAGAAACCCCTCGCAAAACGCCTCGTTGGATTGATTACGGCAAGGACGCGTATGCCACCGTCACGTTCGCGGATGTGCCGGCCCGCGATGGCCGCAGGATCGCGCTGTCCTGGGCCAGTAACTGGGAATACACCAATCAGGAGCCGACCGGTGACTTCCGGGGCGCGATGAGCATCCCGAAGGTCTTAAGCCTGCGCTGGGACAAAGGCGACTGGTTCTTGCACCAGGCCCCCCCCGCAGAGCTGGCGAAGATCCGGGGCGTACGTACGACGATGCCACCGGGGCGGCTGGACAGAGCGACGGGACTGGCCGGATTTGCGCAGGCGTCGTTCGAACTACAGGCGAAGATTGAGCCCCGCACGGCCGACACCGTCACCATCGAGCTGCGCGGCCCCGGGACAGAGGTGACCACCATCGGCTACGACACCAAAACCGCGTCGCTGTTCGTGGACCGCAGCCAATCGGGCGTCGTGAATTTTCACCCGAAGTTCGCGGGGCGCCACAGTGCGCCGCTGCTGCTCGACAGCGGAAACCTGCATCTTCAGATTCTGGTCGACACCACCAGCGTCGAGGTCTTTGCCGCCCAGGGGCGCGTGGTGCTAAGCGATCGGATCTTTCCGGCCGCGGGATCACGTCAGGTGGTGGTCACCGGCGCCGGCGCCATGGTCCACCGGCTGGAGGCGTGGCCGCTGGCGGCGCCATGACGCTTGGAAGTGGCCGGTCTACGGATCTTGTGTGATGGAAAGCAAGCCGCGCACCATAGCCAGTAGGTCATCGGCATCATCACCGGCCTGCTGGTTGGGGGTCAGCACCTGAACCGTGTCCTCGACAAGATCCACAAGTGCCACCACCGCAACAACCCCATGAGCTTCACGCAACGACGCGCGTATGTGCCCCTGCGCGCGCGTCGAGAAGCCCTGGGGCGCCACGATGAGGGGAACCACCACAGCATCCCGCGCGACCAAGGAAGACCAGAAGCTGACCGGTTCGTGAGCGCTTGCATCGACCACGGTCTGCGCAAACAGCGCGCAGGCGACCGGTTCAAGCGGTCGGCCCAAAACAGATCCTTCGATACTATCGCCCCTCACGGCGTAAACATTAACCGCGCGGCCCGTTACCCCGTCGGCTTCGCGGTGGGCGACAACAGCCACGGTCGTTGGGCCAAGGGCAATCCCGGAGGTGTCCACATCAAACCCTGCGGCCCCCAGCGCCACAGCCAGGCGTTCCAAATACGCATCGGCGTCAACCGGCAAGGCCACAGCTTCAGACAGAGCAGGCCCCAGGACGCCCCTGGCACCCCGCAGCCGCCCCAACAACGATAGGGCCTCGTCCGCACGCTGCAAACGCTGACGGGGATCCGGGGCGGTCATCGATTCCAGCAACCGAATAAGCTGCGGATCGGCGGCAGGCAGGGCCTTTCGGACATTTACACGGATCCCTTCAATCGGCAGACTTGCCGGTTCACACCCTGTCGCAACAGCAAGATAGGTCATGCCCAGACCATACAGATCACTGGCGGGCGTGGCGCGTTCGACAAATTGTTCAAGCGGTGCGTACCCAAATGTGCCAGCCGACGTGGACGCATTTTCATCCGCAGCGCGGAGGGCAGCTTGTACGCACCCAAAATCCACCAGCGCGGCGGCGGCGTCTCCGGGGCGCAAGATGATGTTCTTTGGATTGACGTCCCGATGGATGACAGCGGGGGCGCGATTGTGCAGATACGACAGCACCCCCAACACGTCCGAAAACCACGCGCCTTGGGCCCCGGCCGAAAGGCCGCCCGAACGGATCGCTTCTTTGAGGGTGCGCCCAGGAATCAGTTCCATCACCAACGCAAATCCGCGAGGTGATGCCGGATCGCCCAGCGGGAAATCGTCAATCCACCCCGGGATATTGGGATGATCGAGGGCACGCAACATGCTGGCTTCGCGCTCGAACAAGTCGATGGCCTTCCAGCCAGGCACACGATCAAGGCGCAAAGTTTTGACGATCACCTCGCGGCCGTCATCCTCATGAACGCCCCGATAGGTGACGCCGAACCCGCCCCGGCCATGTTCCGCCAGAAGGCGATAACGACCCCTTGGGCCGGTCAAAATGGGGGCGGTGGGGGACGGCGTGATAGCCATACGCAGCAGCTACAAACCAGGCAGGTCCACAATCTCGTCCAGAAAATGCGCCGCCGCATCCAACCCAACAGGGGCTTCCTTCACAAGACGCACAGGATCCAAGTCCCCATAAGAATGGGCTATTCTATTGCGCAAAGACGCAAGCTGACCCATGGCCGTGGCAGAAGCCGGGCTGACGATCCCCGCTTTGGCAAGCGTCTCGAACGTTTCGCGCAGGGAGCCCGGAACGCCCAAGCCGCGTTCGGCGACAAGGTGGGCGGCCAAGTCAACGGCATCTTGGATCAGGAGGAATAGCGAAAATGCAATGAAGGCCTCGGCCTTCTCGTCGTCAAGGACGTCAGCGGCCACCGAGGGCAACGCCGTCCGGATCTTCTCAATGCGCTTGCGGCACGCGAGGACCTTCATCAATAGGATGTCACCCACGGGCGCGCACCTCCGCCTCGCGGCGCAAGCGTTGCCGCACACCTTCGGCACAACGGGCGATGATGGGTGCCACGTCGTAGTAGCGGATCGCCGATTCGGCCTGGAATCGCGCCCAGTTTCCGGGTTCGCGCTGAAACAACGCTCGCCCTTCTCGAACCGCCTGAAATCGCAGCAGGTCCGACGCGGTTCCTAAATCCACGACGTGGGGTTCACGGCCAAAAAGATGGCCTAGATCCGCGCCTGCCCCTAGCTGATCCCAAAAACCACCACCCAGCACACCAAGATCTACGTCGCTGTCAGAACGCGCTGTCCCGCGGGCAACCGACCCGAAGAGCACAACCAGCTGCACATGCGGCCACGCCTCAAGCAAACGAGCCACGTCAGTGGGGCTGGGATCTGGGACCAATGACCCTTGCACCGATAAAGGGTAACCCATCGCGCGTCCCGGGGCGATTCATACACCCAGGGAATCGGGCGTTCACAGCCCCTGCGGGGATATGATGCCTACAATGAAGCCAAACAACATCTGGGTCCGAAGCGCATTCGTTGGGCTGGCGTGCTGCGGGGCGTGTCGTGGCGACGACGACGCCGCAACCGGGGCCGCTATCCAAGGCACACCCGACGCCGCCCCCAAGCGAATCGACACAGGTGCCTACGCGGCTTTGGTGTTGGCCGACAAGCCCACGCTGTACCTGCGCCTCGATGACCCGACGGGCGACGTCGCCACGGACGCCGCAGGACGCGCCACCATGGCCCGGTATCAGGGCAGTGGCCTTCAGCGTGGTGTTCCCGGCGCCCTCGGTAACGACGCCAACAAGGCCATTGCACTCAATGGAGAAACTGGTTGGGTCAACCTCGGCGACAATTTCGATTTTGTCGGCCGCGTGCCATTTTCTATAGAACTTTGGGTGAAGCCCCGGGTGGTCGATGAAAAATTTCGTGGTCTTTTCACCAAGGAAACCAACGAAGGAGGCAGGCAGGGGTATTTGCTTGTCCTGAACCAAGGGGTGGGCCTGACCTTCGATCGTGCGCGCGGTGGTGTGGTCGTCCAAGTGGCTGCCAAAGCCATTTTGGCCGCAGCCTGGAGTCATGTCGTGGTCACCTTCGACGGCATGAACCTTCGGCTATATGTCAATGGACAGGCCGCTGCCGGGCCTACACCTGCGGGCATCGAATTGCCCGATACATCTGGTGCGGCGGTCGCCGGGGCACGCTCGGGCGGTAACACGCCGATTGGCCAGGCGGCTCATTTCGACGGCGATTTGGACGAAATCGCGGTTTACGATCTGGCCCTGTCCGCAGATCGCGTGGCCGCCCATCACCAGGCCGGACGTGGGAACTGATCTAGATCCGGATCGATAGACCTTCGGCCGATCCAACAACTTCGATGGCCGCACCCCGTTCGGTCATCATACGACGTCCTCGTTCTACCAGTTGGTCAACGTCGTGATCGCTGTAGTCCTGATCGTAGTGAAACAGCGCCAACCGTTTGACCTGCGCGCGAATCGCCACATCGACTGCATCCACCAACGACGACAGGCCGCGCCCCAGCCGCGCCTGCCGATCTTCAGGGGTGAAGGTGCTGTCATGAATCAAAAGGTCAGCGCCCCGGTACAGTTCCAGCACGTCTTTGGTAGGCCCCCCGTCCGCATAGCCGACGTCGCTTGCGTAGACCAACACACGACCCGCGTCCTCGATGCGGAACGCCAGCGCCGTCGTGCGGCCCCCGTGGGGGTTGACCTGCGCCCGCACGTGCGCAGGCCCGACCACAAAGGTTTTTCCAGGCACGGCTGCGCGTAGATCGATGGTCGCACCCATATTGCGAAAGGTCTGCACCGGGAAATATTGGGCCGACATCTGCCCCTCCAGTATTTCCTCTAGCCGAGCCGGGGTCGCCGCCCCGCCATAAACCACGAAATGGTTGCCCGGCACATAAAACGGCCCGAAAAACGGAAACCCCTGAATGTGGTCCCAGTGCGCGTGGGACAACAACATGGCGGCCTTGCCTGTACCCTTGCCAAATCCGCCGGCGATCTCGCCCGAAAGCAGGCCCAATCCCAAATTCCGGGCGCCGGTGCCACAATCAATAATCACGACAGAACCATCGGAAAGCCGCACGAGCACGCAAGACGTGTTGCCGCCGTATCTGACCATGCTGGGACCGGGCGCCGGGATCGATCCCCGCACCCCAAAAAATGTCAGTTCCATCAGCGTCCCCCCAGGTTCACATCCAGACCTTCGTAGGCCGCTACGATGTCCAGTTTGGCGCCGGAACGGGCGGCCTCGATGCGTGCGGTTGCCAGCATCGCGTCCACTTCGATGTCCGATCGTTCGGGCGCGTGGTGAAACAGCACCAGTTTCTTAACCCCTGCGTCGCGACAGATTTCGATCGCATCAGATGGGCGTGAATGCCCAAAATGCGGCATCTTTTTGTAGTCTTCAGGGGTGAACATGGTGTCGTAAATGACCATGTCGGCGCCTTCGCACAGCTTGACCACGGACTGGCGCATGGCCCGCAACAGGTCTAGATCGGCCTGGGGCATTTCGTAGTTCGGAACGGGGGGCCGGGCTACAAAATCTTGGCCAAACAATATGTCCGCGAAGGGCGCCGTATCGGACACATAGGCCACCCGTGCGCCATCAGCCTGCAAGGCGTAGGCGGTCGCAATGTACGGGTGATTCAGACGCGCACACATCACCTTCACATCCTCAATTTCAAACCGCGCCGAATCAATCAGTTCGCGAAACGTGACCTTCGCCAACGAATCATCGAAGGGAACCGGAAAATACGGCGCTTCGGTCTGGGCAGCGAACACGGACTTCAGCCGGGTGTCATCCCGGTGGCGGGCATAGACCAACAGTTTGTTGCCTTCTTGATAAAGCGGCGAAAAAAACGGCAGTCCCTGGATATGATCCCAGTGGGTGTGGCTGATAAGGATGTGTACGGTGCCCTTGCCCTCGCCCAGATCGGTGCGCATCAGATCTTTGCCCAGTTGCCGTATCCCGGTCCCCGCGTCGATGATAAGCCGCGTGCCCGATCCTGATACAACCTCAACGCAGGACGTGTTGCCGCCATACCGTTCGGTGCGCGGCCCAGGCACCGGCAAAGATCCGCGAACCCCCCAAAAGCGCACCCTCATCGGGCCACCTGGCTGGGAAAGACAAGATCGTTATGAATCACGGCCAACAGACCGAACACGGGGTCCTATCGTACCACAGGCCCCGAGCTGCACGCGGGTTAGCGGGCAAGGGACGCCACGAGGGCAAAATAGTCTTTGCGCGCGTAGGGCACGTTAAGAAAATGGAATTCCTTGTTCACGAGGCCCACACACCCCGTGCAGTAGGTACACGCTGTGCAGGCCAGGCAGTCGGTCAGGTACGCCGATTCGTGGCAGCCCTCGGCGTGGTCGCAGTGCGTGCAGCCGTGGCACGCGACAGACGCCGTGCAATGCGAACAGTTGGTACACGCGCCGCAATCAGTACAATGCGTGCAGCGGTGACATTCGGAACATCCCACGCAGAACATGCAACTGGAACAGCGTTCGCACCCCTGGCAATTGAAGCTTCCGGGGTTGTCGGCGCCGCGAAACCCCCGGCGCAGGCGGTCGCGTTCGGCCTGGTAGTCTGATTTCGTCATGGGTGTTGGGCGCCCACTATACCGAAACCGGGCGGCGGTTCCTCGGGTGGCCCCTATACTTTCGCCCCCATGTCGACCAGCCCCGATGCCAAACCCGCGAAGCAGACCAAGCTGCAGCGCACACGGA
>JAYUUT010000111.1:0-3755 GCA_043754455.1 Myxococcales bacterium
GACGGGCGCCCCCACGGGCGGCCCCATACCAGGCGCCCCGGTCGCGACTGAGCGTGGGGAAAGCAAGTTGTGTGGTGGCACGATCGATCCAGGGCCGCAGGTGATCCGCCGGCTCACGCGGCTTGAATACAACAACACGATGCGCGATTTGATGGGCGTTGCGAACGCGCCTGCAAACGCATTTCCGTCCGAAAACGTCGTCCACAGTTTTGACAACGACGCTGCGTCCCTGACGGCGTCTCCGGTGTTGACCGAAGGATATTTAGAGGCCGCTGAACGCATCGCGACCGAGGCTGTCGACACCAAACTTGTCGCCGTCCTTGGCTGTGACCCGGCGACCGTGGGCGAAGACGCCTGTGCCACAAAATTCATTGATAGCTTCGGCTCACGCGCCTACCGGCGCCCTTTGACGGCGGACGACCGGGCCATCCTGATGGACATGTACGGCCAGGGGAAAAAGATATCGGGCTTCAAGGGCGGCATTCGCGTCTCGATGGCGACGATGTTGGCATCTGTTCACTTCTTGTACCGGGTCGAATTCGGCGCCCCTGCCAAGGCTGACCAGAAGGTCACCAGTCTGACGCCTTGGGAATTGGCCTCGCGCATGTCCTATTTGATCTGGCGAAGCATGCCTGACGCTGTCCTGACGGCGGCTGCGGATGCCAACAAACTGACGACCCGCGCGGACATCGATGCCCAGGTCACCCGGATGATGGCCGATCCCAGGGCGAGGGACACCGTGGCCGATTTTCATGAACAGTGGCTGCGTCTGCGCGGCATTGAAACCGTAACCAAAGATGCCAAGGCCTATCCGGCTTTCAGAAGCGATACCGGCAGCCTGATGAAACAAGAAACCTTGAAGTTCGTAGAACACGTGGTGTGGGAAGGCGAGGGAACTTTGTCTCAACTTTTCACAGCTCCCTTTTCTTTCGTGAACGCGCCCCTGGCCAAGTACTACGGCCTGCCTGCCGTCGTGGGTAACAATTTTCAAAAAGTTGCTGTCGCCAGCCAGTCGCGCGCGGGCCTGCTGACCCAGGGCGGGATCATGACTGTGTTGGCCCAGGAAAATCAAACCCACCCGGTTCGCCGCGGCGCTTTCGTGCGCGAGGGTTTGTTGTGCCAGGCGCTGCCACCCCCACCAGCGAACGCCAAGATCGAATTCCCACCCGTCGACAAGACCCTGACCGGGCGCGAACGTTTCGTGCGGCACCGCGAAGATCCATCCTGTTCGGGCTGTCACGCTCTTATCGATCCTATTGGCTTCGGGCTTGAGTCCTTCGATGGGATTGGCCAGCACCGCATGATGGAAAATGGCAAGACCATCGACCTGTCCGGTGACGTTGCGGGATTAAAGGGTGGGGGCACGTTCAACGGCCCCGCCGAACTAGGGGCCGTCCTTGCCAAATCGGAAGAAGGTGCGGACTGCGCGGTCCTGTCTTGGTTCCGGTATGGCTACGGCCGGGACTCGGCTGGGGCTGCGGACGCTTGCTCTTTGGACGTGTTGAAACGGAGTTTTTCCGCCTCGAACTTCAAGGTGAAAGATCTGATCGTGGCCTTGTCAAAAACCGATGCCTTCCAGTTCCGTCGCGTGATTGCCCCCGGAGGTGCCCAATGAACCGCATGAACCGCCGTACCGCTCTTCGAGGCCTCGCCGGGACAGCCATCGCTCTGCCGTGGCTAGAAGTGATGAACGTGAACAAGGCGCATGCAGCCCCCGGCGTGGGGAACACGGGATTCCCGAAGCGATTCATCGTGTGGGCGACCTGCAACGGATTTCACAACCCCATCTGGGATCCCAGCGGTGGGGAAACTGACTTCGTCATGAAGCCCGTACACAAATCGTTAGAGCCCTTCAAAAAAGATCTGGTCATCGTGGCGGGTCTAAATGATGCAGGTTTTGGCGCGGGGCGCGGTGACCTGCATTCACGCGGCATGTGTACCTTTCTCAGCGGTACGCCCTCTGTCGTCAACGCCTCAGCCAATGGGGGCGAGTTCGGTGGATCTTCGACAGGGTCGGGCGGGATCACTCTGGATCAAGAGATCGTCAAGAAACTGGCCCCCAAGACAAAATTTGGATCGCTTGAAATGACGTTTCTCAGCGGCAGTGGGCCCTACGGGACCACCAGCTACCTAGATGCCTCTAAACCCCTGCCCGGTGCCAAAGATCCAGGGGCGGTCTTCAATCGCATTTTCTCCGGCGGGACCGGCAGCGGGCCGGCGGGAGATCCGGCGTCGGTGGCACGAACGGCAGCCGAAAGAAAATCGATTCTTGATGGCGTCAGCAGGACCTACCAGGGGTTGAGTCCCAAATTGGGCCTGGTCGATAGAGACAAGGTTGATTCGCATTTGAGCCAGATTCGCGATCTTGAAAAACGGATACAAATATTGCCAGCAGCGGGCCCCGCGGCCGGTGCGGCCGCAGGATGCCCGAAGACGTTCAGCAACCCAGCGGCAGGATCAGATCGCCCCGCGCAGGCCAACGCATTCGTGGACCTATTGGCAACGGCCATTGCCTGCGACCTGACCCGCGTGTCATCCATGCAATGGGACTACACCACGGGAAATTCTGTGTATTCATGGCTGGGCGTCAGCCGCGGACACCACGACATGAGCCACGACGGCGATGAACGATCCGACACAGTCGCGTCGTTGACCAAGATTCACACCTTCTATGCCGAAAACCTGGCCCGGCTGGTCACGAAACTGAAGGCCATTCCCGAAGGCAGCGGCACAGCGTTTGACAACACCATCATCCTGCACGCCACGGACCTAGGCCGCGGAAACAACGGCCACACGGGCACGAACAAATTCCACATGCTGCTGGGGCATGGCGGAGGCGCTTTGAAGAATACGGGCCGTCTGCTTCGTTACAGCGGCGAGGCCAACAACAAACTGTTCGTGTCGATCCTGAATATGTTCGACATCCCCGCAACCAGTTTCGGCAGCGCCAGCCTTCCTTCAGGACCCTTGGCCCGTTTGTAGGCCAAGAACATTATGAATAAGCTGTGCCGTCTGTGTGTCTTTGTCATCGTACCCTCGTTTTTGGGTTGCACGCCGGGCAAATCTTCGTCCGTTGACCCGGGCCCACAGGTTATGGATGACCCGGAGGTTGCTGCGCCTGCCGCCCGCACAGACCCACGTCCCACCCCCCGTCCTCCCCAGAATCAGGTTGATGCGGCGGCCAGCCCAGCCATCGACCCGCCCGAGGGAAAGATCGTCATCCCTGAAAAAGAGCCACAACCAAAACCGGATGCGGCGGCACAACCTAAGGGAGACGCGGCACCGACTGTTCCTGCCCCACGACCTGATGCCGGCGTGGCCACCCCTTCGCCAGATGCCTTCTTCGGGCCCTCGCGCTGCCAGGCTGCCAACGCCCAGTTTTGTGAGGACTTCGAAGGCAATGGTTTTGACCCAGCAAAATGGGCCGTGACCCAAATGAAGGCAACGCCGGTGCTCGATTCAACCCACGTCGCGCGCGGCCAAAAGGCCATGCAGGTGAAGATCGTTGATCCCACCTTCGAGGGCTACCATTTGGGGAGCATCACGACCCAGAAGTCTTTCCCCGTCGCCGGGCAGCGGCTGTTCGTCAGGGCCTTTATCTTCCTGACCGCCACCAGCACGCATCGGCACTACGGGGTATTTTTGGCCGCTGGGAATACCAGGTACCACGTCGATGTGACACCTGAATGGAATCCACCCTACTTGCCCGCCAAGTTCCGTCTGCTGTGGGACAAGGGTCCCGGCGGCGAGCCCGA
>JAYUUT010000112.1:0-6356 GCA_043754455.1 Myxococcales bacterium
GCAATGGCAGGGGTGACCACCAGAATTTCTAAGGCCGCCACCCGACCCCCTCCTTTTTTCTTCAAGAGAGTCTGCGCGACCACGCCTTTAAGAGATTCCGAGAGCATGACACGCACCTGGCTTTGCCTGTCCGACGGGAATTGATCGATGAGCCGATCCACTGTTGATGGCGCCGTGTTGGTGTGCAGAGTCCCAAAAACTAAGTGCCCAGTCTCGGCGGTCTCGATGGCAATCGCGACGGTTTCCAGATCTCGCATTTCGCCGACCAAAACGATATCGGGGTCCTCGCGAAGGGCTGCGCGCAGGGCCGCCTTGAAACTTTTGGTCTGCGTTCCGACCTCGCGCTGGTTGATCAGGCACTTTTTGTCAGGGTGAACGAACTCGACCGGATCTTCGATGGTGATCAGGTGGTCGTCGCGGTTCTCGTTGATCCAGTCCACCATGGCGGCCAGGGTTGTTGATTTGCCGCTGCCGGTGGGTCCTGTCACCACCACAAGTCCCTTGTCGAACTGACAGAAATCCAAAACCACCTGGGGTAGTTTTAGATCCTTGGCGCTCAAGATTTTCGAAGGGATCTGGCGAAAAACCGCGCCTATTCCAGCGATATCCCGAAACACGTTACAGCGCATGCGCGCCCGCCCGACCAGTTCGTAGGCGAAATCGGTATCGTTGGTCTCCCTGAATTCGGCCCGGTTTCTGTCGGGCATGATGGGCTCGATCATCGCGGCCAGAGCGTCGCTGCTGATCACGGGTCGGCCCGGCATCGCCACCATCGATCCGTCGACTCGCAGCATCGGTCCTTTGCCCGACTTCAGATGGAGGTCGGACGCTTTCGCGTTCAGCATCAGTCCGAACAGTTCATCGATGCCCCGGGTTGCCTGCCCCGAGATGATCGGGGGTTGGCCCGGACCCTGGCCAGCGCCGCGTGCAGGGGCGCTGGTCGTTTCTACGGGGCTGGGGGCGGGCGCTTCTGTATGTGCCGGGGCTGGCGCCGGTGCTGGCGGTGGCGGGCTGGCGGCTGGGGCGCCCAACTTGGCCTCGATGACCACCACCAGGACCCCGGTGCTGTCATCGGTTTGCACGGTAACGGGGCCCGAGGGCGCCTCGTGATGGTAGGTCCGGCGCCCCGAGAGGCCCGGGGTAAAGTTTGCCCCCAACGCCTCGGCGAGCAGCCCCACGATCTGGTCTTCGGTCAGGGGGCGTGCTGTGGCCGGACGGGCTTTCCCCTCGACCACAAGTTCGACCACCCCGTCGGCCTTCATGACGAGGGCGTCGGCGTGGTGTTTGACCATTGCGTCTATGTATTTGTCGAGAACGGACATTGCAGATGAGTTCGTCCTGCCGCCCCAACAACTTGAGGCGTGAATCCATTCCACAACCCGTTTGACACCTTCGGCACTTTCTCTTAGGGTTCGCGCGGCCTCAGCAATGCCCCTCGATTTTTCCGCACCCTCAAAACAGCAGATCGAGCGACTTAAGACGCGGTATCCGAACACGCAAGCTGCCCTGATTCCCGTGCTGCACATCGCACAAGACGAATTTGGGCATCTTTCGGACGAGGCGATCGAGCTGGTCGCGAAGATCCTTGATTTGGCGCCGTCGCACGTCTTTGGCGTCGTGACCTTTTACACGATGTTCCATCGGGAGCCGCATGGCGCCAGGGAACTTTTGGTTTGTACCAACGTGTCATGCATGTTGCGTGGTGGATACGACATTCTCCATCACATAGAGAAGCGGCTCGGCGTGAAGGCCGGCGAGACCACAGCGGACGGCGTTTTCACCGTGGTGGAGGAAGAATGTCTGGCCGCCTGCGCCAATGCGCCCATGATGATTTGTGGAACCGATTACCATCTGGATCTGACCAACGACAAGGTCGACAAGATCCTGGACGATCTGCGCAAGCGGCACGCTGAACAAAAGAAGGCGTCCCCGGTTGGCGGCGGATCTCACTCCAACCCCGGCCTGAAGGCCTAAGGACAAAATGGGCTGGGAAGACGCCAAAGGTATCAAAATTGTCACCAAGAGCTTCGGGGTGCCGAACTCGCACAAACTTGCGGTCTATATGTCGCGCGGCGGGTACGAAGGCTTCAAAAAGGCCTTGTCAATGCCACCGGCGGGCATTGTCGACGAGCTGAAAAAATCTAACCTGCGTGGGCGCGGCGGCGCGGGGTTTCCGACCGGACTCAAATGGTCCTTCGTTCCGCCAAATGCCAAACGTGTCTATCTGGTTTGCAACTGCGATGAATCGGAACCCGGGACCTGCAAGGATCGGGAACTGATAGCGCAGGATCCGCACCTTCTGATCGAGGGGATGATCATCGCGTCCTACACCCTCGGATGCAAACACGCCTATCTGTATATCCGTGGCGAAATGATGCGAGAGGCAAAGATCCTCCAGGCTGCCATCGATGAGGCCTACGAAGCGGGGTGGTTGGGTAAAGAACATACGGGTGCCAACGGCGTGTTCAAGCTGGACCTGACCCTGCACCGGGGCGCGGGCGCTTACATTTGTGGCGAAGAAACCGCTTTGCTCAATTCTTTGGAAGGCAAGCGCGGATGGCCGCGGATGAAGCCCCCGTTCCCGGCGGTCAAGGGGTTGTTTCAGGAGGCGACCATCGTCAACAATGTCGAGACGCTGATGAATGTGCCGGATATCCTGCTTAAGGGCAGTGAATGGTTCGCCAAAATGGGAACGCCCCGTTCAGGGGGAACCCGGATCGTCTGTGTTTCGGGGCATGTCGCGCGTCCCGGGGTCTATGAACTGCCGATGGGCATTCCGTTCAAAGATCTGATCTATGACGTCTGCGGCGGGATCCCCAACGGCCGCAAGATCAAGGGCTTGATTCCAGGGGGCTCTTCGATGCCGCCCCTTGATGCGACTGAATTAGACGTTCCCATCGAATTCGACGCGCTTATGACGGATCCCCGGATCAAGGACGTCGAGGCCAAGCCCGGCGTGCCGTTTGATATGGGCGGCGGCAAACGTCTGAAGACCATGGCGGGGTCGGGTGGAATCGTGGTGTTTGACGATTCTGCAGATGTGGTGGCGCTGTGCGCGCGCATTATGCGTTTTTACGCCCATGAATCGTGTGGCCAGTGCACGCCCTGCCGGGAGGGGACGGGGTGGCTGGCGCGCGTCTGTACGCGGGTCGCACAGGGCGACGGCCGACCAGGCGATTTGGACATGATGGCCAACATCGCGGTGGGCATCGCGGGAAATACCATCTGCCCGCTAGGTGAGGCGGCGGCATGGCCCATGCTGGGGTTCCTGACCAAGTTTCGAGCTGATTTCGAAGCAAAAATTACCAAAGCGGCCTGAGGAAGAAGCGGAGAACCCTTTGGAACAGGTCAAAGACATTATCGGTACGTTGCAGGCGCATCCGGGCCAGGCTGTTGTCTTTATCGTGCTTGCGGGAGCGGTCATTTTGGGCGCGCTTTTAACAATCACCCGGCGCAATCCGGTCGCGGCCGTCATGTCGTTGGTTTTTACGTTCTTCGCGCTCGCGGCGGTTTACGCGACGCTGTCTGCCCATTTTCTGGCGGTCTTGCAGGTGTCGGTTTATGCCGGCGCTATCATGGTGTTGTTCATCTTCGTGGTCATGATCCTGAACCGCGACGAGGTCTCTCCGGTTTCCATGAGCGCTATCTTCATGCGACCGTTGGGGGTTCTGGCGTCGGGATTTCTATTTCTAACGATGGCCCGGCTGGTCATGGTCACGCGCGCCCAACCTTTGTTGGCGGCGGTGGCCTCGGGCGCTCCGGCGGATTCGAATTACGGGACGGTGGCCACGGTGGGGGCGTCGCTGTTCAAGGACTTCGTATTTCCGTTTGAAGCGATTTCGTTGTTGCTGCTGGTGGCGGTCGTGGGGGGTGTCGTGGTTTCGCGTTCCAGCCGCCAGGAAGAGGAAGCGGTCGAGGAAGCGCGTCGTCAAAACCGTGTGCGCGCCTCGATTCGTCCAGAATCCAGGGTCGGGGCGGGGGAACACATCAACGAGGGAGCCGGCCACGGGGCCGCGCACCACTAAAATGTCGACGTTTTTCTATATTCTTCTGTCATTCGCGCTTTTCGTCATTGGCACCGCGGGCGTGCTGCTGCGGCGCAATGCCTTGGTTGTGCTGATGGCGATTGAACTGCAACTCAACGCAGGAAACCTGGCCCTGTTGGCGTTTGCCCGATCCTTGGGCGATGCGAAGGCTCATGTTTTCTCGTTCTTTATCATCGCCCTGGCCGCGGCTGAAGCGGCCGTGGGTCTTGCCATTCTTGTTGGCTTCTACCGGAACCGCCAGACGGTCAACCTGGATGAAGCTGTCTTGATGAAGCGCTAGCCACTCAGGCCTCGGCCAAGGAATTTTCGCCATGCTCTTCAACCTTCGCCTTATTCCCTTCCTCCCGTTTTTGGGTGCGGTGGTGCTGATCCTGTTTGGCCGGGTCTTCACCTGGAGCCGGCAGGCTGTCCACCTGATTGCCACCCTGGCCATTGGGTCGGCGGCCTTGGTATCAGCCCAAGCGTTCTTTGGTTACCTACCATCCGTCACTGAGTCAGGGGGGCTGCAGGACACGGTCTGGACGTGGATGTCCAGCGGCGACCTGAAGATTGATCTGGCGTTCCGCATGGACGCCCTGTCAGGGCTTCTGTGTCTGGTGATCACGTTTATTGGGACGTTGATTCACATTTATTCGGCAGGGTACATGTCCCACGACGAGGACTACGCCCGGTTCTTCGGCTACCTGAACCTGTTTTGCGCGGCCATGTTGGTTCTGGTATTGGGCGACAGCCTGCCGGTCATGTTCGTGGGCTGGGAAGGCGTCGGGCTGTGCAGCTACCTTTTGATTGGGTTCTGGTACAGCCACACGCCGAACGCGAATGCGGGCAAGAAGGCCTTCATCACCAACCGCGTCGGTGATTTTGGGTTCTTAATTGGCATGTTCCTGCTGTATCAATACGGCGGATCCCTGGATATGTCGGGTGTGTCAGCGGCGGCCAAGGGGGGCCTTTTGTCCCAGGAACTGTGGGGCACGCCCGTGGCCTTCTGGGCAGCCTTGTTCCTTTTCGTGGGTGCGGTGGGCAAGTCGGCGCAGTTGCCGCTTTATGTCTGGCTGCCCGACGCAATGGCGGGACCTACCCCCGTGTCGGCTTTGATTCACGCGGCGACCATGGTCACAGCGGGCGTGTACATGGTGGTGCGGCTGAACGCGGTGTATCTAGCTGCGCCTGCCGCGATGGCGATCGTCGCGATCGTGGGCGCCGCGACGGCGCTTTTTGCGGCGCTGATAGGGTTTGCGCAGAACGATTTCAAGAAAGTCCTGGCCTATTCAACCGTCAGCCAATTGGGTTTCATGTTTGCGGGCGTCGGTGTCGGGGCGTTTGGCGCCGGCGTGTTCCACCTTTATACGCACGCCTTTTTTAAGGCGGGGCTGTTCCTATGCGCAGGATCTGTGATGCACGCGATGGGCGGATCCGGGGACATCACAAAAATGGGAGGGCTGCGATCAAAGGTGCCTTGGACCCACGGGGTTTTCGTGGCGTGTTGGCTTGCCATTTGTGGCGTTCCGTTGTTCTCAGGCTTCTTTTCTAAGGACGCTATCGTGGCGTCAGCCTTCGGCACCCATGTGTTCCCTGAAAATCTGCATTTTGTGGGTCCGCTGGTCGGCGGGATGTTACTCGCGGCTGCCGCCTGCACGGCGTTCTACATGTCTCGGCTTTATTTCCTAGTCTTTTCCGGTGACTGTCGGGCTGACGAACACACGAAATCGCACCTGCACGAATCGCCTGTTGAAATGGTCGCGCCCCTTGTGGCGTTGGCCGTCGGGGCCGTGGCTGCCGGTTACGTTGGGCTTCCGGGCGCTCTTGCCGACAAGCCCCAGTTGAACCTTCTGGCCCATTGGCTGGAACCTGTGGTGGGGCCCGAACCACATATGTCCAAGGCCTTAGAAGGTGGCATGATGGCGCTGTCGACGGCGATTGCCCTCGGTGGCATGGCCTTGGCCTACGCATTTTTTGGCGGTGGCTATCGCGAACCAGCACATCGATTCGTGGCGGCGATGCCAAGGTTCGTGGCGCTGGTGCGGGACAAGTTTCGGGTGGACGAGCTTTACGGGTTCCTGATCATCCGGCCCCTGCGGTCCATTTCTAAGGGTCTGTATTTTGTTGTCGACCGTGTGCTGATTGACCAGATCATGGTTCATGGGGTTGCGGGGGTGGTCGACGTTTTGGGACGGATTTCCCGGATTTTCCAAGGTGGCGACGTGCAGCGGTATTTGGCGGTATTTGCCCTTGGCGTGGCTGGGGTTTTCTACATGGCCACCCGACCACCGGCGCCTTCAGAGCTAATTGTCAAGGTGATCGAGGGAACCC
>JAYUUT010000113.1:0-3926 GCA_043754455.1 Myxococcales bacterium
CATTTGCGGCTCGGCAGCGCCATCGCTCCTCGCCTTTCTGCACGCCTGAGAAGCGACCCAGGCCACTGCTGTCGATAGTTCGGGCTGTGAACGGTTACCATTCCGCTATAGGCCATTGACCCAGGCGCACTGCGTTTTCGGGAGCGTGCCCTCACCACTTGTTCGCCGCCTTCTCCAAACAATCCAGCACAGTCCTTATCGGCGCGTCCTGATCAGCGACGCCCATTCTTTCGGCCGCTTGTAGGAGATGGTTGGAAACGGTTTTGTGCGAGATTCCAAATTTGGCACCCGTTTCCTTCGGGGACCAGCCCTTGGCCAACCAGGCAACGATCTCGATCTGACGAGGCGTCCAGCCGTGGGTACTTCCGACCTCGGCCGCCGCAGTCTCAAAACTTATGCGCCACCTCGCCGCCCGTTGCCACATGACCTCCGCAGGATCTGAAATGGTGATTTGTTCATCGCTGGCTTCCGGCGGCACCTCGCGCGCATCCCGGATCCACGCCCCACAGGTCACGCGCATGGCCTCGGGTAGGTCTGTCAGCTCGATCTGTTGCGGCGCTCCGGAAAGGCGTTCGAACAACAACCTTCGGGCTGTCGACCTCAATTGCGCGACGTTTCCTGGCCAATCGTAAAGAAGAAGCGCACGCCACGCGGCCAGCGACACTGTGACGCCAGAACGGTTTCCCAGCGTATGCCGGAAAATGGTTGCGATGTCTTCCTTACGCCGCACAAGCGACGGCAGATCCAACGACAAGCTGCCGGACAGGATGGCGTGTTCGAGATCGGGCGACAAACCATGACCGCTGCTTTCACGTCGGTCAGCGCCACCGAGGGACGACGCGATCAGGCGCACTTCCCCGAGGCCCTTGCGTACCAGGGCCGCCACGGCACCCTGCACGGCGGGCGCCGCTCGGTCCACGCGGTTCAGGTACAAGGTCCCGCCTTGTGCCGTTCGTATGAGTTCGTCAAATCCTTGCGGCTTCGATGGTTCGCCGGGGATTTCTTCATCCGCAGGGTGAAACACGACCTGGCCCGATTGGTCCAGATCCAGCGACGTTCCATCAATCGTGCGCATCGACCTGCCGCAGGACGTGTTTTCGTGAATGGCCGCGGCGTAGGACAATTTTCCGACACCAGGAGGGCCGCACAGCAGGACCGGACGCTGGTCGTCCAGCCGCATCCGCAGCCGCTTGTGCAACAACGCAACCTGCGGGGATAGGGTGGGCGTCGACATGAACGGTCGCTTCCCATCCTGGGCGATCGCGGCGCGTGCCTGGTCCGATAGAAATCGAAGCATCAGGGCATGGCGCCCCACAAAGACCAACGATCCATTGGGCGCGGGGCCCCTTGTTGGTATGGGGCAGGTATTCACAAAGGTTCCGTTGCCGCTGCCTAGGTCATGGACCTCGAACGCGTTTGCGCTGGGCACAACGCGCGCGTGCATCCGTGAAACCAGCCGGTCGTCATCCAGAACCAGCCGCGGCCCTTCCCCTTCGGGTGTTCGTCCGACGACGAGATTTTCCTCCGCGGACACGACCAGATGACAAGCCGTTACGAGATGGGAAGCGCCAACAACGATGACCGCAGGACGCCGGGGCGCACCAGCAACGTCATCGTCTGTGTCAGGTGTCGCCCCCGTCCAAGGCGTCCGCGCCCACACGCTGTCTGTCGACCAGGTCATGCGGCTAGTCCCCCGTCACGGCATAACGGCCCGGCCAATCATTACTTCCCATCCCACTGCTTTTTCGGCGCCCGTCCACCATTTCCCTGCGCTCCTTCCAGCCAACGCAGTCAGCCTGCGCCAATGAGCACGGGATGTCAACGCACAACTACGTCGCTAACGGCTGGCGCTGCAGGCGATTCACCTGGCCAACGTTACAGCGTCAGATGGACTCAGTCGTTTGATGTCCTTCAGAACGTCGAAGTCCCCATCAACCGAAGCGATCAGATGGATCGAATTATTCTTCATGACGGCGGCATGAAGTGCATCTCTGGCTCCGAGTTCTGATGGAGTTCAAGAAGGTCACAGGCTACCAGCATGTCAGCCTTGGTGACGGCAGAGATTGGCCGCCGCGCGAACGGCCTCAACAGCATCTTTGATCCCCAACCGTCGCGATCTCGCATGAAGGATTTCCTGGAGTACTCCCGTATTGGTCACGATGTCGAGGGCACCGTCTTCAGCGGCTTTGAGACGGTGACGGCAAGGCTCGCGATGGGGGGCGTCACCACCGACAGCATAGAAAAGCACATTCGTATTCAAGGAAAATGCTAGCCACGGCTTTCCTCAATTTCCTCCTTGAGATCCTTCCAGTCAGGGAGCTTGGTGTCCGGTAAGCCCAGGAACCGCCGCGCCGCCGCCAATATCCGTCCCGCACTGATGGCAGATAAGTACTGCACCTTTACCGCCTCGCGCATGAGATCGGCTACGGAGGCGGCACGCGCCCGCGCAATTCGCTCCAATTGGGCAAACTCGCCTGGCTCCATCAACACCTGGACGAGCTTTGTTTTGACCACCACCTCAGGATGCACATGTGCATGTGCATATCAAACCCGATGGACCGACAGGTTTCTGGATTCTGGCCGCTTTGCTGTGTAGAACCGCCCCCCCGTGCAACCGCTACTCGACCTATTTCACAAGATTTACGACGTTCAGGGCGTGATCCAGTGGGGCGGCCTTATCGCCTTGGTCGCCATCATTTTTGCGGAAACCGGGCTGATGATCGGCTTTTTCTTGCCCGGTGATTCGTTGCTGGTCACCGCTGGGATTTTCGCAACGGCGCATAACCCGACGGGCAAACCACTGCTGGATATCTGGATGGTGAACCTGCTGGTCATCATCGCGGCCATCGCAGGGGACACCGTCGGGTATTGGGTCGGCGCCAAAACGGGTCCGCGCCTGTTTAGCCGCGAAAACTCGCTGCTTTTTTCAAGAAAGCACTTACTGAAGACCAAAGATTTCTACGAAAAACATGGTGGCAAGACCATCATCATCGCCCGGTTCATGCCCATCGTTCGCACCTTCGCGCCCGTGGTCGCGGGCGTGGGCCAGATGCCCTACAAACGTTTCATTTCCTACAATATCTTTGGCGGGATCTTCTGGGTCAGCAGCATGACGTGGCTGGGGTATCTGTTGGCGTCGCAGTTCCCCGGCATCACCAAACACATCGACAAACTGATTATCGTCATCATCTTCGTGTCCCTGCTGCCGGGCCTGATCGGCTGGCTGCGGTCGCGCAATGCCAAAACCCCCGCCTGACAAAAAAACGGCCGCCAAGCCCAAGGTGGTCGCCAAGTCCAGCCCCCCCGCCCGAGCCGCCGTTGTTGTGCCCGCGAAGGCGCACAAGCCCACTGTGGCCTTCCCCAAGAAGAACCAGCCCCCGGTGCCCGCTGCATTCGCCGCCCGCCTGCCCTTGCCGCTGGGACGACGGTTCGAAATGGTCCGTACGTTCTTGTTGAAACAAAAAGGTGTGACCGAAGATCTACATTTTTACGGACCTAATGCCGGCTGGGCGCTGCGTTATCTGGCCGATGAACGCCCATTTTGTTCGCTTCACCTTCACGACGAACACCCCGTCGGAATCGTGTCAGTCGATCCCCCCACCTTGGCCGCCGTCGATTGGAACGCCCTGTCGCCCGTGGCGCAGAAGGCCAAACGTATCGCCCACGGCAGCCCTTCACTTTTGTGGCTGGATGTACCCCTAGACGGCAGCGGCGCGACCGATTTTCGCGACATTCTGCGGGCCAAGCTGGCCATGCGGACGTCCCAGGCTTGATTTCTTCTTGACCCCACCCCACCCACGCGCTTAACTGCCGCGCTCGTTCACCGAAAGCCCCGGAAGGATTATCGCTTGGAGACATTGTTAGGCCGCCCCCTTGAAGTCGAAGTTCGGGATTCCATCGAAAAAGCGATGAAGATCCTGAAGCAG
>JAYUUT010000114.1:0-7737 GCA_043754455.1 Myxococcales bacterium
CCGTGTTCGGCGGCGGTGTCGCTGTTCTCGGGAGCCGGACCCACAGAGCTGAGACCCGCGTCCTCGCGCAGGGCGGCGATGATCTCGCCCACGAACTGCGGCAGGTGATCGATGAGCTCCACGGCCCGGATCGCTTCGGGCACCAGGGTGCCCTGAACCTCGGCCGTCCAGCGCCGCATCACATTGTCGCGCTTGGCGGCAAGTACCTCGTGAAGTGACATTTCGAAGCGTATGCTACAGGACGGCAGGCCGATCGCATCGTGAATTTAGCCGGGGTGTCTATGAGTCAGACGGCCCCTGTTGAACTTTCCAGCGTCGGGCGCCGGGGAAACGCGGCGGTCAAGCGGTCCTGCTCACATTGCAGGTCGTCGGCGAACAATTCGCGCATGACCACCACCAGCTCGTCGCGGCCGGTGCCAAGGTAGGGCAAGGTGGCCGCTTGGAACTCGGCGGCGCTGGAAAAGACCCGGCCGGGCTCTGCTTTCAGCGCTCCTGCAATCACGGACGGTAGGGGAGCCGGGAGTTCGGCGATGGCGGCCAGATCCGCTGCCGACAGACCAGCTGCTGCCTTGGTGAGGCGATCGAACAACGTCTCGCCCGTGTATAGCGGCTGTCCGGTGGCGGCGAAGTACAGCACGAGGCCTAGCGAAAAAAGATCGGTGCGGGGATCGACGGCGCGACCGCGTGCTTGCTCCGGCGCCATGAAATCGACGTTGCCTTTGACGAGGCCGATGTCGGTTTGGGTCAGCCGGCCCTGCGCCGTCTTGACGAGGCCGAAGTCCAGCAGCTTCACCTCTCCCCGCGCCGAGATCATGATGTTCTCGGGGCTCACGTCGCGGTGAACGAGGCCCAGCGGGGTTCCGTCGTCGTCCCGTTTTTCGTGCGCGTATTCGAGGCCGCTTAACACCTCGTGCGCCAGGTACAGGATCGCCGCCGGGGACAGGGGGGACACGGAACGCTCGATCATCCGGCGTGTCAAACGTCCCAGATCGCGACCAACCACGTATTCCTGTGCGATGAAATAGTCAGCGCCAACCTGGCCGAAGTCGTACACCGAAATGATGTTGGGGTGGATAAGGGTCGATCCCAGGTTGGCTTCGTCGATAAATTGCGTGACCGCTTCGAGGGTGCCGGTCATCTGGGGGCGAAGCCGTTTGATGACGAAGCTGCGCCGGAAGCCGCCGCCGCCGAACGCCGCCGCCGTGTACACCTCGGCCATGCCGCCCGCCCCTATGAGATCGAGCAGCACGTAGCGCCCGAGTTTGGTGCCGGGTGCCACAGCCCCTGAAGGAATCAAGGGAAGCGGCCCCATGGGAACCGGATCCCCCAGGGCGGACGCCGCCACGCGGGGGCCTTTGCGCTGTCGCCAGGCGAAGGCCACCGCGAGCAAAGACAGACCGAGGGCCCCGGCCCAAGTTAGTGCCTTGCGCACGCGGAGGGACGCCTGCTCGCGAAGCGCGAAGCCGGTGACGTCCGCGCCCACCCACATCCATAAATTGGAACCGATGGTCGCCGCCGCTGCCGCCCACCGTGGATCGCTGCCCGATCGTTCGCGGGTGGTTTCAGTTCCGATAGCGTCGATGAGCCATTGCGCAGCGGGACCGGTTCCCGAGCGACCGAGCGCCTGTTTTCCGTCGCTGAGCAAGATGGGGCCACCGGACCGTGTGGCTATCACATCCAGCGTCGTACCGTCGAGGGGGCGGCCCAGGACCAGCACGGGGGCTGCGTCCGACGTACCCACGCTGACACCTCCGGCGGCCAACAACAACACACGCCGCGGTCCCAGCAACACCTGCGATTGCCGGGCGTTTCTCTCCCGCACCATCTTCAGCAGCGGTCGCAGCTCAACCGCTTGCAGCTCGTCCGTCTGCGCCCACGTCAGACCCTCGCCCGCGAGCGAGATCCCCGCGAGGGTATTGCCGCGGTAGGGCTCCCACCAGCGCTCGGTCAAAAACAGATCGGCGAACGTGCGGCCATCGACACGGCCCTTGACCGCAGCGATGAGGCGGGGATTCGAAGCGGCATTATGGGATGTCAGCTCCAGCGCCTCGAGCGCCATGGCCAGTGCGTCCTGGGCGCGGGTAAGGGCGTTCAACGAGGCTCGGCGTGCTTCGCTCGCCACCGAAACTAAGCTCGTGCGATCGAAGGACTCTGTGATCACCACCGCACCCATCCAAACCAGCGCCGCGCCCACTGCTGCTATAATTATTGGCCCGCGAGATCTGGGGAGCATGCGCTCTATTCTAGGTTCTTCGCCAGTCGCCGCCGACTTTCCTTGTGCAAAGGATACCTGCCGCATGGAAGTCGGCGTTGCCGTGGGGGTCGGAACAAGGCCGCTGTCGGAGGGTTCGGTCGAAGGGGGCACCAGCACGACGGTTCTCAGTAGCCGAGTTGAAGGTGCCGAGGTTTGCCATATTTATCTGGCACCGCGAGAATAGGGGGCTTGTCGCTTCCGATCTTGATATTGACGCCGCGTAGACCGGGTGCCCTGACAAGCAACGTTTGCTTGGACACGGACGATGAGGCTTCGTGCCAGACGGACAGTTCGTAGCGGCCGGGTGGCACGCCACGAATCACGAAACTGCCGTTGGCGCGCGGCTGCGTGTAGTGCGGCGAATCCACGACAAAAACGTGACCGCCCATTGTTGCATGGATATTACAGAGTAGTTCGACCGGGCCTGGTTTTGTGAACGTCCGTGCGTAAGCACGGCCCGACGGATACAGGCCGGTATCGAAATCCGCGCCGGGGGTTAAGGAAAACACGTTGTGATAGAAATCGTCGTCGTTGCGAAAGTCCACCGTGGTTCCCACGGTCACCGCGAGGATTCGCGGTGAGAAAGTCTTGTTGCGCTGCTTGATGACCCTGCGTCGGCCCGGCCGGGTCGTCAGCGTGGGGCCGTCGATGCGTTTTAACCACAACACGGCGCCGTCCGGACCGAGGGCACCTCCGCCCGAGACCGTGCCCGAAACCTCGACCCTGTCGGGGGCGGCTTGGACGGCCGAAGCGACCGAGGAGGCGACGGCCTCTCGCGTGACGGACACCGCGGCCGTTTCACGGTTAGGTCTTGTCCCTACACCCAGATCCGCGGATGCGGCCTCCCGGGCCTCGGTCAGCAAGGGCTGGACCACGGCCCGAACCTCGGGTGCAAGCCGGGGTAGCTTCAGCAGAGTCTCCCATTTTTTCGCGGCTTCCCCATAGTCGCCGGCGTCGAAGGCGTATTTACCTCCGGCCATCAGGTTGAAAACCAGGTACTGGCGCTCGGCCTCCGTTTTGAAAAGAATCTCCTGCGGTGTTTTCACTTTGAGAGGCAGGGGAAGATCCTCTCCGAGCCAGGCCGGGGCGAGCGGCGCCGCGAAGCCCTGAGGGCCAAATGCCATTAAGGCGAACACAGCCACCGCCGTTTGAGATCGGAATTTTGTCACCATGAGAACACCGCGGAGCAAGCAAACACGTTGTTGTCGACCTGGGGCGCGCCCGCCGCCTCTTCGTTTAACAGCAGTTCCGCTTTCACGATCAGACGCTCCCACAGATCCACCCGCAGGCCGACCGTCACGCGTCTAACACGCAGGGGGCGAAACCCCCCAAACGAGGCCTTCCGCTGTTCGAAGCGCCCGTAAGGGGTCACCACGCGCAGGGGCCCAAGCCCCGCGCTCACGCCGTAGCCGAGCTGGGCCCAGTAGCCGCGCGCCTGGAACTGGGAGCTGATGGGAAATTCGCCCATGCCCGTCTGTTTGGGGATGGCCCCTTCGTCTTCGTCGACATTTATGTATTCACCGGCCAGCGCCAGCCCGAACAGGTAAAGCCGACCATCGAAGCCCCACATGCGCAGGATTGCGTTTTCGTCACCTTGATCGTTGCGGGGGCCATGTAGGCCGCTGGCTCCCAGCTTGACCTGCAGGTGCGGCAGGTTCAGCTCGTAGCCGAACCGTCCCGACAACACGGGGCGGCCGGTGAGACTAGCGTCAGGGGGCTGTAGCGCTTCAACGAAATTTCCACCGTTGCTGGCCGCGATGTTCAGGCTGAATGCAGACCACAACGGCGCGACCTGTTGCCGGAAGAAGGCCCGCGCGCCCAGCGTGGTTCCCGTGGTGTACCGGGCCATGAGCGAGGGCGTGATGCCGGTGCGGAAGGGTGAGGCGTTGTCCAGGTATTCGATGCCGAACACCGAATCGAACTTTCCCAGGCTGAGGTGCAGCTCGTGCGACGAGAACGGGGTCACGCGGCCGAACGCTTGGTCAACGTTAACCACGGTCTCGTTCCCCCGGCCACGTCCCCCGAAGCGCGGCAGCATCTGCACGCGGGCAAACGCCATAAGGGGGGCGTTGGACGGCATGTAGCGCAGGTCCAAGCTCAGCACGTTCAACAAGAACGAAGGACGCCCGCCGATGTTCACTGATCGCGGCAGGAAGCCATTGGCGAAGCGGCCGCGCGGATCATTGGACGCAACGTCGCCGCGCGAATTCACAGCAGGCGCGAAGGCGTCGACGCCATAATCTACCGGAAGGCGCTGATCATTGACGGGATAGCTAGTGCCGTCGCCTTGGGCGTTTGCGAAGCCCACGTCGACGTAGCCCGACCATATAAAGGCCGGGACGGCGTCAGTGCCTGCTGGTGGTGTGAAGCCTTCGGGCTCCTCCTCAGGATCTGGTTCAGGCGTCCCATCGGACTGCGCCCACGCAGATCCGGGGCCAACCGTGATAAGCGCGACCAATGCGACCATGCCTACGCGGGTGACCCGCCCAGCGTACGAAGCGGTCATCGTCCGATGCCCTTGGTTCCGAAAAATACCAGCGCCGAGGCCATCGTAACCTCCGTGCGCTGTATGTTCGCCGCGCCCAGTGTGTTCTCGATGGACGTCTGGGAATCAAGCCACGTACAGCCCATGGGAAATTCCGGTTGATCGAAGCAGGCTTTGTCGGTGGCAGCGACGGCCCGGCCGTTGCTAGCGACGCGGCCACGGTACACGTTCGGATCGATCATCTTCGCTGCCAGCACCTCGACGGCCCCGGGAGAAGCGTCGGGGTCGAACGCGGTTGCTGTCGCCGGGGCGATGGCGACGTACAGCCGCGAATAGGCGCCAAAACGCGGGCGGCCAGCGACGATCTCGGCCGGTCGTCGGCTCCACAAGGGGACCGAGCCCACCACATGGGGAGCGCCGAGTGGGACCGGGGTGCCACTTGCATCGCGCCGCGCAATCACGAACAGCGGGACAGCTTCCACTACAAGCCGGTCGTCGAACCTAAAGTTGCTTCCCCCTAGGCTGAAGTAGGCGAGCGAGCGTCCATCGACCCACGCGGCGGGGCTCGACGCCAGCACGCCGATCTCCTTTTTAAGGAAAGGATGGGTGAGCATGTTGGTGCCCGTCACATTCGTCGGGCGCACCGAATACACCCACCCGGCACTCGGATGTATCGTCAGCTTGTCGTCAAATAGCTGCTCGGCCGATTTGTACGTGTCGGGTTTCGTCCCGGGCGGCACGACGACGTAGTAGATCTGCCAAAAGGGGCTGTAGAACTTGCTGTCGGGCCCGACGTCGAAGATGGGTGCCGTGTTGGTTTTCCCGTCGGCTTCTTTTAGGCGGTTCAGTTGCGGCGATTTTTCGTCGTACGCCGTGACCAGGAAGTACCAGGGTTGGACCCAGATTTCGGGAAACCCAACCCAAACCTCGGTGGTGATGTACCCCGCTGGCTCTCCCTCGCTGAAGGCCGGCGCAACGACGACTTGTGGACCTTTATCGGTGCGCGCGAGGAACATGGCTGGATCGAAACCCGCAGGAAAACTGGGGCTGGGTGCCACACGTGTGCCGGTATCGGAGGCGCGGAGGATGTCGAAGAGCGTCCACAACTGGACGCGGCCGCGATCGTTCGGGTCCCTGTGGTCATCAAGGGGGAACTGTCTCCCGCACGCCGATGCCGAGGCGATCACGGCGGCGAGCGCCCATCGCAACAGGTGTTTCCTATGGGATTTTTCAAAGAGGGTCATAGTCACAGGGCGCACAGGCCAGGCTAGTTTTGCGCGTGCCCGTGATCCAAACCTGGTCCGCTCTGGATCTGGTCAGCGTCTTCTGTCTTCAGCACGACCTGGAAATCGTTCAACCGCACGCCCTGCAATTCGGCCTGCAGAAAGGGCGAAAGACCGGCGGGAGCTCCCATGAGCCGCGTTTTCACATGCAGGAAATTGGTTCCCAACACACCCCCGGTCTCGGCCAGGTGGCACCCGGAACAGGTCGAAAGCGCAAAACTCCGCACCACGTTGGGGGCCACCCCTGGCACCTGCCACGTCGTTCCGGCAACCACCAACGTGCGCGCGGCTAACATGTCGCTGGGGATGTGGTGTTTGCCCGCCTCCACCGCCACGGCGTTGCTATTCAGCCAGGTCGCGAGGTACGGAGTGCCGTTGAAAGATATGTCGGGCTCCTGCGCGAGCCCGATCTGCTGTAATTGACCGTTGCTCCCCACACCGAATTCGCGCATCTCCCAGGTTTTGGGGCTGTCGCCCGACAGCGAGACCTCATTGGTGCGGACCTGCAGAATGGCACTGCCGTTCGGTTGGCCCGGCATAACATTCCACCTGGTGAAGTCGCGCGTCACATTATAAAGTTCGGCGTTGTACACGGGGCCGAAACTCAGACCCGCGCGGCCGAGGTTGTGCCAGCGCTGACCCCAAGACCTGACGTCTTTCCATTTGGATATGGGCAGCTGATACTCGAAGATGACGGTGAAGGCCAGCTTTCGCTCGGCGCCGGTCGCGTCCTTGCCCAGCACACCGAAGACATAACGTCCTTGTCCGGCCATGCCGGGGATCTTGCTTTTCGGTTTAATTCGCAGGTCAGGGCGATTGACCACGGCCAAAAGCCGGAAGGGCGCCTTGGTAAAATCCAGGGTACAGCGGTCGTTGGTGTCGATGAGGCCCAGGGGCGCCGGATCGGGTGCGCATCCGCTTTCCGCCCGCCACGGATCGATGACGAGGGTCCGCATCGCAGGTCGCGCCGGTGCGCTGAAGCTGCCTACGTTCTGAGGTGCCTCCCACAGCTTCAACCACCCGTTCACGAAGGCCGTGAGTTGCGCGGGGGTGGGCGTCTGTTGCCGGGATAAGTTGGTCATCAGCCGGCCGAAGGACCAGCCACCTTCTGGATCAGTGTTGAACTTATCTGGGCGGTAGGCGGTGTAAAGGGAATCGTCGACCACGCTTACATCGGTGATGACCAGCTCGCGGGTCGGCACCGGAACATGATCCAAGGTCTCGGCGCGTGTAACGATCCCCACCTCATCGGTGGCCGCTTCCGGCTCCGACCCCGGTGCTAAACCAATTTCGCCAACGCAGCTTCCCAACAGTGTAGAGATAAGAGAAAGATTTACGTGTCGATTCTTGCTTCCCACGGGGTCGGGCCTTGCAAAACCTGAGCCACTGTCGGAACCCGCAGGGATGCGTGAAAAGCGCCTTTTAGGAGGGAATAAACCGTTACCCGCTCGTATCGGTGTGTGGCGGGCGTAACCTAGACGATAGCTGCCTGAATGATGCGTCCGCCGGATATCTCCGCGTCCAGCGTCTCCGGCGTAACGCCAACCGCTGCACCGATGGTTTTGCCAACGGCAGCCAATGTGTCGCCAAATTTGATGTCGGCGCCATCCACGACGCCCGCGCCGGTCGCCGAGTCGATGCCGGTTGCGCCATAGTCGCCGTTCTTTGGGGTGCTGCCGCCGAACAATCCTGGTCGTACGTTTTTTCCAATCAGG
>JAYUUT010000115.1:0-26966 GCA_043754455.1 Myxococcales bacterium
TATTGTCGCCAAAGAAGGCATCAACATCGAACCCGAAGTGATGATTCCCTTGGTCGGCACGAAGAAGGAACTCGATCTGCAGACCGCGCTAACGCGGAAGGTGGCCGAAGAAGTTTTTGCCGAAAAGGGCAAGCGGGTGAAGTACATGGTTGGCACCATGATCGAGGTGCCTCGCGCCGCTTTGATAGCAGGCAAGATCGCCGAGACGGCCGAGTTCTTCTCGTTCGGTACCAACGATCTGACCCAGACGACCTTCGGACTGTCCCGTGATGACGTACCCAAAGTTCTAGCGTCCTACATCACGAACGAGGTCTACACCGTGGATCCGTTTGTTAGCGTGGACCAAGAAGGGGTGGGCCAGCTCATGAAGATGGCTGTTACGGCAGGCCGCGCTGTGAAACCCAAACTGAAACTGGGAATTTGCGGTGAACACGGCGGCGAGTCGGCCTCGGTGATCTTCTGTCACCAGATCGGGCTCGACTATGTGTCTTGTTCGCCGTATCGGTTGCCGATCGCGCGTTTGGCGGCAGCACAGGCTGTTCTGAAGTCCTAACCGAGTGAACGCCAGGGCCGGAGTTTCGTTGAACCCGAGAGGGATCGAGGCGTTTGCCTCGATCTGTCCCGGGCTTCGGGCCCTGGCCTTGGCGGCTATTTTGTTGTCGTTGGGGTGCGGTGTTGGGGAAAGTGGAATTGCGCCTCCCAGTGATCGGGTCTTTCTGCCGTCTACAGTGGTGGTTGACCCTCAGGGTGACTGGCTGTACGTCGTGAACTCGAATTCAGATTTGCGGTACAACGCGGGCACCGTGTCCATGGTTGATCTGCGAAAAGCCGCGGCTGACCGGGGCAAAACCAGTTGGGGCCACTGTCCCGCCATTCGGTTCGTACCCAGCGGGGCCTTCAACGGGAATTTCTGCTGTCACGAGTTCAACGACCGATCGGTTCTGGACTGTGACGATCGTGGATACGTAGATCCGCGCGCGACGGTTCGTATCGGTAGTTTCGGAGGTACAGCGGTGCTTCAGTGCCGCGACGGGACGACCTGCACGAAAGAAGACAAGCGGCGGTTGTTGGTTGCCGTTCGTTCGGATCCGTCCATTTCGTTTGTTGATGTGCAGGTCAACGGGGATACCCCGCGTTTGCGTTGTTCGGATGCGCCGTCAGCCTCGACAGCCAGCGGGTTTGATCGTACCTGTGACAGATCGTACCGGGTGGATCGTGTGCGCGAAAGCGGGCAAGAACGTCAGCTTGACCAGGAACCTTTCGCGCTGACAATGGATTCGAAGCTGGGCGTGCTTTACGTGGGCCATAACCACCCCTTAGGTGGCATCACAACCCTGGATGTTTGCGATCCTGACCACCACAAACCTGCGGCCGCATCGGTCCTGCTGGGGGTTTTCGATCAGGGGTTTCAGTCCGTCACAGGCGTTGGGTTGTTAGATCCGGGGCGAATCGACGCCCCGTTGTTTGCAACAGGACCATCCCTGTCACGTCCAGCGCAGGCATCTCAGTTAAAACCTCTGTGGTTAAAAGGGGCAGAAATGTCGGACGCGGGTTGCGTACGACCCAAAGGGGGCGCGGCGCGCGGTCTTGAACTGGTGCCCGGTATGGGTTTCTATTCAGGTGCCTTTTATCCCACGGGAACTGACATTCGGGCTGTGCTGAGGTCCAAGGACGAAAAACGTCTGTTCGTGCTGCATCGAAATGCGGGTTCTGGCGACCCGTCGGCCCTGGTTGCCTTGGAGATCCCCCAGCGGGGCAAGGCATCGGCACAGCGAAACGCGCCGACAGAGGTTCTTGAAATGTGCGCGGGGCCGTCATCGATGCAGTGGCACAACACCGGCCGTGGGGATCAGATTTATGTGCTGTGCTTCGAGGCGGGACAAATCTATGTCGTAGACCCCAATGCCTTTGCGGTATCGGCCATTATCAACCTAGGACGAGGACCTTCCGTATTGGCCTTCACACCGCACGATCCGACGATTGCCTATGTGGCCGAATTTGTCGATAACGACATCGCGGTCCTGGACCTCACACCGGGAAGCCGCACTGAAAATCGAATCGTGCAACGGATTGGCTTTCCAAGGGCTAGCGGAAAATGAACCGGTCAGCATGGACGGTAAGGATAGTCGCGCTGCTGGGCCCCGCGTTGTTATCCTGTTCGAACCCCCCCGAGGTCGTCCCGACACGGAACCTAGACCGTCCGTCGGATCTGGGGTTTGTTTGTTTGCAGGTCGCCCGCAACGCGGATGGGAAACAAGTTGTGACCGGTAGGCCGATGAACGCCTGTCATCCGCAACGAAAGCCGACCCAGGCCCCGATAGGCGTTGACGTCCGATTGCCCCGTGTAGAGGGAACGTTTTCGCTTGTGACGAACACTGCCCGCGGTGAACTGGCGGCGGTCGATTTGGACACGGGAAAACTGATTGATCTCGACCCGCAGGTGTTTGGTTTCAATATGGTGCCCTTGGGCGTGTTGCCCGAATCAATCTCGGTCAGCCAGGATGGGTGTCGCGCCGTAACGGCAAATCGTGGGTCCTGTGATTTTTCTGCTGTGGATCCGTCGCGGGTGCTGGCAGCCAAGTTTTCCGCCCCGATCCCTGAAGCGGGGCAGGGGGCACGACCGGTGTTTCGGTTTTCTGCGCAAACAGCGTCGGGGGATTTCTTGCATGCGGCCCCCTACGAGGTGGTGTTCCTGCACGGCAGATTGCCGGCCTTGCCCGCCTCGCCCGGTGACGCCCCGAGCTGCCAAGCCGGGAAGAAGGGCCCCCGTTTTGTGGCGACGTTTCCAAACTGCGGACTCGTCGCGGTCATGGAAATTCCCGATGATCCCAAACCGGGGGAGTCTGCCGCGGCTCGTATCCTGGATTCGGTGAAAATTGGGGCCGGCGGTGAGCTGATCCGTCAAGGCGCTAACCCTTCGTGCCCCGTTGAATGTGGTGCGGGTCGCGGGGCGGATGCTGGGCCTGCGGGTGGCCCCGATATACGGACAGCGGGCGGTGTGAAACTTGGGCCCATGGCGCTTTCACCTGAGGGCGGGGTGCTTTTTCTGGGGGCGCTTGATGCGCCTTTGCTGGCGACGTTAGGCGTGACGGCAGACGGTGAGGGCGCGATTCTGAACCTGCTGTCTCCCGGCGTTCTGACCCTGTCCGAGGACGCTCTTGGCACCACCCGGCTGCGGCTGTCGGTTGATCCTTTTGCGGTAAATCTGGCCGATCCCATGGCGCCGGTGCAGGGGGGATTTGTGGGTGATCGGGGACGATTCTTATACGCGCTGGCCAAAGACGGGTCGGTGCGGGTGGTTTCATTGGGTGCCGTGAAGGACAACCGCGCGGCCGAGGACAGTCTTCGCTTCGATTCAGAATGTGATCTGAACATTGATGAAAGCTGGGTGGAGGCGACCGATCGCAGCCTTTTTACTCAGGGTTGCTTTCCCGTCGCTGACGGAACGGACAAATCCAAGCCCGTCTTGGCGCGGCCCCGTCGTCGACCTTTTGCAGTCGGTCCCGGGCTGCGCATTCCCACGATTCCGGCCTACATTCCATCGCCGATCGTCCGCGACGTGTCGTTTGCCGAAATTGGCCGCGAGGCCATAGCCTTTGTCCTTACGTCCGGCGGCGAGGTGTACCGCCTTAACTTGGGGGCGGCCCAGTACCCCGACGACGGCGTTAGGACTGAACCCGAGCCTACCTTACGTCTGACCCACGGTTTTCGGCAGCGGCCCGATTCCGAGTCGACGAACGCAGCGCCGGTCGATCCAGCGACCTCGGCCCCGCGCCGAAGTTCCGCGAATCCCACGGATTTGCCCTTCCCCCTGACCGTCCGGTTTGTATCGGCCGACGACGGGCCTCGCCTGGCCTATGTGCAGCGATTGGATGATAAATCGCCTGCGACCTTCGTAGGTTTCCCCAACCCCAAAGGGCTGATTAGCCAGCAGTGGTCAGTGGCCTGGGAAGACACGATTAATGGAACCGATCGTTCCACGGGCGCTATTGAACAGGTGACGGGGGCACCTATCGGGGTTCTGCGCGACCCGGGGGCGGAATTCTGCAGGCTGGGCGTGCAGGCTGGCGACGCTGTGTCCTTGCGTGGTTGCCTTCACGACCTTGAATGTGAAACCTTCGGAGCCGTATGTTTTCAGCCGCTTTTGGGCAACCCCGGGCTGTGTCGGCCAAAGGTCGGGGTCAAGGAAGATGAGTTTCGCAGAACCTGTGGGCGGCTTATCGAAAGCCGACGGCGATGGACGGTTGCCGAGGCCAGCCAAACGGGGCTGACCTTGGGGCTGCGGCTGGACGAGATCCCCCGTCCCTCCATTAACCCCTGCACGTCGTCGGCCGATTGCGGTGGAAAATTTGAATGTTTGCGACTGGGGGGAAGCGAGGCCCCCAGATGTGTCCAGCGCTGCAAGGATCCGGGGATCTTTAGTGGTGACCAGACCTGCCGCGCCGGGCGCGTGTGCGAGAACGTTGACGGATTCGGAGGATCCTTTTGTGTGGAAGCACCGGCCCCAAACGCCGCGTGTTGGCCCCGTCTTCTGCCGTACCGGGTGCAGGCGGGGCACAGTTACCTCGTCGGGGGATCTCTGGCGACCCGATTTGCGACGGCTAAGGAGGATCCAAAGACCGGAATGTGCGCCCCCGACGCGGATCGAAACCCGGTCTGGGCGAACCGCATTCCGCTGTCGGCCCCCGCTTGCCGATCAGGGCTGATCTCGGATGGGGTGACGCCGCAGGAAATCGTCGGTCGCACCACGGATTTCCCAGCGGCCGCCGAAGGGCAGGGCTGGGGGAACCCGTGCCTTTTCAGCTACACGCCTCCTGGGGAAGGGGCCGGGGCCACCTCGATTAATGCTTTGTTCCAAAACGATCAGGTGCGGTTCGTTCTTTGGGACATGCGTAGGGATCCGGGGGATGGGTTGTCCAATGATTTTTCAATCCAGGCGGGGCGGCGTCCCGAGATTGTCGATTCGCGTTATGTTACGGTCAATCTGGGCGTGCGCATCCTGACCAGTCCAACGTTGACGCGTGAAAGCAGCGACGGAAAGCTGTTCTTTCCGCACATTTTTGTCATCGACGAGGGGCGTTCGTCCCTCACCCGCGGGCAGCTTCTAAGGATCCAGCCGCGAACAAAATCGTTTCCGCTGCGGGGAACATATGACTCCCGGTTCACCCAATCGACCTACCCGATCCAATAGACGCGGGGAAAGTTGACTTCCTACTTGTAAGGGATGAGTCTACATGTAGGTCATTGGGGCATGTCGCTCCTCGACTACGCGGAAACGCGAGGAGATTGATCACATGGGCTACACTCCAGATGCCACCATGGAGCCACAAAGCCTTCGCGACGTCGAGCGTTGGAAGGATAAGATCGAGGTTCGCCTGGATCACCGCCAGGTATTCTTCTTGTTTTTCGGCAGCGCCCTGGTGGCCTGTCTGCTGTTCATTCTGGGTGTGATCGTCGGCAAACGACTGGAGTCGCGCGGACGTGCCACAGCGCCCGAGATCGAAGATCCTTTGGCGTTGCTGGACAAGTTAGCCACAAGCCCCTCTGTGGCTCCGGCCCCACCTCCGGCGCCGCGTCCAGTTGTCAGCGCGCGTGCTGTGGCGGTGGCCAAGCCTGCCGCTGCGCCCACCCTCCCTGCGGTTAAAGCCGTTCCCGCCCCCGTTGTGGTTGTCGTGCCTCCCGCTGTAAAAGTGGCCCCCGTGGTCGCCAAGGCCGAAACGGTTGCGGCCAAGCCTGCGGCAGCCGCAATGCCTGCGCCGTCTGCGGACGTGGCCTTGGCCGAAGCGGCGGGGGCCAAAAAGGGCGGACGGTTCACCCTTCAGATTCGATCGTTTCAGGATCGCGCTGAAGCCGAATCATTTGCGAAACAGTTTGCGGGCGATAACCCCCAAATTCTGTCGTCTGATCTGCCTGGCAAGGGGCTATGGCACAGGATACGCGCCGGAGATTTCCGGTCCTACAAAGAAGCGGTTGACGCCAAGCTGGCCTTCGAGAAGAAGTACAACGTCATCGCCTTGGTGGTCGGACCGCTCTAAGACGGTGCACTAGCTGTGTAGGGCCCGGAACGCCTTTTGCGCGCGCTCGTGCCGCCGGGCAACTTCGTGCCAGTTGATGTTGGCGAAGAAGGCGTCGACGTACTTCGCGGCGGCCGCGCCAAAGTCCATCTGGTACGCGTGCTCGTACATGTCCATCACCAGCAGGGGCGTGGCGTTGGCAGGTCCCTGGGTGTGTCCACCCGACCAGTGGACACGCAGATCGCCCGTGGCCAGGCTCATGTCCAGGATGGTCCAGCCGCTGCCGCCGGCTAGGCTCATCCCGGTGGCGCGGAACAGTTCTTCAAAGCGGGCTATGCCACCGAAGCCATCGGCGAGGGCTTTCTGGATGGAACCATCCGCCTTGCCGTCGCCGCCCAGATTGCCGAAGTACAACTCGTGCAGGACCACGGAGTTGCCAAAGGTCAACTCACGCTCCCGCAGGCCCGAAACGGTGAACAGCGGCGTGTCTTTGGTGGTCCGGACGATCTCGTCCTCGACCTTGTTCAGGTTCTTCAGGGCGCCCCCGTAGTTGTTCTCGTGGTGGGAAACCAGCAGGCGCTCGGAGAGCCCCTTGAGCTTCTTTGGGTCGAAGGGCAGGGGCGCGATGACGTGTTTGCCGGGTGGCACTGAACCAGGCAGCTTGGCGTCGGCGGCGAAGGCGGAGGAAGCCAGCGCCAGCGGCGCGCCGACGAGCAGGGTGGTGAGAGAGTCTCGTCGAGTCATGGTGGCTCCTTCGTATGATTCAGTTGTATGTGTCTGGCTTGACGTATGATTCAGTCGCTTTATATAGTTCGCGGCATGCGAACGCAAGGGGCGACCGAGGCGCGCTGGCTTCTGCTGATTCACCAGATACCGCCGGCCCCCGCCTACCTGAGGGTGAAGATCGGTCGCCGGCTGCAGAAGATCGGCGCGGTGGCCGTCAAGAACTCGGTTTACGCGCTCCCGAACACCGACGAGTCGCAGGAGCACTTCGCTTGGGTTGCCCGCGAGATCGGGTCCAGCGGGGGTGATTCCAACATCTGCGAGTCCAACTTCGTGGGTGATCGGTCGAACCAGGGTGTCGAGGAGTTGTTCAATGAAGCCCGCTCCAAGGACTTCGCTGCCTTGGCCGAGGAGGCCCGGGGGCTGCACAAGTCGCTGGCCCGAAAGAAGAAGGGGGCCGGCCCCGCGCGCGCGGATGTGCAAGCGGCGGTGGGCCGCCTCAAACGCCATCTGGGTGAGGTCGCGCGCATCGATTTCTTCGGCGCCGCGGGGCGCGAGACCGTGGATGCGCTGGTGACGGATATCGAGGCCCGATTGGTGGAACCGAGCGCTGCCCCGGCGGGCCGTAGGGATGCTGCCATCCCCGAGCTGCGTGGGCGGACCTGGGTCACCCGGAAGAACGTCCACGTCGACCGCATCGCCAGCGCCTGGCTTGTTCGCCGCTTCATCGATCGCCAGGCGCGGTTCAAGTTTGTGGCTGGAAAGGGATACACGCCCCTAGCGGGCGAGCAGCGGTTCGACATGTTCGAGGCCGAATTCACCCATGAGGGCGATCGCTGCACGTTCGAGGTGCTACTGGCCCGGTTCCGGCTGGACGCGCCCGGGCTACGCGCAATCGCGGAGATCGTCCACGACATCGACATTCGGGACGGCAAGTTCGCGCCACCGGAGGTTGCCGGCGTCGAAAGGGTCATCAACGGGTTGGCCATGATCGAGCCCGATGATGAAAAGAGGCTGGCCCTGGGGGCGGCGATTTTCGATGGCTTGCGCGAGGCGCTGAAGAAGCCAAGGTCAGGGCGCTCATGAAGGCGGACGAGGGATCAAAAGAGGCCCCTGGCGGGGCAGCGTTACCGGAGAGCCCGGGCGGTATGCGGGCACTGCTGCGCTACTTCCTCTACCTGGGCACGTTTGGCTTCGGCGGGCCAATCGCCCTGGCCGGGTACATGCAGCGCGACCTGGTCGAGAGGCGTGGCTGGATCAAGAAGGAGGAGTACGTCGAGGGATTGGCGCTGGCCCAGCTTGCTCCCGGTCCGCTGGCGGCGCAGCTGGCCATGTATCTCGGCTGGGTGAAGGGGGGCGTGGCCGGGGCCAGCGCCGTGGGCGCGGCGTTCGTGCTGCCATCCTTCATCATGGTGTTGGCGCTGGCGGCTGTGTACACACGGTTCGGGGGCCTGCCGTGGATGCAGAGCGCATTTTACGGCGTCGGCGCGGCGGTCATCGCCATCATCGGCCGGAGTGCAGTGAAGCTGGTACGCATGACGCTGGCCAAAGATAGGGCTTTGTGGACGTTGTTTGCAGTCAGCGCGGTGGTCACGGCCTGGACCGAGTCGGAGATTGTCTGGCTCTTCCTGGCCTCGGGCGTGGTGATGATCGTGGTCCGGGGACGCGTGCGCCGATCGCCACCGTTATCGGCGTTGTTCGTGGGGCCGGCAACGCTCGGCGCCCTGGCGATGGCCGCGCCGACAGTCGCCGAGCCTGCGTGGTCACTGCTCGGGCGAATCACGCTGTACTTCGCGCAAGCGGGCTCATTTGTTTTTGGCAGCGGCCTGGCCATCGTGCCCTTCCTGCACGGTGGGGTGGTGAACCAGTATCACTGGCTGACCGAGCGCCAGTTCCTGGACGCCGTGGCGGTCGCCATGATCACGCCTGGTCCTGTCGTCATCACGGTCGCGTTCATTGGGTTTCTGGTGGCCGGCCCCCTCGGCGCGACGTGCGCCGCCCTGGGGACGTTCTTGCCCTGCTATCTCTTTGTCGTGATCCCGGCGCCGTATTTTCGACGCATTTCTGGCAACCTGACGGTCAAGGCCTTCGTCGACGGTGTCACCGCCGCCGCCACCGGCGCCATCGCGGGAGCGACCTTCGTCCTGGGCCGGCGGGCCCTGGTGGATATCCCGGCGGTGGGAATTGCCGTCGTCACGTGGGCGGTGATTACTAGATTCAAAAAAATCCCGGAGCCGGCGGTGATTGCCGTCGCAGCCGCCGCCGGGCTGCTGCTGAGAAGATCATGACCACAAGGAGGCCGTGATGGGGAGAACGGCCTTTGGTCCAAGGCGGATTCAAAGGTGCTATTCTCCGATTTCGAGCCCGGAAAATGCGCAAGCCTGCGCGGTTGGTGGTGGTCGACACGGCGTCTCACCAGGTGGCCGACGTCGCCTGCGTGGGAGAGACCGACGACCTGTTCTTCGATGCAGCCCGTGGCAGGGTCTATGTCATTGGTGGCGAGGGTTTCGTGGACGTGTTCGATGCGCGGGCGAAGGGCCCCTATGACCGCTTGGCCCGCATCCCTACCGCGGCCGGCGCCCGGACGGGGCTGTGGGTGCCTGAGATGAGCCGCCTGTACGTAGCCTCGCCCAACCGGGACGGGCACGAGGCGGCGATCCACGTGCTGGAGGCGCCGCTACCGCCGACGAAGTAGCCTGCGCCGGGCCCGGCAGGATGGTTCTGTGGATCGCGGTGCTTGCGCAGAGGTTAGCAGTGACTTCAAGACGGGTTAAAGGCCTTCGAGCGCGGTTTGAAAATCCCGCAGGAGGTCACGCCAGTCTTCGATGCCTATCGATAACCGGACAAGGCCGTCGGTGATGCCGGCGGCTTTTAATTCAGCGGCGGACATTTCGGAATGGGTGGTGGTTTGGGGGTGGCAGGCCAAGGTTTCGACGCCGCCGAGGCTGACGGCGTTGCGGCCGATGCGCAGGCGTCGCAGAAAATCGAAGGCCGCGCGTTTTCCGCCTTTCAATTCGAAGGCCAGGATGGCGCCCGGAAACCGCGTCTGCAGATCGCGAATGCGGATCTGTTCTGGGTCGGTGAAGTGGGTGGGGTAGTACATCCGCGCGATGTGGGGGTCATTGGATAAGGCTTCGGCGATGTGTTCGGCGTTTTTGGCCTGGCGGGACATACGCAGATCGACCGTGGGCAGCCGCGTGTCCAAAATCCAACATTCATCGGGCTGCAAGATATTGCCAAGAATCGCCCGGGTTCCTCGCAACGTTGCGATCAACTCGGGATCTCGACCCAGGATGACCCCGCCCAGCATGTCGCTGCTGCCGGCCAGGTATTTCGTTGCGGAATAAACCGCCAGATCTGCGCGTGCACCCAAGGGATGTTGAAAAATCGGGCCCAGAAACGTGTTGTCAACGGCTACCAGCGGCCGATTCGGTCGTTTGGCAGCGGCGGCTGCGGCGTCCGCAATGTCGGTCATGACCAGGGTAGGGTTCGCTGGGGTTTCAATAAAAATCAGGCGCAGATTTTTGGTGCTGCGAATCGCTTGCCGCAAGGCCACCGTATGGCCCGCCGGAACCGCGACGGCGCGCATGCCCAGGGGTTCTAACAATTGATGAATCAGGTGTTGGGTTCCCCCATAGACCGGGGTTGTGTAGATAAATGCGGATCCGGGCGGACAGACCGTCAGGAATAGGGTCGATATCGCCGCCATCCCTGAATTAAAAACCGCCGCGGCCTGGGCCCCTGGTTCCAGCGGAAGGATCTGATCTTCTACGATTTCGGCATTCGGATGCGACAGCCGTGAATAGATCAGGTCGACGTTTTCCCCTTCGGCGGGGCGGGATTTTCCAAGCGCGATGGCGAAGGCCCGTTCGGCGGATTCGGGGCTTGAGAACACGAAGGTGGACGTGCGGAACACTGCGGGGCGCGCCGATCCGACCGACAGCCGCGGATCAAACCCGCGGGTTAAGATTGCCGTGGGGGGCCGAATCGCGTGCGGAGGCCGCACGACGTAAGGGGGCTTCTTGCGACCAGACGGGGATCCTGCGCGTGGTGCCATAGGTTCATGGTACGGGATCTTTGACAGGAACGCGCGATAGCACCCATCTGGCGGTTTCTGCGACGACAGGGCTGTCGTCACCGGCTAGGCGGTCCAGCAACGGCCCGACGCGGGCGGCGGTCGCGGCGCCCATGGCCAACAATGCGTTGCGACGGATGCCGTCATAGCCGGGTCGGGCCAGCGCCATGCCCGGTGACAGCGTCTGAAACTGTTCCCGGGACAGGGCGGCTATCTGTTCGGGGGGCATGACGCCCAGTTCACGGGCCGCGAACCGGTCGTCCCCCTTAGGAAGGGTGCTGTGATTGAAGGGGCAGACATCCTGGCAGACATCGCAACCAAACACATGGCCGCGCACGCGGGGCCGAAGGTCCAAAGGAACCAGGTCACGGTTTTCGATGGTTTGGTAGGACAGGCATTTGCGTGCATCGACCACACCGGGTTCGGGGAATGCGCCCGTGGGGCACGCCCGAAGGCACAGGGCGCAGCTGCCACAGGATTGCGGGTGGTGGGTGTCGTAAACCGTGACCCGTCTATCCATCAAGAGGGCGGATAGGGTGACCCACGACCCGTGTGTGTGGGTGATAAGACAGCCATTTTTTCCGATCCAGCCCAGCCCCGCGCGTTCTGCCCAGACCTTTTCCATAACCACGCCTGTGTCAACGCACGCGTAGGTGGCGACACCTGGATCGAGTTCCAACAAGGCCCGCCGAAACTTCTTGAGGCGATCCCGATGGGTGTAGTGGTAGTCGCGTCCCCTGGCGTATTTTGCGATCATGGACGGGGTGTCGCCGGGGTGGTGGTAGGGGATGGCAAGGGCCACCACGGTTTCGCAGCCCGGCAAGATGACCCGGGGATCGAGCCGGTGTTCGACGCGTTCGTTCATCCAGGTCATATCCGCGGCGTAACCAGCCTGGACCCAGCGGGAAAAAGGCCCCGGATCTAGGGCCTCGGCGCGGGCGAATCCGACCAATCCGAATCCCGCTTGACGTGCGGCGGCCTTGACCGCGTCTGCGTGCAGAAGCGGTGCGCTGGGTGTCGATGTCGAGTTGGAGGGCAACGTCCTTCAATGTGTGCTAAAAACCGGCCCTCGAAAAGACCTGGCGCCTAAAAAACGCCTCACACGGGAGTAACGATAGACATGGCGATTCGTATTGCGATCAATGGGTTTGGCCGGATCGGGCGTTTGGTGTTCCGCGCGCTTTATAGCCAGGGCATCTTTGGCAAGGACATCGATGTGGTTGCGGTCGGTGACATCGTCCCCGCCGACAACCTAGCGTACTTGCTGAAGTACGATTCGGTGCAGGGCAAGTTTGAAGGCCAGGTTAGCTCGAAGAAGTCTGAGGCCGACAAGGCCGAAGACGACGTGCTGGTGGTCGATGGCAAAGAGATCAAGGTCGTCAGTGCCAAGTCCCCCGCGGAATTGCCCTGGAAGGCCTTGGGCGTCGATCTGGTCATTGAATCGACCGGGTTGTTCGTCGACAAGGAAAAATGTTCGGGCCATATCTCGGCTGGGGCGAAGAAGGTCATTATTTCAGCCCCTGGGAAGAACGAAGACATCACCATCGTGATGGGCGTTAACCATGAGAAGTACGATGCGAAGACCCACCACGTGGTGTCGAACGCTTCGTGTACGACCAACTGCCTGGCACCTGTCGTTCACGTCCTTTTGAAAGAAGGATTCGGCGTGGCTGAAGGCCTGATGACCACCGTCCATTCCTACACGGCCACCCAGAAGACGGTGGACGGTCCTTCAAAGAAGGATTGGAAGGGCGGTCGCAGCGCAGCCCTGAACATCATCCCATCGACCACAGGCGCGGCCAAGGCCGTGGCCCTGGTGCTTCCCGAAGTGAAAGGAAAACTGTCCGGCATGGCCTTCCGTGTGCCCACCCCGACGGTGTCCGTGGTTGACCTTACCTTCAAGACCACGAAGGCGACCAGCCTGGCCGAAATCAACGCCGCCATGAAGAAGGCCAGCGAGACGTATTTGAAGGGCATCCTGGGTTACACCGGAGACGAAGTTGTGTCGTCCGATTTCATTCACGACAACCGATCGTCGATCTACGACGTCGGATCGTCGTTGGAACTGAACAGCAACTTCTTCAAGCTGGTGAGCTGGTACGACAACGAATGGGGTTATTCGAACCGCGTCGTTGATCTGCTTAAGTACATGATTGAAAAGGGCCTGTAGACCTTTTTTCGTCACCTCATGTGAGTGATTCATCGAAGGCTCTGGCCGGGCTTGCCTGGCGCAGGGCCTTCGATCATTTTGGAGCTTGATTATGAACCGGAACTGGATCCTGTCCCTGTCTGCCTCAGTGCTGGCCTGTGTATGGGCAGGGCCTGCTGTCGCGGTTGATACGACCCCGCTGCGAGCTGTGCCGGGGGTACCGTCGCCCGCCGCAGCCGTGCATCCGGAACCCGGGGACGCAATCAGATTGGTTAGTTTGCCCAAAGACGTGAAGATAAACGTCTGGGCGGCTGAGCCTCAGCTACTGAACCCCGTTGGGTTCAGCATCGACGAACGGGGCCGGATGTATGTCGCCCAAACCCTTCGTTACAAGGACGGCGGCGTCATCGACAACCGACAGCGCGTGTCGTGGCTGAGCGAGGAGTTTAAGAAAAAGGCGTCGAAGGAACGTTTGGCGAACATCTCCAACGAACTGCTGGATCGCGAGATCGCCGCGCGCACGGTCGACGATCGAATGGCCTACATCCGCGAATTTGCGGATGTGGCGGAATTGTCGAAATACAGCGAACGGGTTCAGATGCTGGAGGATCGCGACGGCGATGGCAAGGCCGAGATTTCCACGGTATTTGCGGACGGGTGGAAGGATCCCCTGCAGGGAATCGCATCGTCGGTCCTGGCCCGCAAAGGCGATATATTTCTGACCAACATTCCTGCGCTGTGGGTGCTTCGCGACAACAACGGGGATGGACGGGCTGATACGCAAAAAATTCTGTCCCACGGTTACGGCGTGCGATACGCTTTCACGGGCCATGATCTGCACGGCCTGCGGTTGGGTCCAGACGGACGATTGTATTTTTCTATAGGCGATCGGGGATCGAACGTTAAGACCGCTGAAGGGCGTGTGCTGGCGAATCCCGACACCGGAAGTGTTTTTCGCTGTGAACTGGACGGCAGCGGGCTGGAGGTCTTCGCGACGGGGTTGCGGAACCCCCAGGATTTGATTTTTGATGAACATGGCAACCTGTTCACGGGGGACAACAATTCGGATGGCGGCGACAAGGCCCGCATCGTGTACGTGGTCGAGGGGGGCGATAGCGGGTGGCGCATTGGCTATCAGTACATCGAAGAACCTGTGGCGCGTGGGCCCTGGAACGCCGAACGGATGTGGCATCCGGCCTGGGTGGGGCAGGATCCTCACCTGGTTCCCCCGATTGAGAATCTTACGAACGGCCCTTCTGGGCTGACGTATTACCCGGGCACGGGCATGTCGCGCGGGTATGCAGGGCAGTTTCTGCTGGCGGATTTTAGGGGGCAAAACACCCTGTCGGGCGTGGTTTCGTTTCAACTGAAGGAAGAAGGGGCGGGGTTTCACCTGGTGTCGCCCGATCGGTTTCTTTGGAACCTTTTGGTGACGGATATCGATTATGGCCCCGACGGGGCGCTGTATGTCAGCGACTGGTTGCAGGGGTGGCAGCAACCCGCAAAAGGCCGGGTTTTCAAGCTGACCCATCCTGAGGCCTTGAAGGATCCTGTGGTGGCCCAGACCCGAACTTTGTTTGCAAACGGGTTTTCGAGGCGCAGCGAACCGGATCTGGTGACGTTGTTGGGACACCCTGATTACCGGATCCGGTTGGAGGCCGAATTGGAACTGGTGGGGCGCAAGGCCGGCGGGCGTCTGGTTGACGTCGCCAAGGTTGCAACCGCGCCCCAGTTGCCGCGTCTACATGCCATCTGGGGTTTGGGTCAACTTGTGAGAAAGGGTGACAAAACTAGTCGCGAGGCCCTAACGCCGGTGCTGACCGCGCTTTTGGATGACCCCGATGCCGAGGTTCGGGCGCAGGCCGCGCGGACCTTGGGTGACGCCCGGGTAGCCGCCGCAATCCTGCCGCTGCAGCGGCGGTTGACCGATTCTGCGCCTCGTCCGCGTTTCTTCGCAGCGATTGCCCTTGGGAACTTGGCCAACAAGGACGCAGTCCCGGCCCTCAGGTCCTTCGTTGCGGCCAACGCCGATAGCGATCCGTACCTGCGGCACGCCGGGGTGTTTGGTCTGATGGGGACGGCCGACACAGCGGTTTTGAAGGGATTTGCGTCCGCGCCGGAATCTGCGGTTCGTCGTGCAGCCCTATTGGCGATGCGACGAAATCACGCGCCGGACGTCCGAATGTTCCTGGCTGACAAAGATCCATTATTGGTCCGTGATGCCGCCCGCGCCATCAACGACGAGGCCATCGACGGCGCCACGGCAGATCTGGCACAAGCCTCGAATGTGGCCGCCCACGATGTTCCGACGGGCCTGCGATTGGTCAACGCCAACTACCGCGTTGGCGGCGCTGAAGGAGCTAAACGTTTGGGATCCCTGGCCGCTGACAAAACCATGCCAGCCGAGGTTCGGCAGGCGGCGCTGCAGGCGCTGGGAGATTGGGCACGGCCATCGATCCGCGATCGCGTGACCGGAATATTTCATGCGTTCGCAGATTCTGGGAAAACGCGCGACATCGCCCCGGCTGCCAAGGCGGTCGAACCCGCGATGTCCGGTCTGTTGGCCGCAACAGTGCCCATGGCGGTCCGCCAATCCGCAATTCGGGCGGCTGGGATGCTGGCCTTGAAGGGCGCATCGCCAGCGCTCGTCCGTGCCCTAACCACAGGTCCGAAAAACAAGGATGGGGCCCTGCGGGTGGCGGCACTTAGAACGCTAGGGAGCTTCCGGGGCGCAGGGTTGTCCAAAGTGATTGCCACGGCCTCAAAAGATCAGGATCCGTTGATTCGAACCGAGGCGCTGAGGCTACAAATTGAAACCGCGCCAAACGACGCATTCCCCGTCATCGAATCGGTTTTGAAGCGGGGGACCGTGCGTGAGAAGCAGGCGGCCATTGTCGCAGGGGCAGATCTGAAGGATCCCCGCATTGATGGCCTTTTGGCGTCAACGCTGGATTTGGCCACGACTTCACCCGATAAAGTGGCCCCCGAGATGTGGCTAGAACTTGTGGAGTCTTCGCGGAAACGAAAGGCACCTTTGGTTGTCGCAAAACTTGCGGCCTTCGAGCAGACCCGCCCCACAACGGAAGTTGGTCCGTACCGCGAGGCCCGCGTCGGCGGGGATCGTGAGGAAGGGAGGAAGGTGCTTCAGAGGCACCCCCTGGTCCAGTGTCTTCGCTGCCACAAGCTGGGAGAAGAGGGCGCTGATTTGGGCCCGGACCTATCCCATGTTGCCAAGGGGCGTGATCGTGACTATTTATTGGAGGCCATTGTTCGGCCCAGCGCCCGGTTCGCGCGGGGGTTTGAATCGGTGATTGTGACCATGGCTGACGGGACGGTTCATGGGGGGATGGTGAAGGAGGAGACCGCCACGTCGATGAAGGTTCTGAACCCGGACAATCAGGTTGAGACGCTGGACAAGACCAAGATCAAGACCCGCGAGGCCGGAGCGTCGGGTATGCCTGATGGGTTCGCTGACATTCTGACCCGTCGCGAACTAAGGGATCTGGTCGAGTTCATGACGGTTTTGAAGTGACACGGTTTTGAAGTGATACGGTCTTAAAGTGATACGGTCTTGACATCAGAAAAGCCGTCCGCACATCCTGAGCCGTCAGGGACCCAGAGATTCCAGACCACCACCGCCGATGTCGGCGGGCGGCTGGATCAGGTTCTAGCGGCGCACATCCCGGGGCTGTCACGGCGCCGGGCCCGCATCGCCCTAGATCTAGGCGGTGTGTTTGTCGATGGCAAGCGGGTGAAAATGGCGGCGCGTTCGATGGCGGCGGATGAAAAGGTCGAGATCCACTTGGGCGGGGCCCTGGAACGGGCGACGAAACGCACAGGCGCCCAGGTTCGGAACACAGACGAGGCGAACCTGCCGCCGTTCAAGATCCTGCACGAGGACGATGACATCATCGTGGTCGACAAGCCCGCCGGGCTGCTGAGCGCGCCAACCCCTGAGAGTGATCGCGGAAACTTACTAAGCGTCATCGAACGCCGTGGAAACCCCACAACCCGCGTCCGGCATTTTATTGTCCATAGGTTGGACCTGCCCACCAGTGGCATTCTGGTGGTTGCGCGCAATGAATACGCAAATCGGGAACTGTCGGAACGGTTTCGGCTGCACGATCTCAATCGTCAGTATCTAGGGATCGTTGTCGGCGCCTTCCCCGATACGGTAACGACGATGGACGCACCCGTGGCGGGTCGGACGGCGTTGACCCACGTTCGGATTGAAACCCGTTTTGCAGATCGGGCGACCCTGCTGCGGTTTGCTTTGGAAACTGGGCGAACCCATCAGATACGTCTTCACGCCAAAGGGGCCGGACACCCCATTCTTGGCGATAAAGAGCATGGGCGGCGCACCGATTTCGATCCCCCCCGGCTGGCCCTACACGCCACGATCCTGGGATTTCCCCACCCACGAACCGGGGAAGAGCTTCATTTCGAAAGCCCCTGGCCTCCCCCTGATCTTGCGAAATGGTTTGAAGCGGAGTTTGGCCCGAACGCTAGCGAGTCGGGTTCGCCGCCACAACCGTGACGACGCCGACCTGGACCGGGGTCTGGGTCACAGCCGTCAGCCCAGCCGCGTTGGCGTCGCCGTAAGAAAGAACGTAAGGACACCCGACCTTGGTGGCCATCACCGTGACCGACGACGTGCTGGGGGAAATCCCCGTTACGATGGCGATGCCGTCCCCGCCAGTCCCAGGGCCCGGCGCGTAGGTTGGCATCGCGCTAAATCCTTTGCGGTACAGGATCATGGCGTCGGGGTGATCTTTCACAGCAATGGTGACCCCCTCACGGCTCCGGCAGGCCTCGGGGGCATCGGCGCGGCCCATTTGGACAATGACGTACACCAACGGCCGATCCGGCTTGTACATGGGCAGCAAGATTGGCTGCGCAACATCGGAGACAAGGGTTGCGGTTACCCCTTCGCGTTCGGAAAACTTGTCAGGGACGCTGATCTCCCCCAGCAAATACGGGATAAATCCGGGGGCTTGAAATCGGATCCACGTTTCGGCACCCACGGACATCGCCAGGTCGACATGCCCGTCAGCGTTGGTGGACAGTTTCAGGTTGGGGCAGGATTTCAGCGTGATGGCGGCGTTGGCCACGGGGCTTTGTCCGGCGGCGGAGGGGACGGCGTTGCGGGCGTGGAGGCGGACGACGGTGTAGGGGCCCTGGCCGCAGCGGGAAATTTCGGCACTAAGGGCAGGCGCGCTGTCTACAACCGAGGCCGATATTAGGTCGCGGGATTCACCGGCATCCAGGAGGGCCGGTCGGGCGACGCCTGGACTGGCGGCGTCGACTACGGTGGAGCCGGAGTCATCAGCGCAGCCTCCGAGAAGCGTTGCGACACCCAGAGTCAGGGCCAGATTCCAGGTTAAGCACTGCATTAGAATTTTAGTGTGAGCTGCATCACAATAGAGCGCAAGAAAATTCAAGGCAAGGAATCCGGTCTCATAGAGTCATCGGCTGGTAAAATGCTGTTCCTAAGCCCAGCAGATCGGGGCGCGATGCGGTAGGGCTTAAATAGAGGTGTCTTGTGCTGCTGAGCATCAATAGCGTTTCGAAGGTCTACAAGATGGGGACCAATGAGGTACACGCGCTGCGCAGCGTTGACCTGAAAATCGATCGAGGGGAAATGGTGGCGATCATGGGATCGTCAGGATCCGGGAAATCAACGTTGCTGAACATCCTGGGAACTTTGGACAGGCCGTCGTCGGGCACCTATGTGCTGGACGGACAGGACGTCAATCAGTTGGATGATCGGGCGCTGTCAGCATTTCGAAATCAGAAAATTGGGTTCGTGTTTCAACAGTTCAATCTGTTGCCCCGGTATACGGCGGTCGCCAATGTCGAGCTGCCGATGCTGTACGGCAGTGTGGCCGGGGCCGAACGAAAACGCCGGGCCAAGGCGGCGCTGGCCCGCGTGGGGCTTAGCGACCGAATGGACCACCAACCCAACGAATTGTCGGGCGGACAGCAGCAACGGGTGTCGATCGCCCGGGCACTGGTGATGCAGCCCCCCTTGTTGCTGGCCGACGAACCCACGGGCGCCCTGGACACAGAGACGACGGACCAGATCATGGACCTGTTTCGCGATCTGTACCGGGGTGGGATGACGGTCGTCATCGTCACGCATGAACCCGACGTGGCCGAATATTGTGATCGGGTGATCCGGTTCAAAGACGGGCGCATTGTCTCCGACGAAAGGAAGGCTGCGGCGCGGGGGCGTGGGGCGGCTGTCCCCGTCGTGGCGGCGGCGATCCCTTAGATGGTGAAACGATTGCAGATCCGCCCAAACTTATGATGTTTCGGCGGATGCTTCGCTGGGCCTTCCGCACGCTGGTTCAGGCTGTGGTGCGGTTCTACTATCCGCGCCGGGATCTTCTGGGGGGAGCGCTGGTGCCGATGGATCGGCCCGTGATCTTCGTGCTGAACCACCCAAACGGCCTGCTGGACCCGCTGGTTTTAGAGCAGGCACTAGGGCGACCGGTCAGCTTCCTGGCGAAAAGCACGTTGTTTGGCAATCCGGTCGGACGTTTGGCCATGGAAACCTTTGGTGCCATTGCGGTCTACCGAAGCCAGGATTTAGGCGGGCCGTCGAAGTCACTGGTCGATCGCAACGAAGCGACGTTTGCGGCGGCAAGGGCGGCGCTGTCAGCAGGGCGCTGGTTGGCACTGTTTCCCGAGGGAGTTTCGCATTCCGAATCGCGCCTTCGGCCTTTGAAGTCGGGGGCAGCCCGTCTGGCCATTTCGGCTGAAGAAGAATCGCTGGCCAGGACCGGCATGTCAGCAGGGCTGGTATTGCTGCCCATAGGGCTGGTTTACGAGGACAAAACTGTGTTTCGCACGGCTGTTCGTCTGGTCGTGGGCCAGGGCATTGATGTCGGGGCACGGATCATGGTTCATCGTGAAGCCCAAGAGCCCTCCATCGATGGGCTGACCCAGGACATCCGCGCGGGCCTAGAGGACGTCCTTTTGGAGGCCGACACAAGGGCCTTGGTCGCCGGAATTGCGCGGGTGGCCAGTTGGACGGTGCCCAGCACGGGGCCACACGCGGCACAAGCGCAGCACGACCGCGCCAAACGAATGTTAGCGGTTTACGCCGATCTGGCGGCTTTGGATCCAGATCGTTTAAATGATGTCGTGGGGGCCGCGCAGACCTACGCCCGGCTTTTGCGCCGGTTGGGCGTGGCTGATCCATGGGCATTGGAACTTGAGTCGGTGCGGCCCCTGCGGGCAGCCGCCGTGGTCCTGCAGATCACGCTGATGGCGCCGCTGGCCCTGATGGGGGCGGTGATGGGGTATCTGCCCTACCGGTTGGCTGAGTTGGTCGCACGCAGGATGATCAAGGGCGAAACCGACCTGATGAGCACGGTCAAATTGCTGGCGGGTGGCGTGTTTTTGCCGGTGACATGGGCCTTGGAATCAGTCCTGGTTGCCAGTTTTAGCAACCGGTGGATGGGCATCGCCAGCTTTTTCACGGGCCTGGTCGCCGGATACGTGGCGCTGAGATTCAACGAGTCCCTGGCCGAGGTCACCGAGGCGATTCGTCATCTATGGCTGCGGTCCCGCAAGAGCCACGCTGTCGTTCGGCTGGTCCAGCGCCGCCGCGAACTTGCCGACAAAGTCGCGGCTGTCCTTTTGACCTAATCCGCCGCGCGACCAGGGCCAAAAGCGATAGACCCAGCAGGTTCAGCGTTCCGCCTGCACGACCGGTCCCGGCCATGTGGCAGCTACATCCGCGTCCGTCCTTGTCGTCGACGGGGTGCGGATCTGCCGCTCCCCCACCTACGCCCGCATGACCGGCGTCCCGTCGTGCGATCCCGCCGCCGGGCATTCCGCCTGCCCCGGTGCCCCCTGTGCCGTTGGTGACTGTCCCTACTGTGCCGGTCGACCCACCAGCATCGGGCGCCCCAGATGTGCCACCTGTTGCCAAGACGGCCCCGTCGCGTGATGCCCCGGCATCTCCGGGTCCCTGGCCGGCGACGGATACGCCCCCATCGGGTGGTATCGGACACATGCCCAAAGGACGACATTCGGTCCAAGAATTGTTTTCGCAACGGCGTTCGCCGGCGCAGGAGAGATAGCGGCAAGTCTCTTTTTCTCCGGCTGTGCAGCCAGGGCTACAGGCTACCCCGCGCATCGTCAGTTGCTGTTGCACCGACCGTACCCGTTCCGGAATCCAAGTTTTTAAGCGCAAATACTCAGCCCCGAAGCTTTTGTCGATGGTCGGATCGGCCGGATTTTTCCCCGCCCAGATGAGATCCTTTTCCAGCGGCACCACGGCCGCGACTGCTGTGTAGGCTTTGTCCCATTCCTTGAGAATTTCTGCGCCTGACAGCGTGCCCTTGGTCAGTTGACACATGACTTGTAGATAACGCTTTTGCACTTCCTGTTGGCAAACCGTCAGCTTGCCAAGGGTCGACATCGACGTGGCGCAATGGCGCAGCAGGGGTGTCGTAGGCGCACATTTAAGCGGCGTCGGCGCGCAGTTGCCCATCTGCTGCCCGAAGCTGAGATCCAGATCCCAGGGAATGTACTGGCGTAGGCCCGAACGAGGATCGAAAGCGATCCAGTTATTCCCTTGTTTGGTTGCAAGCGCCGAATACAAATTCGTGTCATCGCCATTTACGATGATTTCTCGGATGGCTTCTTGTCGAAGCAGCGTGTCTAGATCCAGTCCCTTCGCACTCTCGGCGGGCCAATTTGCTCCGAAGGTCGCAGGGTTCTTGGCGGCCCAGGTGGAAAAGCTGTCGGTGGCTCCGTTGGGAGCACCGTCGTCGTACACGGTTTCGGGTGAACAATTCGACTTGCTCTGTTTTATCAAACGACCGTCGGCCTGACCCCAACGCCGTCGAATGGCCGTCCGATCGATATCTTCAATAAGGATGTAGACCCCGTGGTATTCGCCGGCAGGTTGGTCTTCGGTGTAAAGCGTGACCTTCGCGTAGGCCACCCCTGGCGTAGACGGTACTTCGCGCCGCAGGAGGCGCAAGGCCACAAATTCCTGCAAGAGCACGGGCAGCAGCATCACCCGATCCGGGGCCTTGTTGCTTTGGCCGTTGTTCAGGGACAACTTGCGATAACCAAGTTCACCAAAGGCAGCGGGCCAACGTTGCCCTTTGGCCGCGGGCTGCTTCCCCATGAAATCCTCGTTCAGATCGAACTTCAATGGGGGTTTTTCAGGTGCTTCGACCCCACGTTCGGTCCCCCGTTTCTTTCGAACAGCTATCTGCAGCCACTGGCCGTTTGCGCCGCAGCGGAATTCGGCCGGGAATTCAGGGAATTCATCCATACATTCGAGGCCGTCGGGCGCCATACTGTCAATATTCCGAACCGATGACGCGACCAAGGCGCGCCAGTCAGCCCGTTTCATCTTGACGTGGAAATCCAGAACCTCGTGTGGTTTGCCGAAAGGATCGTTGCAATCGGCCTGTGCAACAAGCGGGACCATCCCACATAACAGGGCAGCACCCAACGCCGCGAGCCATCGATTGGTCATGGCGTCACCTTCGCACCCTCTTGCCCCTGCTGCACCTGCATCGTTCGGCTCAGCCGAATACTTCCATGATGGGAGCGGTGATATCGCCGAGCGGCCCCGTACCCCCGGCCGCGCGCATGGCCGCAAGAACCACGGCAGCCGGATGTTTGGCCGCCGCACGGATATGTCGTCCAGGTATCATCCCGCCTGCACGACCCGCCAAAAAAACCGCCATGTTCTCCGAACTGTGTGAGTGGGCCTTCGAATTCAGTTCGGGGTCAAAGCCCCAGCCTCCCTCGAAAAGCAGGACCAGCGCGCTGTGATCGAGAACCGTGCCGTTGCCCTCCTTGGCCGCGCGGAGGAGGTTGATAAGATAGGCGAACTGGCTGACATGCCAGGCAATGGCATCAGACATGTTCGCTTCAGGCGGGTGAAAGTGGTGGCCGGTATCGTGCAGATCGATGTCGATGTTCGAGATGTATTTCATGCTCATGAAAGACTGGAAGAACGTCAGCATGAGACTGGCCACCCGTGTCTGATCGCAAATAAGGGCCATGGCGATGAGTTCAACCAAGACCTTGGCGCGCAGCGATTCATTGGACCAGCCGTTGGCCCTCCCGTCTTTGTCGCCGAGGCTGCGATCCTCGGTCCGCAGTTCCACCGCGGGATCTTGACCGGGATCCGGAGTCTTTTTGCACAGACCGCCCGTGGTGGTCTCGGCGCCGTTGACCCGCTTTTCCAGGTCTTGGATCTCTGTGAAATGCCGATCCAGTCTTTCCCTGTCGATCGCGCCCAGGCGGGATTTTAGGCGTTGCGCATCGACCCGCACCAGATCCATTGTGGCTCGTTCGCGAGCGGTGGCCGCTATTCTTGCGGCATCCCCGGCGGGAGTCCCCGGCTCCACGAAGCCCCGGAAAAGCTGATCGTAGGCCACGCGCGGGCTGATGATGGGATTGTTCGGTACGACAGCGCCTGTCGCGTCCTTGCGCCAAGACATTCGCCCTTTGTTGTTGTCCGGCTCGCGGTACGGGGCACTTTGGGCCCGGTATTCGAGAGACCGAAACTTGGACATCTTGCCGATCATATCGGCCATCAACTGGTCCGATGTGGGGCCGTTGACCTGCGCACTTCGCTGCGCCAGGGCCCGTGTGCCCGAGAAGAGGGGACTTGGCGTTGTCGAGTGCCAGGCGATCGGTCTGCCGGCGGGCGGCATCACACCTCCCTCCGTATAGGGGATCCGCATACCCGACACGATCGTGACTTCTTTTTGGACAGATTCGAATGTTGGCAAGGGGGTCATCACGCCCGAAGGTTTGCCGTTCAGAGGCATCAATGCCCGCGTTAGGGACCACGTTGATCCGAGGTCCTTCGGAATGACGAAATCGCCGTGCGACTCGCCCAGGGACGTCCCCGCAAACATGACGACGTAGCGGCTGGGTGATCCTGCCTGGGCCCGGGCACTGCGGGGCAACATGGCCTCGAGCCAGGGCAATCCCAATACCGCCCCGCCCGCCCCCCGAAGAACCGCGCGACGATCGATTGGCTTGCGGAAGCTCATGGGGTCACCTCTTTCTGGATTGAACGATAACGGAAGGCTTCGCTGGACGCGAGATCGACGAGGAGGGGCAGAACGCGGTGGTCGGCCTTGCGAAAACGTTCGGTGATGGCGTCGTCGGAGACGGGTTCGGCAGCGAGTGACGGGCGACCGCGCACAAATCGCATCAGGTTTTCGGAAAAGCAGGCCTCCAGGCGACCGCTCTCGATTAACCGGGTCGCAAGTTCGGCGGGGCCTTTGAACGTCTTGGGATCACCATCACCAACAACCGATCCCGCGCCATCAATGGGACAGTCGGTGCGACCAGGCTCATTCGTTCTGTAGCGTCCCTGCGTGTCAAACGTTTCGAGGCCGAAGCCGATGGGATCGATGTTCTTGTGACAGCCGGCGCAGGCACCTCCCGAATGGGCGAGATACCGAACCTTCTTGCAAGCGTTTGCGGCGTCACCTTTGGGTGGTTCGTCAACAGCCACGGCCAGTTCGGGCGGCGGCGAGGGGATTTCCTGGCACATGAGCCGCCGGCGTACCCACAGCCCGCGCTGAACGGGACTGGTGTCGCCGAACTTGCCACCATTTGAAAGGATAGACCCGTGCGACAGGATGCCCCTGCGATTGCTGACACCCGAGTAAGGAATCCATTTCGCAGGACCAGGCCCCGGACCCGGTATGCCGTAGTGTTTTGCCAAGGCGTCGTCGGCGAACGTGGTTGTTGACGTGAACATATCGAACCAAGACGCCTTGTCATCGAAGATGATTTTGCCGACCAAGGCGTCCGTTTCCTGTTTCAACGCCGCTGCGATGGCTGCGGTGCCGGGCGTCCGGGTGTAGTTCAACCACATGGCGTGTATCCGCTGCATTTGCACCCGTGCGCGGGGATCCGCCACCATCTGTAGGACCGTCTCTTTTAGGTCTGCGACCGTGACAAGGCGGCCGGTCGAGGCGCGCATTGCGAGGTCGAGTCCAGGCATCGAGCCCCACAAGAGGTACGAAAGACGGGCGGCCGTCTCAAAAGGTGTCAGGCGCACGACGTCGGTCCTGCCAGGAACGGTGGTGCCGATCTCGACACGGTAAAGAAATTCGGCGTTTTGCAGCCACGCCCGCAGCAGCACTTCGACGCCCGACATGAAGTTGTTGTCGGCGACGGATATCTTGGAAACCGCCGTATACCGATCAACTTCATCCGCTAGTAGCGGCCGACGTAGGAAGCGACTGCCAGTTGTTTCAACGAACTTCTTAAGACAAGCGGTGTCAGCGGGTCCGGTCGGCATGCAGGGAATGATCGCCATCACGCGAGCGGGTTGTGCGACGACAGTCGCTGCCACACGATCAGCCACCGCCTTGGCGCCTTCAATCCACGCGGCCGAGGCTGTCTGGCTGCTGGCATCGTTGTCAAAGGGGTTGGCAGCGTCCGGCGGGATTAGATTCAGAAACGCGTCCGCGTCAATCCCCAGAAGGTCGGTGACCGTCTGACGATATTCGTCGCGCGACAACCGCCGCACGGGGGAGGGCCCCAGGCCTGCCGGACTAAGAAGGGCATCTGCCCCGGGCGAGCCCGGAACGACCGGGGCGCCGTTTGGCCCGGTGCCGTTTGGACCTGTTGTCGTGGCCCCGGCCTTGCCAGGCGGAGATCCGGTCGGCCCCGCCTTGCCCTGCTCGGGAGAATCGGAGTTCTGGGCCGGAGCGTTAATGTCACCCGTGCAGCCGACCGAGAGCATGCCCAGGCAAAAGAGAGATATTCCCCAGTGTGTCAATGGTCTCATTGTCATCACATAAGGATTCGGGTGTCCTGGCGGAAACGGGACAAGAAATCGCAGAAAAAAAATTCCCCTAACCCCGGCATGGCTTTAAAGGCCTCCCCCGCCGGGGAGGTCGGCCTGGGGCACCGTAACCTTTCTCCTGGGGACGGACATCCGTATGAAGAGGCACACGTTCTGCCACGGGAATGGGTGGCGCAGGGTGACACGCGGATGACCGCCTGGGAGGTTGCACAATGTCGAAATCGAATTACAGCGCGGCGCGCTCTTCGTTGGGACTGTGTCTTTTGGCGGTGAGCCTATCCCTCCACGGCTGTGGGGGGGTCAACGACCGATCGGGCTCCGAACCTGCACCCGACAACGCGTCGGCCGGAAGATTGGGAACGGCCGCCGGTGGTGGGGTCCAGTCCGGAGCCAGCGGCGTGACGGGCACGGGTGGTGCCTCGGGAGCTGCCGGCGGAATCCCAGGCGCTTCTGGCGCAGGGGATCCTGTCGCGGCGGGGGCAGGTGGCGGTGGCGTGGCGGGGACAGGTGGCAACGGTGGCACAACGGGGGTTGGTGGAACTACGGGAACTGGCAGAGCCGCGGACGCTGGTAGCGCAGCGGGCCCTGCCTCGGGAATCTTCATCAACATCAACGGCACCATGGTTCCAAAGGAAAAGGCCATCGTGTTCATCCATTTTGGCCATTCCAACATGGTCGGGCGTGGGACCGGCAACCCCGTATTGCACAGTTACTTCTTCAACACGCAGCCTCGCCTGTGGAGCTACGACGGCATGCAGTTTACGGCGGCCAAGGAGCGTACTGCGGCCGAGCCCTTCAACGCAGATCAGGCCGGGGGCGGCCCGGGAATGGCCTGGTTGAAGGGCGCTGCGGCCTTGGCGGGACCCGATTTCCATTTCATCTCTGTTGCTCGCGCCCAGTCCTTCCTGAATACCAGCGATTGGCAAAAAGGCGGCCCGTTGTACAACACGCTCCTTGCCAGGGCCAAACCACTGGTCGGAAAAGTGACATTCGCGGGTGCATTCATGATGCTTGGTGTGACTGACCGGCATCTGCGAGAAAGCGATTGGCCGGGATTTCCCGCCCGAATTGCTAAACTGATTGCCGATCTGCGCGCGGACATAAAAGAACCAAACCTTCCCGTCCTAGCGTGCGACTACGAAATTGGGGCGACGGATCCTACCATCAAGGTCGGAAGTGCTTTCG
>JAYUUT010000116.1:0-6776 GCA_043754455.1 Myxococcales bacterium
GCGCCGCCCCCCTTGCCGGTGTTGGGCACGTTGCCAGCATTTCAATTGACCGCCGAGGACGGCACCGCGTACGGCTCTGGGCAGCTTGACGGTAAGGTCTGGCTGGCCGGATTTATCTTCACCCGCTGTCCGACGATTTGCCCCGCTGTGACCGCCACGATGGGGAAGATCCAAAAACGTGCGCGGCAGATTGAACCGGACTTTCGCATGATCTCGTTCAGCGTCGATCCAGGCTATGACACCCCCGCGCGCCTTTTAGAGTATGCGCGCGCCCATAGGGCCAGCCCCCGGCTGTGGCATTTTCTGACCGGATCCCTCGACGCCGTGAAACAGACCGTGGTTGATGGATTGAAAATTGCCATAGGGGAACCCCAGGGCCAACAGGATTTCGCCAGCATCTTCCACGGCACCCATTTTGTGCTGGTCGATCGAAATCAGAAGATACGTGGTTACTACGATTCGAATGATGAATCTGTGGTGGATCGCGTCCTATCTGACGCGGCGATGTTGATCAACCGGGGGAACTAGGCCCATGTCGAATCCGAAGGACGTCCGGGGCAAACGCATCGGTCGTTACAAGTTGATCGAACACCTGGCCTCTGGTGGCATGGCCGAGATTTATCTTGGGCGTTACGAAACCGATTCTGGTTTCGACAAACCCTTGGTGTTGAAGGTGCTGCAAGGGCGTTTCGCTGACAACGAAGACGTCGTGCGCATGTTCAAACAGGAAGCGCGCCTGGGCGGAATTTTGAATCACCCGGGAATCGTTGACGTGTTCGACGCCGGGGTCGATGACGGCACGTCGTACATCGCAATGGAACACATCCCCGGGCGAACCCTGACAGAACTGGTGCTGCGGGCGTTTGAAGTGTCGCGGCCTCTGCCGCTGACCTTCGCGGCGGCGCTGGTGGCGCAGGTCGCGGACGCCCTATCGTATCTGCAGGAAGGCCGCGACCGGGAAGGGCGTCCGATCGACCTTGTCCATCGCGATGTATCACCGACCAACATTGTCATCGGCGAATCCGGCCAGACGAAACTGATCGATTTTGGAATTGCGCGTCAGGGGCGGGGCCTGAAGGACGAAGGTGGCCTGCGGGCGGGAAAAACTGCGTATATGTCGCCAGAGCAGGCCCGGGGGCAGGGACTGGACACGCGATCGGATATTTTCTGTTTGGGCACGATTCTTTACGAGATTACGGTTGGACGGCGGCTGTGGAAGGGAGATCCGGCCACGGTCGTGCAGCGCCTAGTCGAGGATCGACCCCCACCGCCTACGTTCGTGCGACGCGACTATCCCCCGCTGTTGGAATTGATCGTGATGAAGGCGCTGGAAAAACGCCCCGACGATCGCTATCAGGCGGCGTCGGACATGGCGGCGGATCTGGAGGCGTACATTCTTGAATCGGGGCAGCGGGTCGGAAATCGTCAGATGGCGTCGTTCCTGCGGTCGATTTACGCGCCAGAAAGCAAGGTGTCTGACAAGGGGCAGCGCCGGGCGCGGGCCTTTGAAGACGGTGCGGTGGCGCTGGACGACAATTCTGATGAAATAGATTTTGACCGAACGCCCCAGACCGAATCAACCGGCGTCGCTTTTGCCAGGGTCCTACGCGAATCAGGCACCCACAAGGCCACGGTCCCCATTGTTGCCGCTGCGCCCCTTCGATCGGGGATCGACGTGCTTTCTGTTCAGGCCCAGGCGCCTGCGGCCGCCCTTCCCGGTGCCCAGCCGCAGGGCGAATCAGGCGGTGCCGCCGGGCCTACACTTCTATCGCTTCACGCGCCGCCCACCGCGGCCCACCCTCCACAAAGTCGGTGGCCCTCAATTATTCTGGGGGCTGCTGTCGCCACAGGGATTATGCTTCTGTGGCAAAACTATGGTTGGTGGATAACAAGCCGTTGAAGAAAAAAAACTCAATTCGGCTTATCCAGATGCTTCGGACAGCCGATACCTTGTGCTAATCTCCTTGAGCCCCTTCTTCGGAATCCACGGATGAAGTTCGCCTGCGACCGCTGCAACACCCGATATTCCATCGCCGATGACAAGGTCAAGCAGAAGGTCCTCAAGATCCGATGCAAGGCCTGCGGGAATGTCATCACTGTGCAGGAGTCCGGCGCCACTGCGTCCGGCGGTGCCTCCGTTGCGCCTAGCCCTCCTCCGCCGCCCGTAGCCGCCAAGGCGACGGCTTCATCGTCAGCCTTGGCAGCAGTGGCCGAATGGCACATCTCGGTCAATGGCCAGGTAGAGGGCCCGTTGGCGTTTGCGGTTCTCGTGACCCGGATTCAGGGCACGGCCGCCGGGGATGATGTCCATATCTGGAGCGAACACATTGATGCCTGGAAGGAACCCAAAGAGGTTCCGGTCGTGGCAGCCGAACTTGCTGCCCGCCGCGTTGCCAGGGCCGTACCTCTGCCGCCACCGTCTCGATCGGCTCCCCTTCCCGTTCCGCCTGCCCTGCGCAAGCCGTCGCGACCATCAGGAGCCTTGTCGGCTGTTGGTGCACCCCTGCCCGCGCCTTCGGGGTCGTCCAAAGTAGCCATATCGCCCTATCCCGACGCTGGCGACTCCGATACGGACGATCGAACGGCCATTCAGTCGTTTGATGCCAGCATGCTGATGGCAGCCGGGGCGGGGCGCCTGCCTAAAGCGCCCGCCGGGCTTGCGCCTCCTGCACCTTCCTCGATGCTCGACGATTCGGATTTCCCGGCCCTGCCGTCGATGGGGGTTGCCCACTATGAAATGGCGCCTCCCGGGCCTGGACTTAAGCCAACGTTCACAGGGCCCTCGCGCCCCTCGTCAGGATTGGAATCTTTGGATTTTGGGCAGCCCCAAAAACAGCCGCATATGGCGCTGACGCCACCGCCCTTTGTGCCCGAAATGGGGGCACCCGTGGGTTTTTCGTTATCGCAGCCAACCCCGCCCCCGCAGGCGGGTCCCTTTTTCCCTCTGCCGGGGACTGGACCTTCGCTACAGCCTGGCCAAAGCGGCCTGTCCAGTCTGTCCCAGATTGTCGGTCGGCCTGGTTTTTTTGACCGAAATCCGGCGGTGCGGCGTATCGCCACGGGGGGAATTTTGGCCACTTTAGTGGTGGTCGTCATCGTGCTGAGCCTGCGCGATGGGCCATCGGGCCAGGCTTTGGGGGGTAAAGGCAGCCAGCCCGGTGGCGAAAACTTCGACCCTGATCGGGCCCGACGTGAGGCCGAGGCGGTGTTTCGGTCGCAGGTAGGGGTCGCTGAATCGGTGCCGCGAAAGGTCGAGGTCGGCGGGCGCAGACCCATAGCTGCCCAGCGTCCCGTTACAGCCACCGGCAAGGGTTTGCCCATGCCTGTCGGCATCACCCCGCCGCCAACGGGGATTGAACCGCCCCCGGCAGGCGCTGTCGTTGATCCGGGGGACGGCAGTTCGGCGACCAAACGTTTTGCGTTGGCGGAACGCAAAGTCGCAGCGCCACGAGCCGGGGCGGGGACAGCCGGGGGACAGGCCTTCGACCAGTCCCAGGTGTCGGCGGTGGTGCGTCGCAAGGAAAACCAAGAGGCGGTGAAGGTCTGTTACGACCGCGCGCTGAAACGAGATTCCCGGCTGTCTGGGGGCCGCGTCAACGTGACGGTCACCATTGGCGGGTCCGGAATTGTTAAACAGGTCCAGGTGGACGCTGCCGCAGATATGGACGCCGTTGGTGGGTGCATCAAAGACACTGTGAAACGTTGGAGATTTCCCGGCGGGGGCGAAGAATACGACTTCCAGTTCCCGTTCGTGTTCCAGCGCGACAACTCTGGTTAGGGTGGGTAAGCTCCCGCCCTTCATGCAGGAGCCTCGGTTCGAACATCCCTACGCCGCGTTTCTCGACAAGGTCGAAAAACCATCCCGCTATGTCGGTGGTGAGTTTCAGGAGGCGGTCGAGCCCCCTTCGGGCCTGAAGTCCCGTGTGTGTTTGGCGTTCCCAGATACCTATGAAATCGGCATGTCCCATCTGGGGACCAAGATCTTGTATTCGGTCCTGAATAAGACGCCGGGAATCTTCTGCGAACGGGCGTTTGCTCCGTGGGGGGACATGGAGGCCGAACTGCGGCGGCGTGCGCTTCCGGTCCTGACATTAGAGACGGCGCGACCCCTTGCCGAATTTGATGTTCTTGGTTTCTCCCTGCAATACGAGCTGACGTACACCAATGTACTGAACCTTCTGGATCTGTCGGGATTGGCTTTGCGGGCTGCGGATCGGGGGGACGAGGCGCCCCTGGTGCTTGCGGGCGGGCCCACCGCCACCCACCCCGAACCGCTGGCGCCGTTTATTGATGCGTTTTTCATCGGTGAAGCAGAAGAACAGCTGCCCCCTTTGTGCCTGGCGGCCGCCGAAATGCGCCGTGCCGGGGTGGGGCGCCGCGAACGGTTGATCAGACTTGCGGAATCTTTCCCGCTGTACGTGCCTGAGCTGTACGCAACCGAGGTGGATGACGAAACCGGGTTCGTGGTGGTGGGGGCGCCGCTAGATCCCCGCGTTCCGATACGGCCCAAACGGGTGTGGCTGGCCGACATCAACAAATTTCCTTTCCCCAGTGATTCACCGTTGCCACACGCCGAGGCGATTTTCGATCGCATGGCGATTGAGATCGCGCGGGGGTGTACCGAGGGGTGTCGGTTCTGCCAGGCCGGAATGATCTACCGCCCGGTTCGGGAACGCGATCCGGTCGCTATTGTCGATGCGCTGGTGCAAGGCGTCCGCAACGGGGGATACGACGAAACATCGCTGACGGGGTTGTCGACCGCTGACTATTCGTGCGTGACGCCCTTGGTGAAGGCCGCCATGGCCAAAATGCGCGACGAAAAGGTGTCGCTGTCAGTGTCGTCCCTGCGTGCTTACGGTCTGAACGAAGATTTGTTGGCTGACATGGCCACCATGAAGGCGCAGGGGTTAACGTTTGCCCCTGAGGCGGGCACCCAGCGCATGCGGGACGTGATCACCAAAAACGTCACTGAAACCGACATCACGGAATCGGCCCATCGGGTGTTTTCGCGCGGGTTTCAGCGCATGAAACTGTATTTCATGATCGGGCTGCCGACGGAAACCGACGAAGATGTGCGGGGCATCGTGCAGACCGCAGCGCGTATGAAGGACATCGGCAAACGGTACAACCGATCGGCCGAAGTGCGGGCGTCCGTATCGACCCACGTTCCCAAACCGCATACGCCGTTTCAGTGGTGTGCGATGGACACTGAAACGGATACCGAACGCAAACAGGCGCTGCTGGCACAGACCGCGCGCGAACTGCGCGTAGATCTGAAGATGCACGAAAACCATCAATCCCACCTGGAGGGGATTTTTTCGCGCGGTGATCGTGCGTGTGGGTCTTTGCTGGAACGGGCCTTTCGGTTGGGCTGTCGGTTCGACGGCTGGGACGATGTGCTGCGCCTGGACCTGTGGGATCGGGCAATCGAAGAAGAACAGACCCAGAACAATTTCTTCCCGGGGCGTTACCTAGGGACCATTCCCGTGACGGCCCGTCTACCCTGGGATCACCTGGACATGGCGCTCGGTCCAGATTTCCTGTTGAAGGAATACCGAAAGGCACTGAAGGATCGGTTGTCACCGCCCTGTGGAAAACCCTTCAAGCACTTGCTTCATCCCAACAGCGTTACGGCTGCCGAAGCAGGCGCCGCCAAAAAACTGGTTTGCTACGACTGTGGCGTGGCCTGTGATCTAGGGCAGATGAAGGAAGAACGGCTGTTTTTCCTCCGGCGGATGAACGCCTGGACCCCGCCGCCCCCGCCGCCGCCTGTCCTGAGGCGGGCGGCAGGCCCCCGTGAACACATTCCCGGGGAGAAAAATCGCAGCGCGATCCCTGTCACGCGGATCGTTCAGGGTGATTTTCATCGCTATCGGCTTCGCTATACGAAACTGGGACGGATGACGTTCTTGGGGCATCTGGATCTGATCCGACATTTGCCGCGCGTCTTTCGACGGGCCGGGCTGGGCGTGCACTATTCGATAGGGTTTCACCCAAAGGCTGAACTTAGTTTCGGGCCTGCGTTGGGGCTTGGGGTTCCGGCCCTTGGTGAGATCCTGGATGTGAAGCTGGACGACGCGCCCGATCCCGCGGATCTGTTGCGCGCGCTGAACCGGGTTTCGCTGCGGGGCATCCAGTTTCTGGACGCCGTGAAATTGGATTCGCAGGATCGGGCGCAAGGGCGCGTGGTTGCGCGAACTGATTTTGCGGCGCTGTTGCCCGAGGGGGTCGATCTGGACACGGGTTTGCTGGCGTTCAACAGCGGTGGCCCGTTATCGGCACGCCGGGCCAATCTGAAGGAAGGGGAGGGCAAGGGCCCGAAGCTGGATCGGACCGTGGACGTGCGGCGGTCACTGCTGGCGGTGTCCCGCCCGGATGTGGCGACAAGTGGACTGCTGACCGACGCCCTGGGCTGGCAACATGAACGCATAGTCAGTTTTGGCCTGACCTGCACGAACGAAGGCAGCGCCCGGCCCCTGGAAGTCATCGAGGCTTTATGGGGCACCGACGTGGCGGTTGAATCCCAGTTTGCTCGGACAGGGCTGCGGGCCCGCACGGATGCCGGGGTGTTTGTGGATCCCCTGGATTTGGGGCCCTTGCGCGTGCGATCCGAACCGGCGGTGCTGGCCGACCATCCGGACGGCGGGTCCGAAACGCTGGCGTCGTCGTCGGCGTGACTAGTGCACCGCCTTCGAAATAGCGTCAAAGCGGAGGCCGACAAGCCGGGCCGAGCGCAAGGCGCGACGACGACCAATAGCCGTAGCTATTGCGAGGAG
>JAYUUT010000117.1:0-9141 GCA_043754455.1 Myxococcales bacterium
TTGCGAGGAGGAGCAACGCTGCGGTCGGCCCGGATCGTCGGCCGGACTTGACGCTATTTCGAAGACGGTGCGCTAGGGCGCTTTTCATCCCACCGCGCTGCAGGCGGCGTCGATGGCGGCGCCACCTATGTCGCGGATCTGGGTGGCGATTTCGAACAATCCGCCTGCCGTCCTGGCGGCTGCGTTGCCGGCCCCGAGTGCGGCACCGATGCCACCCGTGGCAACGTTGATGGCCACGTTTCCTGCGATGTCGGAAAAATCACTAGGGTCGGTCCTCAGGGTTCCCCCGGAGATCACGATGGTGGCGGCGATTAGTTTCTGGTGCAGGCCAATGTAGATCCCGAAAATGAGACCGGCGCCAAAACCAAGGCCACCCGCCGCGCCCGCAATGCTGCCCAAAAGTGCCGCGCCGTTGTTAAGGGTGTCCAGACTCGGGTCGCCTCCACCGCTCATGGCGCAGCCCGCGCCCGTGTCGCCCACGGCCAAGGTGGCCCCGGTGCGACGATCGACAAAATAGAACGCTACGCGGTTTTTACCCTCGCGCACGAGGAACAGATTTTCGCGTCCGTAGGCCCCTACCAGGTATTCAAGCCGCGCGCGATCGGGTTCGGACAGCGATTGGGTGGCCGCTGGGGACAGGGGCACTAGCATTCCTTCAAGATCGGCCGCGGCGCTTTGGGGAAACAGCGCCTTTTCAAACAGCGCTAGTTTTGCCGTGGCGTTGATGGTGTGGGCAAGCGCCGCGCGTGGTGCGGCGGGCGTGTGGTGGGGGCCTAGCGGCAAGATATCAACCCGGGTCAGGGTGCCCTTGGTCCAGCGGGGCAGGGTGCTGTAGGCAACAACCCTAAGGGCGCTGGGAAAAGTGACAGGAGCCCCTGCAATTGACACAGACGCATGCATGGCCCGCAGCATGCCGTCCTGCGGGATCGGCCGGGCGATGAAGGTTTCTATTAGTTTGTCGACGTCCCCTGATCGCAGGGCTTGGGCCGTGGGGGCCAGCCGCAAAAGGTTTGTGACAATCTCGTCCAGCATCACCGCCGTGGTTGGCGGCGCTCCTTCGAACCGCAGCTCAGTGACGCCGAACAGAGCGGCTTCGACAATATCCGTGTCTGCGGCCGTCGCGTCTTCAAAAGGAAATACGCCCGCCAACAGACGAGTGACCGGGGCCTGTCCCGGCAATTCGATGCGCAGGTGCAGGCTGCTCAACCGTCGGGGTGCTCGGCGATCCGCCATCGCAGGTGCCTGGTAGGTGCTGAGTCCCTGTACGGTCGGACCCCGCAAGCCCACGACCACGTTTCGGCTGCCGGTTGCGGTGCGTGGGGCCCGGTATCGCAGCCGGTAAAACCGCCGGGTGTAGCGGTCGAGCGCCATTCCCACGGCAGCGGCGGCCTGGGCTGTATCCGTAGCCGCAATCACCTCGCCCCCCGTGAGGGTGGCCATGCGGGTTAAGGTGGCGTCCGCCTTGGGGGATCGTGGTCCGACCGCCAGCAAGATGGTGGGGCTTAGCGGGCCCACCGCTGCCAGATCGCGATCTGAGGGGTCAAATTCTGGATCGCCGTCGGTGATGAAAACCACCACTGTGGGGGCCAACTCCGAGGCGGCTCCCAGAGCGTTCCACAGATCGGAGCCCCCGCCAGGTGCGTCGATGGCAATCTGTGCGGCCGCAGCCGGATCTTTTGTCCATTTTGTGTCCTCGATGCGCCCCCCGACAACCAGGATCCGAAACTGTGCTTCTGCACTGACCTTCTGAACCCGCTGCGAAAGTTCAAGCACCAGCGTCTTGAGGCCCGCGCCCAAAAAGCCCGGCGGAATGCTGTCGCTTTTGTCGACAATGAACACGATCCGCGGCGGAATAACCTTGTTTTCCAGAAGTACGGCGACCTGTGCGTCGGCGTTGTCACGCACCGAAAACGCGGCAGCGGTCAGCCCCGCGACGTCACGTCCCTGCGCATCCGTGGCGCCAATGCGCAGGTCGATGTCGGGGAATCGGGACGCGTCGGCGACGGCATCCAACTTCGTCACGCTGGCAAGGACGGCGGCGCTGGCGGGTTGGACTTCGAAGGCACGCCCTTCGATTTTCACGTCACCGTTCGGTGCGATCTGCATGACTTCGCCTTCCAGCGTGAACGCATCGCCGGCCTTGGTGAGCTGTTTTTCATCGCCCGCCGCCAGATCGGAACCGCGCAGAGCGAGGACCGGCACAAACGCGCGAATATCTCGAAGGCGTGCGGCCAGAACTTCTTTGGGCGACATTGGCGGTACAAAAACCGCAAACAGGGATCGGCCTAAAAGCTGCTCCGGGTCCACTTCAAGTTGGCTCACGATCCGGGGCTCGGCTTTGTCGGTGGTGGTCCCCAGCAGCAGCGAGAAACGTGCTTTGGCTGGTGCCGGCTTGGCGGTTGCTGGCTGGGGGTCTCCCTGCACGCCCGAAGTGCCAAACGGCAGGTCCGAAAGACCCGGATTAGCGTAGCGGATCGTCCCGCCCACGTTCACGGCCACCAGCGGCAGGAGCGGGGCAAGTGCGGGTTTGAGCGCAAAAACCGTGTCGGCCACCAGGTTGACGTCGAGGCTGTCCAAAATCTGTTTGCCAAGTTTTAGCGCGTCCGCGTCGGGCGCGGCCTGTGCCAAAGGGGTGCTCGGCGTTTTGGTTCCTAGAACGTTTCTCCAACGGTCGATCCTGTCTGGACCGATGGCTAAAGCGGCGGGCCGAGCAGACAGAGCGTCGGCCAAAATCCGTTCGACCACCGCCGGTCCTGCTTGTGCCTCGCCCTGCACCACGGTGGCTTCAAGGCCCGCCCGTTTGTACAGTTCTGCGAGCAAATCGGCCTTGTCACGCAGGGTGCCGGTTCCCGATCGCAGGGTGCCGCGCAGGCCCCACAGGGTTTGTTCAGGCCCGCCGATATCCGAAGCCGAAGCGGGCATCGAGACGAAATTGTCCCTTACAAAAAGAAAGATTTTCTCGGGATCTTTTGTTGCGACCACCCGATCAGCGGCGGCGGGCAGAAAGTTGGGGCTGCCCCGCAGTGTGTCCTGGATGTCCTTGAGAACTTCAAATCCTTTGAATCCCGCGACCCCTGCGTCCGCCCCAGCATCAAGGGCCTTCGGCGCATGAGATTTTGACGTTGAACACCCCAGCGCCGTTGCCGCGCTGAAGGCGGTACCACCTTGCAGAAATGCGCGCCTTGGAAAAACAGTCTTTGGGATCGATGTGAGTCCACCGCGGGTACGATTCCGGTTCATGTCTGGCCCCTTTTCGACGACACATTAGCCCTAAAAATGGGCGAGGCTCCGGGTTTTGCTGTCGCGGCTAGCCTATCGGACCCGGCGCGATTACCCTTTAGCTAAGGTGGGGCACGCGATCGACCGGTCCGAACTGGAGGCGCTGTACCGAAAGTTCGGGGCGCTGGTGAGGCGGCGCGCCCGCAGCATTTTGGGGGACGACACCGAGGCGCAGGACGCCATGCAGGAGGTGTTCATCCGGGTGATTGGTGCGTTGTCAGAGTTTAGGGGGCAGAGCCAGCCGTCGACCTGGCTGTACCGCATCACGACCAATCTGTGTCTGAACCGCATTCGCGACACCCGCAGGCGCCGCGATCATTTGTCGCGCATCGGTGACGAGGTGGTTCACGCAGGGCTCGTCGCAAGCCCCCCTGAGGCCTCCGTGACGCTGCGCCAGCTTTTGCCCAAACTGACGCCAGAACTGGCGGAAATCGCCGTTTACTACTACGCGGATGAAATGGATCAGGCTGAAATCGCAAAAATCTTGGGGGTTTCACGGCGGACAATCGGGTACCGCCTGGACCGATTTCATAGTGAGGCCGCGCGACTTTTACAGGGGATTGGACCTGATGGGGTTGCCGCCGGGCTGCCCTTCGGGGGTCAAAAGGTTGGAGGAAAGTCCGGGTGACGAAAAGCGAAGATATGTGGGAGAACACGCGCCGTCGGCGTGGATCGGCGTGCGTGTCGGATCTGCAAATTGATCAGGCCATGATTGGTGAACTGACACCAGACGCGCGCCATGTATTTTTGGCGCATTTGTCGGTGTGTTCCCCTTGTGAGCAGGCCCACGCGAGGCTTTTGGCCTATCGGCAGGGTTTTGAAACCGACGCCCCTTTGGCGAACCTGGCCGCCCATGTCCTGCTGCAGGCAGCGCAGGGATCGCCCCGCGTGCAAGGCAAGGCGTGGTGGCGGCGGTTGCTGCCGGCGGCCACGATGGCGGCCGGCCTCGCGGCGGCGGCCTTTGTGTTGATTCCCAAATCTGCTGATCAGGGCGCGCGGACCAAGGGGGGATTTTCAATGTCCCTGTTCGTGCAAGGTGCGGATGGCGTGGGGGTGCCACACGCGGGGCAGGCGCTACATCCGAGGGATCGGGTGCGCCTGCAGGTCGCCAGCGCCGAGGCCGGATATCTGACTGTGCTGGGGATTGATGAACGTAAACAGGTGTCGGTGTATTTTCCGGCGGGCCCGCAGGCCGCTGCGGTTCCGGCGGGTGCCGCGGATCTTTTGCCCACCGCGATTGAACTGGATGAAAGCCTAGGCCGGGAAGTGGTGGTTGCGGTTCGTTGTCCCACCCCCATCGCGGTGGCTGACGTTCAGGCGGCCGCCCGGCGGGCCGTTGATACCTGGGATGTCGGCAAGTTGCCGACGCTGCCATTGCCCTGCGCCCAAGTTCGCTATTTGATTGCCAAGGTGGCCCCAACCCTTACCCCCTGACCGGGGCATGCGCATGCGGAACCTTTGCGCCCTGATAGCGTGTGTCCTGCTGTTGGCTTTAGTGGGTCCCGCGCAGGCGGAGGTGCGCAGATACGCGCTTCTGGTCGGCGCGAACCAGGGGTATGCGCACGAAGCGTCCCTGCGATTTGCCGAATCGGACGTCGAAGCCGTGGGGCGCACATTTGTTGAATTCGCCGGATTTTCCAGCGAACGCATTGTCCGGGTGGTGGGCGCCACCGCGGGGCGGGCGCGCGGCGCCTTGCTGGATTTGAACTTGACGATCGCGGCAGACGTGCGGGCCGGGCACGAAGCGGTGCTTTTTGTCTATTACTCGGGCCATGCTGACGCTCAAAATCTGCACCTGGGGGGAACCGACCTTGCCGCTGACGAACTGTCCAAGATGGTTCGCGGGTCGCAGGCGCGGCTGAAGATATTGCTGGTCGATGCCTGCCGGTCGGGGGCGCTGACCCACGTCAAGGGTGGGCGGCAGGTGGCGCCTTTTAGGATAGCCGTCGAGGAAAGCCTGAAGAACGAGGGATTTGCTACCATAACGTCATCGGCCGCCGGCGAAGACGCGCAGGAATCTGACGAATTGGGATCGTCTATTTTCACGTATCATTTCCTGGCGGCGTTGCGGGGGTTCGGCGACGTCAATGGCGACCGGGTGGTGACGTTGGGCGAATCGTACACCTACGCGTACGAACGGTCGTTGGCGACGTCGATCACCACCGTTGCGGGATCGCAACACGCGACATTTGATTACGATTTGCGCGGGCGCGCCGATCCGGTTTTGGCGGACCTGCGCGTGCGGGGGCAAAGGGCTGAGGTTGTGCTGGGCATCGTGGGCGAATATTTATTCTTGTCACCTGAAACGGGCGCCCTGTTGCTGGAGGCTGCGACCCGGACCGGGCGGACGGCTGTGCAATTGCCCGCGGGACGTTATGGCGTTCGCCTGCGGACCCCCACGCGCGTGTTTCGCACCGAATTGGCGCTGGTATCAGGACAATCGGTTACGGTGGCCCAAGCGGATCTGCAACCTGTTCCGCTGGGCGAGGTCGTCAGAAAGGGCGAGACGTCGATGCGCCTGGCCAGCGGGCCGTCGGTTTTTGCGATGATGCACGGGCCGCTGCGTTCAGGCTTCACGGCGATGCGGGGGGCGACTTTGGGTTGGGCGTTTGAATGGCCTCGCGTGACGGTCCTGCCGCGTCTGTCAGTGGCCACGGGCCGCGCCACGCAGGTGCCCGAAGGATCTGACATTCGCGAAAATCAACTGTCAGAAATGACCGTCGAGGTCGCGGGACTGCACGTTTTTGATTTGGGTCGTGTGTCAGTGGCGCCGCTGGTTTCGATTGGATGGGGGGTTATCCAACAGCGCATCGACTGCGTCCGTCCCGAATGCAGCGGGCATGCGCGTCCGCAGGCGCTGGTCTCTACGTTGGGCGTGTTGGGGTCGGTACCCCTGGGGCGCGGATTTTCCGTGGAAATGTCCGTCGAGGCCGCGAATTTCTATCTGCCGCGCCAGCAAAAACGCGACGGTTTCGAGGGTCAATCGCAGATAGGGGGTACGTTGACCTATCGGGCGGGATTAGGGTTGGGGTGGCGGTACTGAGAGTGCGGGCCGCCTTCCGCGAACAGGTCTACGCCTGGCCACGTTTGTTCGAAAATGTAGCCGGGTTGGCGCCGATGCAGCGGTAGTAAGCGTCGGACCATTGGCTGTCGATGGCGGCGCCGAAGACCAAATCGGTTAGGACAGGGGTGGGCAACCAGGAGCCGGCGGCAATCTCTGCTTCTAGTTGACCTGGGCCCCAACCGGCACAGCCGAGCACCAGTCGAAACGCGGTTGGCAGGACCCCGTGCAACAGGCCGTTGAACGCGGCGACCTCGCCCGTGACCGCCAGTTCTGTGCCAAGCCTCATCTCGCCGGGCAGGGGCGTGGGGCCCCGCCGGTAAATCAGCCAGCCCGATGCAGGGGCGACCGGCCCTCCGACGCGTGCGGCGCCCAGGAATTCGGCCGTGTCGGGAATGATGCTGTTCTTCGGGAACAGCTCGGATGCGGTTAGCAGTTCCTTCATCGACGCCAGTTCGGGGCCGTTGATAACCCAGCCTAGGGCGCCTTCGTCGTCGTGGCGGCCCAGCAGAACAACGGTGTGACCGAAATTTGAATCACGCAGGCTGGGCGCGGCCAGCAGGAACCCGGGCGCAAGCTGGGTTGAGGCCATGTCGATTAAGGATAGCGCGGTCCGGAGGGATTTTTTCGGGATGGCTGAAGTTCCCAGTTTTCCCCGAAAAAATCGGCGTTGACCACCTTGCCGGGAAACCGCGGGCCGGGGGCTTCGCTTGTGTCGACCACGGCCCAGTCGGGCAGGCGGGGGACCTGACGGGCGTTGTTCAGGTAGTCATATTCGCGATAGGTGGGACCACTGTTGATGACCACGTAACGGCGCGGATTAAAAGGATTCGGGTACACCATGATAAGGGCATGTTTGTCGGGGGCATAGGTTGTGCCACCCACCTGAATGCCAGCGTCGGTCCATTTGACAGGCAACTGTTGCACGACCGACGACAGCACGCGGTTCGATCCGGGGTCGCCCCACAGGACGATGTTGTGGGCGGCAACGTCGTCGGCGCTGACGTCCCGATCACGTTTGACACGCGCGTCACCGCGAAACTGGCGACGCCATTCCCTGATAGCCCGGCTCTGTTCGGATCGCACCCAGCCTGACAGGTTCGGGTGCATGGGATGGCCCGTCGGCGTCACGAAAAGGAAGGAGCTGAGGAACGCATCGTCGATCGGACCCTGCAATCCATGCCGTTTGCGCAGCTCGCCGGCCATTGCTGGTCCCGCCAACACCCAGCGGCCCCCACGTTTTTCCATCCCCACCGCCCATGCGCGATCCGATCCGATGGGTGCAAGATCGCCTGAAATCCGCTGGCCATCGATTGTAATTGTGGGTGGCTTGCCAGCAAAAAACGGAGCCTTGCCCGTGGGAAATTCAACACCCAGTGCGGTCACGTTTTTAGTGGTCACGCGAATTTCGCTGTCGCCTACCAGTTCACCGTCCGCTGTCGCGGTTTGAAAATGGTGAACCATCCCTTCAATAGCCAGCCAGGCCTGCCGGTTGTAACGAAGCGTGGGGGTGGCGATGGACACGCGGCGTGGAACCGCTGTGCGGCCTTGCGTGACCAAAGCGTCGACCAGGTGGTTGATGCGGTCTTTGGAATCGGGATGGTATTTGTGTTGGGTGTCCGGGCCAATCACGTGCACCAGTTTTACGCCAACGGGGATAAGGGCCTTTTCCATGACGTCTGCGGCCTGTTTCTGGCTGTCCTTGGCACCGCTGTACGCGATGGTCGGAACGTTGCGGAAGTTCGCCGCGTAAACCGGCGCGTCGTACATCTGCCACAGGGTCTGTTCGTACCAGGTTGGGGTCAGGGTTTCGTTCTGGAACACCTTCAAAAAATCAGGGGTTTCGGAAAATCCAGCACCCGGCGCCACCGCCGCCCAGCGGGACGCGAAATGTGCGCCTAGGTGCCAGGCCGATGCGCCCCCCAACGAGAACCCGCGAATGACGATGCGATCTTCATCGATGCGAAACCGCTGCTGAACATCAGCCAGGGCTTCGAAAAAATCCACCTCGCCCGCCAGTTTCGATCCGTTACAGAACCGGCCATAGGGTGCCAGAATCATGGCGTCCGGGCGCACAAATTCACCGGCATTTTTCATCGCGCTTGAAATGAAATTCACCTCGGTCAGTTTTTCACCGCGGCCATGAAACCAGGTGTCCAGGCGAAAGGGCTGCGTGGCCAGGGGGGAAAAGCCAACGGGCAGGTAAAGGCCGTAAGGCTGCACGGTGCCGTCGAGCTCGGAAACGTACCCCAGCACCGTGAACCCTGGCCGGGTCAGCCACGGGTGTTGGTTGTTCACCATCGCTTTGGCGCGAGCCTTGCCTTCGGTCAAAAGGGCGAGAGCCCGTCCGACGTCCGTCGCTTCCAGAAATTCATTGTGCAACAAGGCCGTGGCCACCGCGCGATAGAAAATTTCGACGTCGGCCAGATGTACGTTGGGTTTGCTGCCCTTGATGGTGTTAATGGCCTGCCCCAATTCAGCGAGACCTATTTCTAGGGTCTTGCGATCGGTTCCGGTCAGCGCGATGCCGGGTGGGGGAACGGGGCGGACATCCGTCGCGACGTTGTCCTTTGGCCCGTCGGCGGCCGCAACGGTGGGCAAAACGGCTAGGTGGATAACCAGGCAAACAAGGGAGGTTTTAAGGGGGTGACAATGCATCGCGCGGCACAATATCCGTTTTGGGGGGAAGATGGGTAAACGGAAATCATGGCCGCTGGCTAAGAAACGTCAGAATCGTACGATCTGATTAAGGGGACGCTGGAAGGGGGCCGCGAACGTCGCCGGGGGTTGTACCGGTGACC
>JAYUUT010000118.1:0-1690 GCA_043754455.1 Myxococcales bacterium
CTTGTCGTTCTGGGACGCGCTGATCCTCAAGTGCGCTGCTGCCTCCGGATGTGCGCGTGTCCTCAGTGAAGGCATGCAACACGGCAGCACGATCGACGGCGTCCAAGTTGTGAACCCCTTCGCAATGTGAGACTGCTAATCCGATGGATCACATGCACATCGTGCCTGGGTGCGACCGCTTCGTGGCGATGTGGGGCACAAAGCCCCGGCCGCTGGCGTTGGCCATTGGTAATTTTGACGGCGTCCACCGGGGCCACCAGGCGTTGTTGCAGGCGGCGGTTCAGGCCGCAAAGGCCCTTGGCGGCAGCCCCGGGGTCCTCACCTTCGATCCACACCCCGCGCGTTTTTTCGCGCCCCACCTGTCGCCGCCGATGTTGCTGCCCATCGCCCGGCGCATCGCCCTTTTGGGCGAATACGGCGCCGCGTTTGTGATCGTCGAACCTTTCGACGCCCCCCTGTCAGGCCTGTCCCCCGAGGCTTTTGTGCAAGACATGCTGATCGGAAAACTGGGTGTGGGGCATGTCGTCGTGGGGTACGATTTTTCTTTCGGGCGCGGTCGCCAGGGCAGCGGCGCCACGCTGGTTGCGATGGGACAACGACATGGCTTCGGCGTCACCATCGTGCCGCCCGTCGCGGTCAACGGCCTGACCTGTTCGTCGACCAAAATCCGCGAATTCCTGCTGGAAGGCCGGGTGCAAGGCGCCACTCTGCTGCTGGGACGCCCCCCGGAACTGCATGGTGTGGTGGTGCAAGGCCAGGGCCGGGGACGGGGCATCGGCGTGCCCACCGCGAACCTAAAGGGCGCCGTGGACGTGGTCTTACGGCCTGGCGTTTATGCGGGACACGCAGTGCTGGCGGACGGACGCCGGTTTGCGGCGGCCATCAACATCGGCACCAACCCCACCTTCGTTCCCGCGCAAAATGCCCCCCCGCCCCTCACCGTCGAAGCCCATTTGCTGGATTTTTCGGGGGATCTTTATGGCCAGCCTCTGCGCCTGGACATCATGGCCCGCCTGCGCGACGAACGGCGATTTGCCGCCGTTGCGGATCTGGTAGCCCAGATCCATCAAGATATTCAACACACCCGGGAGCTAACGAAACCATGACCGGCGACGACCTGTTCGAAACTGAAACCATGGCCGAACTGTGCGCCCGCCAAGGCCGACAGCAAGACGCCCTTTTGATCTACCAACGTTTGATCGAAACCGCGCCCCAGGCGTCCCGCCACGCCTCGTGGGTGGCTCGTGCTGACGAGATCACACGATCCCTGCCGAAGGCCGCAACGGAAGATGTCGGCCTGTCAGACGTCGCCATACCGGACGCGCCAGGCCTGAACCTGGTCACCCACGAAGACGGCGCCCAGGTCGCGTGGGCCTTGCCTGATGAAACGGTCGCTCCGATGTTGGAACTGCTGCTGATTCACCGGGGCCCCTCAGGTGTTGAGCTTCAAAAACGTCAGATCAATCTAGACAAACATGCAGGCCGGATGTCGTTCCAAGCGCCCGGATTGATTCGTGCGATGGGGGCCGTGGGGCGGCAAGACGGGACAGAGTTCGTTCCGTTGGCACGGTCACGATAGGGGCGATACCAGATCACCTGGGCACCGTCCGGCAGATCGCCCGGGGCGCAGCGACGGTCTTGGTCGATAGCCAGGATCAGATTTCTGATGCGGGCCGTCCGTAGACTGGCA
>JAYUUT010000119.1:0-24789 GCA_043754455.1 Myxococcales bacterium
TACAACATCATATCGGCACCCGCTGGTGCGTTCAGCAGCCGCAGCGGCATATGTTCGTAATACGCTTGGTAGGAGGCCGCCCGGCGCAGCAGAAACAACGCCGGATCGTCCTGGTTTTCGCTGAACGGGCCGCAATAGTTGTTTTCGACCTCGTGGTCGTCCCAGGTGCAAACCCAAGGACACGCAGCGTGGGCCGCCTGCAATAAGGGGTCGGAACGATATAGGGCGTACCGCCGTCGGTAATCATCCAACGACACGGTTTCGCCCCCGTTGTGCCGCCGGGGTCCTGATCTTTCAACGCCTGATTCGTAGATGTAGTCGCCTAGATGCATCACCAGATCGGGGGAATCGGCCACCATGTGCTGGTACCCGGTGTACAGGCCCTGCTGGTAGTTGTGGCAACAGGTCACGGCCAACCGCAGCGCGGGATCTTTGTGGGATGCAGCGGGCGCCGTGCGGGTGTGTCCCACGGCCGATAATTCGGGACCGACGCGGAAACGATAGTGGTACCAGCGCCCCGGCGATAGGCCACTGACCTCGACGTGGACCGAATGCCCCAATTCGGGGCGGGCCAAGGTCTGGCCGGATTGCACGACTTTTGAAAACCGGTCGTCGTCGGCAATTTCCCAATCGACCAGCACGGGCACGGGCGGCAGGCCACCCCCTGGATCTTCAGGGGAGGGCGCAAGGCGGGTCCACAACACCATCCCGTCAGGTGTCGGATCCCCAGATGCGACGCCCAACCGAAAGGGTGTCGCCGGGGTTCGGGTGATGGGCGATCCATCGACAATCGCGGTCGCCCGCCCCAACGCGCAGCCTGCACCGGCTGCCGCCAGCCATCCCAGGGCGCCCCGACGCGCCATCCGATTTACAAAGTCGCTATCAAATGTCTGTCCCACCTGATGATCTTCGCAGGACACGAACCCGCAATCAAGCAGCCTGGGTCACAAGAATACCAGTATTCATTTGCCTAAGAGGCAAGCCCAACGGCTTGGCTTCGGGCAAGATGCTGTCGCCATGAAACGCATCGTTATTTTCGGGGGCCTCATTCTGGGGGTTTGTCTATTCTGCCGTCCAGCGACAGCCGAACTGCGCGCGGGGGCAGCGGCTGTGGATGTGACGCCCGAACATTTGCCCACCGTGATCAACGGATCTTTCACAGCACACAACGCAACGGTCATCGGGTCGCGGTTGTTTGCGCGGGCCTTGGCGCTGGACGATGGCAACACGCGGGTCGCGCTGGTTGTGGTTGACAGTTGCATGTTGCCCCGGGATTTGATCGACGAAGCCAAAAAATTGGCATCCCAAAGGACGGGCCTGCCGGCCGATCGTATGTTGATTTCAGCGACGCACACCCACAGCGCGCCGTCGGCTATGGGGGCCCTGGGCACAGATCCAGATCCGGTCTACCCGGCGTTTTTGGTCAAACGACTGGTTGATGTGATTGTCCAGGCAACGGGGCGCCTTGAACCTGCGCGGGTTGGGTTTGCCGTGGCGGATGCAACCCCGTTGGTTGGCGTGCGCAGGTGGGTCCTGCGTCCCGACAAGATTCAACTGGATCCGTTTGGGAACCCTACGGTGCGGGCCAACATGCATGTCGCCAGCGTCCCCGCGAATGCGACAGGGCCGACGGGCCCCGTCGATCCGGATCTTTCGATCATCGCCCTGCAATCCAAAACGGGGCGGCCGATTGCGCTGCTGGCAAACCTGGGCATGCACTATCACGGCGTGGATGGAACCAACGGACAGTATCCCGTCAGCGCCGATTACTTCGGGCTGTTCGCACAGCGTCTGCAGGCCCAAATCGCGCCCCGTGATCCGGACGGTACGAAACCACCTTTTGTCGCGATCATGTCCCAAGGCACCAGCGGCGATGTCTGGCACCGCGACTACGAACGGCCCCTGCCGCAGGTGGGGGGCGACCTGTCCCGGTTCACAGACGCTGCTGTCGCATTGGCCCTCGGGGCCAACAAACAGGCCCATTTTCGCGACAACGCCACCTTGACGATGGCGCAAACGGAACTGCCATTGCGCTATCGAACGCCCACGGCGGAAAGGTTGGCCTGGGCACAAAATACGATTCAGGCCCTAGGTTCACGCCCCCTGAAGGAACCGCGAGATATCTATGCCCGCGAGGCGATTCTGCTACATCAGAAACAACAAACACGGATTGTGCTGCAGGCGCTGCGCGTCGACGACATCGCCATCACGGGCATTCCGAACGAGGTCTATGCCCTTACCGGTCTGAAGTTAAAGGCCCAAAGCCCCCTGCCCCACACTATGAACATTTCCCTGGCCAATGGGGCTGAAGGCTACATTCCCCCCACGGAACAGTTTGCCCTGGGGGGATACAACACCTGGCCCGCCCGAACGGCGGGGCTTGAACAAACCGCAGAGCCGCGCATCACGGAAGCTGTGCTGCGGTTGCTGGAAACTGTGGCCGGGCGGCCACGCCGGTCAATCACGTCCACACGCGGGCCCGCAGCGGGGGCCGTCCTTTCGACCAAGCCCGTCGCCTATTTTCGCATGGACGAATCATCAGGGTCACGGGCGGTTGACCTGGTGGGTGGTCACGACGGGCTGTTTGAATCGGGTGTACTGTTTTATCTGGAAGGCCCGCGCAGCAGCACGTTTAACCGCCCCGGCGAGATCAACCGCGCGGCCCATTTTGCTGGCGGGCGCATGACCACGCGGATCCCGGGGTTGGCGGATTCACATACAGTATCAATGTGGTTTTGGAATGGGATGACCACGGACGCCCGGACCATCACCGGAACCCTGCTGTCGCGGGGCCAACCCCTTGGCGCTGGCACCGACGTATTGGCCATCGGGGGCAAGGACGCCCATGAAGGACGGCTGATCTACGGGGACAAGGCGGTCGCGGGCGAGACGCGAATCGAACGTTACGCCTGGAACCACGTCGTTCAGGTGCGATCGGGAAAACGTGTACGTATCTATCTGAACGGTGCCCTGCGGCCCGAAATCGACACCGAGGCCACGGGAACAACGCCGGGGGCGGACACGCTTTTCATCGGTGGCCCCCCCGATGGCACAAACAGTTTTGAAGGCCGAATCGACGAAGTGGCGGTTTGGAACCGTGCGGTCACGCCCGCCGAAATTGTGAAAATGTTTAAGGCGGCTGGCCCTGGCCCTGGACCTGCCCCTGCGCCCAGATCCGATCTGCTGACCCCCGAACAGTCGTTGCGGGCGTTTAAGATCGAACCTGGATTGGCCGTGGAATTGGTGGCGGCCGAACCCGAAATCGAAAGCCCTGTGGCTGCTGCCTTCGACGCTGACGGTCGCCTGTGGGTCGCCGAAATGCGCGACTACCCTGTGGTCGTGGCGGGCCAGCCGCCCAAGGGGCGCCTGAAGATCCTAGAAGACCGCGATGGCGATGGGCGTTTTGAAACCGCGCGCGTTTTTGCGGACGGCATCTTATGGATCAACGGTGTCTTGCCTTGGCGCAAGGGGGCCATCGTTACGGCGGGCACGCAGATCATTTATGTTTCAGACGAAGACGGCGACGGACGCGCGGACAAAAAAAGCGTCCTTTACGAAGGGTTTGACGTCACGAACCCGCAGCTATTGGTAAGCCACCCAACCCTTGGTCTGGACAACTGGATCTACGTCGCCAACGGCATGCGATCGACCAAGGTCAGCCGCCCCGGCGGCGGTCCGGGTGGGGCCATCAACATCCAGGGGATGGATTTTCGGTTTGATCCCCTGGGTGACCGCGCAGAAGCCGCAGCGGGTATGGGGCAGTTTGGCCTGACCTTTGATGCCTGGGGAAACCGGTTCGTTTGCACCAACCGCAGCCACATCATCCCCCTGCCCTTGCAGGCCCGTTATTTGGGCCGCAACCCGTACTTCGCCGCATCGACCCTGTCGCCCACACCGGTTCAGGCCGCGAAGGTTTTTTCGATAAGCGACAACAAGACGAATGCGGCGTCACACGCGGGCACGTTTACGGCCGCATCTGGCACCTTCGTCTACGAAGGGAGCCTGCTGCCTGCCAAACACCGGGGGACAATCTTCAGTGCCGAGCCAACCGGGAATCTGGTGCATCAAGAGATCCTGACGCCCAGCGGATCGGGTTTCACACACGCCGCCGCCCGGGCCAACGTCGAATTTTTGGCCTCGCCAGATCCACGATTTCGCCCTGTCAGTTTTTTTCCCGGCCCCGACGGCGCCCTGTACGTGGTGGATATGTATCGCAGCGAAATCGAACACCCAGACTGGGTTCCGCCCGAACTGCGCAGCCGGTACAATTTTGAAGGCCGACGCGATTTGGGCCGCATCTGGCGGGTCGTGCCCGCGGGAACACGCCCCTCGCGTCCAAAACCCCGTTTGAACGCGGCGACCACCCGCGCGCTGGTCGGCCATTTGGGCAACGACGACATATGGTGGCGACGCACGGCCCAGCGGTTGTTGCTGCAGCGGCAGGACAGCCTTGCGATTCCTCTGCTGCGTCGCCTGGTGCTGACATCGCCAAAACCGTTTGCCCGTGTCCATGCCGCCTGGTTGCTGGAAGGCCGCAACGCCCTGACGCCCGACCTGGTTCGAAACTTGTTAGGAGACAAACACCCGCGCGTGCGGGAACTGGGCGTGCGCCTCGGGGAACAGTGGATACAAAACAAGACCGACGTTCGCGTGGCTATTGAATCATTGGCGGCCGACCCGGACGTGGGCGTTCGGCGCCAGGTGGCCCTCAGTATGGGAGACATCGACAACGACACGATCGTGGCACCCTTAGGTGCCATTGCGGCGGCAGCCCCCCATGATCCGTGGACCCAGGTCGCTATCGCCACCGCGGCAAAAGGCCGCGCGGCGGCGTTGGTTCGCTACGTTCGGGACGGCGTTTTTTTGGCCGAACTGGGCGCCATGATCGGGGCCCGCAACGATCCTGACGAAATCGCCCGCGCTGTGCGTGAATCAGCCAACGACCCGAAGGCACGGCGAATTGCCCTGATGGCGTCGATTGCGGCCGGGATGCAACGACGCGGATCGAAGGGCCCCGGGCTGTTGGCGGCCCTGCCACAAGGGCCAACACGTCTGGCGGTCGAGGCGATCTTGCGGGATGCTGATTCCACAGCGCGCGATCCGAAGCAACCAAACAGTGAACGGGTCAGCGCCGTGCAACTGCTGGGTCATGCCCCGTGGCCCCGCGGCGCCGATACCTTGGGATATTTGCTGGCCCATGATCTAGATCCGCAGGTGCGCGTGGCCGCGCTGAACGCGATGGCGGGGCACCAAAGGGCCGAAGCCTTCGCGGCGTTGATCGCGCTGTGGGATGTGTACCAACCCGTCGAACGTCGCGACCTGCAAATCGCGCTGGCCAAGAGCAACCTAGGTCTTGAAGCCCTGATGAATGCGGTTGAGGCGAAACGGATCCCGGCCCGATCGCTGGACACGGCTGTGGTGCAGCGGCTAACCAGCCACAGCGATAAAGCCATCGCGGCGCGCGCCCGCAGAATCCTGGAATCCGCGCTGCCGGCAGATCGGGCGGCGGTGCTGGTGCAATATCGTCCCGCGCTACAAGGCAAGGGCGACCCGGCCAAAGGCCGTGAGACCTTCAGCCGCATCTGCGCCGCGTGCCATCGCGTCGGCGATGTCGGCACCACAGTGGGCCCCGATATTTCCGATGTTGATCGCAAACCCGCCGAGGCGGTCATGAAAGACGTTTTGGATCCGAACGGCGCGATTGATGCCAACTACGTCAATTTTGTCGTGATGCTGAAAAACGGAGAGTCGGCCACAGGGTTCATTGCCCAGCAGACCGCTGCGAGTTTGACGTTGCGGCGCGGGGCCAATGACGATCAGATTGTCCTACGTGAAGACATCAAAGAAATTGTCCCAAGCGGCGTTTCCTTGATGCCCGAAGGTCTAGAAAACGCGATCCCGATCCCGGACATGCGCGATCTGTTGGCGTTCTTACGGGGGTGGAGGGATCTTCCCCGGCAGCAGTGACAGGCTAGCGGAGGAATGCGTTGGAGGTGGCCACGGCGACAATGAGTTCTCGAAGGTTTCCGCCGGTCATCTCGAAGCGGCGGGTGGCAGCCTGAACCGATGGTTGGTCCGCGGGCGTCTCTGGCCGATTGAGCGCGTAGCGGAACCATTGCCTGACCAAACAATTTCGTGCCTCGGGGGCAACGGCCAAGCGAGCCACCAATTCGCCAGGCCCGGAAAAGGATTGAGACGCACCATCGGGACCCGCAAGAAATCCGCTGGCATCGATGGCCTTGCCCGCTTCGACCAATCGGTAGACGCCTACGGCATCGAAGTTCTCAAATCCGTAACCCAAGGGGTCGATCAACCGGTGGCAAGTCACGCAGGCGCTTCCGCGAATCAACGACTGGTAATGTTCGCGGGTGGTCAGGCCAGGTAGCGGGTTGGACACATCGAACACGGTCCCCTGAGGGTGCGAAGGCAAATCCATGCACATCACAGAGGACCGAACGAACATGCCGCGCTGGACCGGGCTGCCATGGGTGCCCCAAGCCCACAATGCTGCGAAGGCTGGGCGGGTCAGAATCCCCGGCCGCAGCATGGGATCCCTGCCGAAGACCATCAGAAGTCGCCCCGAGCTAAACACCTGGCTTCCCGTCATGAGCGTAGAAAAGAGCCCGTCACGCTGCAAAGTGACCGCCACACCGAAAGCCTCGGCGTCGTCGGCCATTTCGGTCGCTAGGCCCGGCGACCAAAACGAGAACAGCTTCGGATCCGGGCTTATCGAAGCTAACCGATCCAGTTCCAGCCACCAACGATAAAAACCACCCACGCCACGGGCCGCGCGCGAGTCCCTGAGCAGGTCTGACACCAATGCCTCCAGGTCATCAACTGTTTTGATCTTTTCCGCTCGTATCAACAGCGCCGCGTCTGGTTCAGCCTTGAAGAGCAAGCGCGCGATCCGTCTGACAGCCTCATGGGCCCCGACCTGAAGGGGGCGCCCCGGGACGAGGCGCGCGTCGGCAACAGCATCGGAACCTTCAGCGCCCGAATCGACGGGAATATTCGCCACCTTAGCGCCCTGCCCTGAGGACGCGTCGGCAGGCAGGTTGATGTCGTTAACGATCTTGAGTGAAGCACGACCACGGCACGCAAGGCCCAGCAGCACGACCCCCCACAGAAGCAAACGTGGAGCGACACCCATTTTCTAGATCCTAGACGATAGGGATCTTCGCTTCAAGAGTCCGGGGTGCACCTATGCTCTGAGGCCTTTGTAACGTTTGGGGGGAGGCGGCACCCCACCCGGGATGGTAGCCGCAACCACATACGCCCAGGCCACAAATGGCACGGAGACACGCTGCGCTAAAAAAATCCATCCCACAGATCGCAGCCCAGGTATCGTAGGAGGTACTGTGCCACCCGAGCAACCCCTCATCGAGGCCCTGCGCGCTGGCTCGCGTGAGGCCTTTATAGAGCTTGTACGGCAGCACCAGCGGATTGTGCGCGCCTACTTATGGAGCTACCTATTGGCACGCGGACCGGTCGACGACCTGGCGCAGGAAACGTTCCTTGCCGCGTATCGGGATGTGAAACGGTTCCGGGGTGATTCGTCCTTGTCGACCTGGCTGCTGGGTATCGCCCGCCACCGCGCGCTTGAATACCTGCGCGCACAGGGGCGGAGGGACCGAAGGACGGCCGAAGCGCACGAACGGGGGCTGCTGGAACGCACCATCGCGTTGCTGGAGGTTCCCGATTCGGATCACGGGCAGCGCGAACGTGAGCTCGCGGCCCTCGAAGGCTGCATGGCGAAGCTTGCGCCACACAGCGCGTCGCTTATGGCGGCCCACTATTTCAAGGGTCGTCCTTTGGTGGATATCGCCCGCAGCAGCGGCCAAAAGGAATCGGCCGTCCGGGTTCAGGTTTTGCGCATACGCCGCTGGCTACGCCAATGCATGGAAGGCTCGCTTGGGGAAGGAAGTCTGCTGTGAAAGACGATTCAATGGACGACGAAACACTTGCGGATCGACGTGTACACGGGCTGCTGTTGGCCATGGAGGAAACCAGATCCACAAGTGACTCTTTCGCCGCTAAAGTGGTCGCCGCATGGTCCCTGGAAGGTGGGGGGACACCGGCTCGCGACCGCCAAAAAACACGACGCAAAATGCCCTGGTTTATCGGAACGGTCGGCGCTCTCGCCGCGGGCGCGGCCTTTGCTTTCGTCCTGCGACGGGGGCCTTCGCCCGAACGTCAAGCGCAGCCTTTGACCTCAGATCACTTGACCAAAACACCTGCCACAGGCCCCGTTGTCACAGCCCCCCCGCCCGCGTTCAGCGCGGCATCTCCAGATCACAAGCCTTCACCAAGGGCCCTGGAACAAACTGTCTTTTTCCTAGACTTCGAGGACGGGGAAGCACCACCCTTTCTTATCTCTGGTGCGGTCGTACCAGGCCCCCCGCGGGAGGGAAGCCGTTTCTGTGTGTTAGCGGGTGTCAATGAATGGGCACTGCGCACGAACACGATCATGCTGAAGGCAGCTGCGAACGCTGTGTTCACATACGATCGCCGCCGCATCCTCCGTTTCGCATACTGGATAGGACCGGGAGCCTCGCAAATCACGGTTCAAACAAGAAACGGAGACAGGCATCTCAACTACAACTTCACCTTCCAGCCCCGCGTGCGCGGGGCGTGGGCACAGGCGGTGATTCCCTTCTCTTCCCTTGACCCGTTCGACAAGGCCACCCCGATGCAGGATGGGGATACCCTGACGGATCTCTTTATTGTCGGAGGGCCCATCGGGGCCACGCCACTATTCGTGGACGACATACAGCTGGTCGATCCCCCTTAATATGCCTGCGTAACGAAGCGAGGGGGACGGCACCTCATGACCATGAGCGCCGCAAGATCCCCAAGTCCAGCAATCCTCCGGCTCAACGGGACGATCACATGGGGAGTAGCCACTGTGTGCATGGGATTGGTCTCCTGCGCAGGCCAGATCGATTCGTCAAAAGACCAATCCTCCCCAGGGGACCCGGAGATCGGGAGAAGAAATTCCATGTCGACATCGGGCCCCGGGCCGACAGGCGCCCTCGCGCCAGGGCCGGGTGCAGGCATCGGGATGCAAGGCGGATCCACCACACCCGCACCCTCCCTTCCCGGTATCGGTCCAGCTAAAGTCGATTGCGGTGGCCTTAAGATCCCACAGCCCGGACCCTCACCACTGCGGCGGCTAACCCGATTTGAATATAACAACACGGTTCGCGACCTTCTGGGGGTGACAAGCCGACCGGCCGACGCTTTCAATCTGGACGGCACAGCGTATGGATTCGACAACATCGCCGACCTGCAGGCAGTGGCGCGTCTGCAAGCCGAGCAATTCGCCACGGCAGCCTCCGAACTAACATCACAGGCGCTGCCGACACTTTCCAAGATTCTGCCCTGTGATCCCGCAAAGGTGGGCGAGGCCGTTTGTGCAAAAGAGTTCATCAAGACTTTTGGTCGTCGCGCCTTCCGCAGACCACCAACTGGCGAGGAAAGCGATCGACTGGCGAAGGTCTACGAGACGGGCCGTGCCGGCGCGGAATTCAAGGACGGTATTGGGGCGGTCCTGGAGGTCATCCTTCAGGCGCCAGCGTTCTTGTATAAGACGGAAGTCGGGACCAGCATTGTGGGCACGCCTGGCGTCGCCGCCCTCACCAGCTGGGAGCTGGCCTCACGGTTGTCATACCTTTTGTGGGGGACCATGCCGGACGACGATCTTTTCCGGGCGGCGGAGGCGGGACAGCTCGTCACGTCCGCACAGCTAACCGCCCAGGCGGGGCGCATGATTGCGGATCCCCGGGCCCGCGATCTGCTGCGCAACTTTTACCGGCAGTGGATGTCGCTCGATCGACTTTCGACCATCGGCAAAGAAAAGAGCCTTTATCCCACTTACTCAACCGAGCTCTCCGGGCTCTGGCGTCGCGAGCTTGAGTCCTTTTTCGACTTCGTTGTCGACCAAGGCGATGGCGCCCTAAAATCGATTTTGACGTCGTCCTTTACGTTTGCCGACGCCAAACTGGCAACGTTCTACGGTGCCAAGGCGCCCGTAGGGTCGGGGTTTCAAAGAATCGAACTCGATCCGGTGCAGCGGGGCGGGGGAATCCTCTCACGGGCCGGCGTGCTCGGCCGCCTGGCCAAACCCAACCAAAGCTCGCCCGTGCACCGGGGCGTGTTCGTCCGCGAAAACCTACTGTGCCAGGAATTGCCTTCGCCACCCGCGAACGCTGTAATCAAGCCGCCGGAGCTGAACCCAAAGCTAACCACGCGTGAACGGTTCTCGCAGCATTCGGAAGATCCGCCCTGCAGCGGCTGTCACAGGCTCATCGATCCTGTGGGTCTTGGGTTCGAAAACTACGATGCCATTGGCCAGTGGCGAGCGACCGAAAATGGCAAGACTGTTGACAGCAGTGGCAATCTGTTCGATGCCGACGTCTCGGGACCATTCACCGGGGCGACCGAGTTAGGCGGAAAGCTGGCCGACAGCGGCGAAGTGCGGGGCTGCTACGCGCTGGCCTGGTTCCGCTTCGCGCACGGGCGGACCGCCACGGATGAAGACGCCTGCTCGCTCCAGGGTTTGGCGAGGCAGGTGGAAGCGACAGGCGGCAACGTCAAGGGGCTGCTGGTTTCCCTGACGGGGACGGATGCCTTTCGATTCCGAAAAATCACAAAGTGACGGAGCTATGACCAACATGAAGCCATCACCATTGGGACGCGAGCAACGGCTAACCCGAACCACGGCCTTGCGCCCTATCGATCGACGGGCGGTCTTGCGAGGCGCCGGCACGGCGGTATTGACCTTGCCCTGGCTTGAGGCCATGGCACGTCCGCGGGGCGCACACGCGGCAGGCGCGCCCAAGCGATTCGTAGTGTTCTTCAGTCCTAACGGGAACATCCGCGACAACTGGCTGCCAACCGGTACAGATACCGACTTCAGTCTCGGGCGCATTCTCGTTCCGCTAGAAGATCACAAGAAAGACATCGTTGTCATTGACGGGGTCGACCAGATGCAAGGTGGTGCTGGCGACAATCACATGCGCGGCATGGGCGGCATGTTGACGGGGATGCCGATCAACGCGGGACCTTGGAGCCCGGGAGGCGGCGGCTGGGCCAACGGCATCTCGGTCGATCAAGAGATTGCCAACAAAATTGGGGTCGGAAGCAAATTTCGATCGCTTGAACTTGGCGTCCAGTCGGGTCTTGGCGGCGTGCCCGGAGGGTCCCCGGTTTCGGTGTGGACACGAATGTCGTACGCAGGGGCCGACAAGCCGCTGCACCCCGAGAATAGCCCTTCGAAAGCCTTCCGCCGTGTCTTTGGCGAACTTGACGTGGGAGCATCACAGGCCGAAACGATCAGACTGCGGGCGCGTCGGCGCAGCATCATTGACGCCACCCGCGACGCGTATTCGTCCTTTCTTAATACCCTTGGAGGCGACGACAAGAAGCGGCTCGCTTCGCATTTATCAGGCATCCGCGAGATCGAGACGTCGATCGGCGATGTCTCGACGTCCGCGACCTGCAAAAAACCTGAGGCGCCCAGTGACGGGGGAGGCTTTTCGGCCATTGGTAAGACCCAGATGGACCTCATGGTGCGCGCACTCGCCTGCGACCTCACCCGCGTCGCCAGCATCCAGTGGTCGCACTCGGTAGGCGGTGGCTCAATCCCTGGACTCGCCGGGGACCACCACGAATTGTCGCACGCCGTTGACGGCGATATGGTTGCCAAGGAATCTCTCACAAAAATAAACACTTGGTATGCGCAACAGTTCGGTTACCTGCTGGCCAAAATGAAAGAGGTGCCCGAGGCCGGGGGGACATTGTTCGACAATAGCCTCGTTATATGGGTGAACGAACTGGCAAAGGGTAACAGTCACTCGGGCCAAAAGGCTTTGTTCGTTCTCGCGGGCCACGCCGGCGGGGCGCTAAAGACTGGCCGTTTCCTTACCTACGCCCCTCGCACCCCGCACAACAACCTCCTGGTATCGATCCTCAACTTGATGGGTGTCCCAGCGACGACCTTCGGGCTCCCGGCCTGGTGCACGGGGCCGCTGCCAAGGCTGAGTTAAGTGGGTAACAGGAAAATGAAAAGGTTCGAAGTGGGCGTTTTTGTGATATTATGATAATATATCCTAATGCAGCCCAAGACTTCCCGTTCCCGGGTGCTTCTGGTATTGACGGCATTTGCGATGGGCTGTGCGGCATCTTCCCCTGCTGGGGACGAAGATCCTGGGGCCACAGCCCCCAATAGGGGCGCGGGTGGCAACGGGACAAAACCGCGGCCGGTGACCAATCCGCACGGCAGCGGTACTGGGGGGGCGGGCGCAGGGGGGAGCATCCGAGGGGCGGCGGGTGGCACCGTCGCTGGATCGCCCGCAGGGGGAACAGCCGGGGGCGGGGCCGGGGGTGGGGCAGATGCCGGGCTGGCGATGCCGCCCGTGGATGCAGGCCTCAAAGGAGGTTCGGGAGGGGCCGGTGTTCCCGTGGGGTCGGCGGATGCCGGTCAGCGGCCCCCACAGGATCCAACCATCCTTCCCGTGCTGATCGTCGACGTGGTGGCCAAGAGCATCGTCAAGGACACCAAGACCTCAGGGAAACTGCGGGTCATCGAATCGCACGACGGCACCTTGAACAACATCGCCGCGCAGCCCGCAAGTTTGGAAACCCCTGCCGGGATTGAACTGCGCGGCGCCTGGTCTTTGCAGTTTGCGAAGAAGGGATTTTCCCTGGAGCTTCAGGACGCGACAGGCAAAGATCACGATCAGCCGTTTTTGGGCATGCCGTCAGACAGTGACTTCGCCCTACGCGCCGGGTATTGCGATCACACGTTGGTCCGCGATGCGCTGGCCTACTGGATGTTCCAGACCCTTTGGGGCCGTTATGCCCCCCGCACCCGTTTGGTGGAACTGTACCTAGGCAAGGAATATTGGGGCGTCTATCTTTTGACCGAGACCATTAAACGGAACAAGAACCGCGTTGACCTTCCGAAGGTCGCGCCGGATGCCGCCATCGGTGACCTGACGGGCAGCTACATCGTTCACCTAGAATCCAGCGACAACGGCCTTGGGTTTGTGACATCGACCAAACGTTTTTGGGATTATCGGTATCCAAGCGGCGCTGAGATCACGCCTCCACAAGCTGCATACATAAAAAATCATATGGACCGTTTTGAAAACGCGATGTTGGCGCCCAACCTTGCTGATGATGCCAATGGCTGGCCCCATTGGATCGACCTGCCAAGCTGGATAGACTTTGGTTTGTTTCAAGAGCTGTCGCGCAACATAGACGGATATACGAAAAGTTCGTACTACAGCAAACCACCGGACACGATGAATGGCGGCCGCTTGCTCAAGGGCCCCATTTGGGATTTCGATCTGGGCTACGGCAATCTACAACTTGCCAGCGCCGACAAGGTTGACGGCTGGCTGTACGACATAAAGTGGAACGTTCCCGTGCCTTGGTGGGAACGGTTGTGGAAGGAGCCACGTTTCCGAAACGCCGCCGTCTGTCGGTGGAACGAGCTGCGCAAAGGCAAACTGACCTCCGCCGCGATCAACGCAAAGGTTGATGAACTGGCGGCGTCGCTGGCCAAAGCACAGCCGCGGGAGAACGCCCGATGGAAATTGATCGGAAAAAAGGAGACGTTCCATTCCTACATTGGCCCGACCTATGCCGATGATGTGAAATACCTGAAGGAATGGATGGCCAAACGTCTGACCTGGCTGGACGCGAACTTTGGTTCGACCTGCCAGAAGTGAAACGGACAGATTTCTGGCCCTGTCACGCCCGACTATGCAGTCGCTGGCACCAGATCGTGGGCACTTTGATCGAGGTTGGATTCGATGGATATTTCATTGACCTTCGACTTGGCAAAGCCACCTACTATCTCCCCGACGGTGAGGGTCTTGAGCTGCCGACACACCTTGCCTCCGTCTGCACCGCAGCAGAATTCGACACGGGCGCGCTGCAGGCCGCTATCCGGCAAGCGCAGGCTGTGGTGCCGGGCTACACATACAAAGGATTCTGCGAAAAGGTGAAGCGCGCCGGATGCGCAGGCTACATGGTCTCATTTTCAGGGCGACGCGTGCTGTACTTCGGACGGACGGCGGAGACCCATGTTTAGCACTTTCCCGGGTGATCGCTCCGGCCGTACCCCCATAAATTCAGGACGCGGCCAGCGCGGTTACGTAAGGTTGCGTGCCGTTTTCTGGGATGCCGGTCAGGATGCGGCGGAAGTCGCGCGGGGTCAGGCCTTTTAGTTTTTTGAACTGTCGGTTGAAGTTCGACAGATTCCCGTAGCCACAGCTCACAGCTATCTCCGTGACGCTTGCGTCTGGGTCGGTCAGCAACCGACAGGCGCGGCCGATGCGCAATTCATTTAGGAATACAGGCAGGGTTTTGCCGGTGCGGGTCTTGAAGAAGCGGCTGAAGGCGCCCTCGCTCATATGCACAGCGCGGGCAAGTTCCGGTCGCGAGATGGCTTCGGACAGTTTGTCGTTCATCAACTGACAGACGCGGCTGACCCTCTGTTCGTCGTGACCATCGGGGCGCGGCGCGTACCCGGGGCTGCACATCGGGACCGTCTCGGTTGATCGTGCCAGGATATCCAGAATTTCCAACAACCCGACTACGCGACGAAACCCGTCTTCTTTGACCAGCCGCTGCATCGCCTCCGCCACTTCCGCGCAGGTCTCGCCCTTGACCTCAAGGCCAAGCGCTGACCGTTGCAGAAGTTTTCGCATCGGCTCCGCTTCGGGTCGACTAAAAAAATCAGTGCCGAGAAAATCTTCGCGGAACTGAAACACCAGGGCGTGCACGTCGGGGCCATCGTCCATCCCACTGCTCTTTTGCCAAACGTGCGGCACATAGGTTCCGACCATGACCACCTCGCCCGGCGTTACGGGCGCGATGCTGTCCCCAACGATCCGATTCCCCCCACCTTGCAGCACCAAGGTGAGCTCGTACTCGGGGTGAACATGCCAGGGGGTGCCGAAATTGCGCGCCCGAATCTCCTGACAGACGAAACTCTCTCTTGTCCCACGCGGCACTTGTTCGAAAACAGTTTTCATGGGGGCCCTCCCTAGGTCTAGAACTCGTTTCCCTACCTATACTTCAAATGTAATCAACGTCACTCCACAAGGTCCATATATTCTGTATATATTTTCTACTGGAACGTATTTTATCCTTTTTTGACACTGGATCCCTATTTGCTTTCTTTTGCAATTCCCAGGCGGTGTCGTATTGGCTTTCAGGTATCGTGGATCACCGTGCCGCCCGAATATTCCGAAATTGACGTTCCCCTTCCGGACAGTGAAGAACGCCTGGTGTTTGAGGCCCCGAACGAAGCAGGGTGGCTGCATGTGGAACACTTCAAAGCCTTAAAGCCGCCCCCCGCGTTAGTCGTGTTCTGTCACGGGTTTTCGGCGTACGCGGCCCCCTACCGTCAGATTGCCCTGGCCCTTCGCGCAGCGGGATTCGGAACGACGCTTTTCGATGCGCGGGGGCATGGGCATTCGACGGGACGGCGGGGTTACATCCGATCTTTTGACGATTACCGCAGTGATCTTCAGGCGGTCGTCGCAGCGGCCAAACGCATTCATGGCGACCTACCTTTTGCGCTTGTGGGCCACAGCCAGGGCGGCTTGATCGTGCTTGATCATTTGCTGTGCGAAGGCCAGCGGTCCCAACCCAGATGCGCCGTCGTCGCGGCCCCCATGATGTGGGCCACCGTTTTAGCGGCGCGGATCTCGCGGCCTATCACACCCCTGTTGGCCAGCATCCTGCCGCAGCTGCAAACCAGCAACGGGATCACGGCCGCGGCTGTCACCAGGAATCCCGAACTGCGACAGGCCTTCAATCTCGATCCGTTGTTACACCACGTTGCCACGCCCCGGTGGTTTAACGAAAGCATGAAGACCCAGAGGCGTATCCAGGCCTCGGCCGGCAGGCTGAGCGTTCCGACCCGGTGGTACACAGCAGGCCAGGACAAAATTGTCTCTAACGAGGCGCAATTCCGTTTTGTCAGCCGGACGCCCGAAGGGATCGTCACCCACACGACCCACGACGACCTTTATCACGAAATTTTTCTAGAACCCGGGCGCGACACAATCGTCGCCAACATGGTGGCGTGGTTGGGAACTCAACTCGTGCCTTGATACCAACGCCCCGCAGGGCGGCGCCTACTTCTGCGCCGCCAAAAACGCCATCAGGTCACGAAAGTCTTGAATGGTCATGGTCTCCTGCAGCCCTTCGGGCATCAGCGACACGTCCGACCGCGTATCGACCTTGATGTCCTCGGGTCGCAGGCGCACAGGTTCTGCGGACACCATATGAAGGACCAACGCCCCATCAGGTTCCTTTTGCAGAATGCCGTTTAACGTGCGGCCATCGGTCGTCTCGATGACCCGCGCTGCGTTTTCCGGACCAATGTCCCGCGAAGGCGCCCAAATCGCCGACACCAATTTTTCGACGTTCATGCCCCGGGCAATGGTCGACAGATCCGGCCCAACCTGCCCCCCGACGCCGCCCACACGGTGACAACGAAAACAGCCAATTCCCGGATGGAAGAACACACGCCGCCCCGCGCGCGGGTTGCTCTTGCCCTCGGTCGCAGCCTTGCGCCATCCGTCTTCGTCGGTCGGGCGGACAGTTTCGCTGTTGTTCTGTTTGAATGCACGCTGCGCGCCGATTTTGACAACGTCAGACGCGTCTTTGTACAGCGCTTCAAGCCCTTCGGTGGCACCCAACATCGCCAGCACCATGGTGGCGTCTGCACGCAATTCGGGATCCTGTTTGGTATCCAGCGCGAAACCCTTCAAAACAGACGGCGTTTGTGGGCTTTTCGATTCTGACAGTTTCCACAACGCTTCTTCCTGGGACTTGCGTTCGACATCCGTCGCGGCCGTTTTTTTCAGCCGAGACAGGAGGGCATCCTCGCCGGGTGGCAGGGCGATGGCCGCAGCCGGTACCTTCAACGCAGCCGCCGCGGCGGCGTAGATGCGAATCAGCCCGGGGGACAAGGCGCCCGACTCAAGAGTCCGATCAATAGACCGTTCTTTGCCCGCAGGCAGGGTTTTATCCTCGGCGGCCCAAATCAATGCGGCTATCCGCACCGATTCATCAGCATCCCCCAGCGCACGCTGTACCAGTGACGCCCCCTGCGGATGTTTTCCGCGGCGCAACGCCAGGTACCCGCCCAGCCGTGCCCGGCTGCTACGCGTGTCTTCTGACGCCGTCAGGGCCACCTTGGCAAAAAAGGGCCGTGACAGTGTCGTCACGGCGGCGTTGTGAATAAAGGGGTCCTTGTCATTCAAGGCGACAATCAGCGGGGGACCGTCCTTCAGACTTTTCGCAGCCAAAAGGCGCACAAGACGAAGCCGTGCAGGCGTCGATGGAAACAGCGACTTGCGCAGGTGCGCAGATCCCGCAGGCGCTCCCTTCCAGACCAACCGCCACAATCGTCCCTTACCATGAACGTTATAGCTCTTGTCGACCCAGTCACTGAAAAACACTGATCCGTCGGGCGCAGCAGCAATCCCCACAGGGCGGAAATTCTCGTCACCTTTCACAATCACGGTCATCTGGCCCACAAGGGTGGCGCCCGATGGGCTGATTTTATGCGCTTCTAAACGATGATCACCCCACGATGTGACCAACACAGAATTGGCGAAATCGGGGGGCAGCTTGGCGGCATAAGCTGGCAGGATTCCCGAGGCCGCCTCGCCCACCGGGCCCGCCATCGGGAGCGTACCGGGGAGTTCGCCGTTCCAGGATTGAAACGGGTGCAGGCCATTGCGGCCCCAACGCTGGCGAAATCCGAAATCCGCACCCGGGATCACATCGAGCAACCGGTTGGGAGGCCTCGCGTCGGGATCGTTGTCCACCGACAACAAATGGTCCTTGCCATAGAAGGCCAGCCCGAACGGGTTCCAGAACCCCCGCGCCACACGTTCCAATTTCTTGCCATCGAGGCGACAACGAAACACATTTCCCCCGTCGCCTTCGCCTGATTCGGTTGACCCATCGATCCCCTTCAGTTCATATTTTTCCCCCGAATTTTCCCCCATACCCACGTACAGCAGCCCATCCGGGGAAAAAGCCAACGATGACAAACCGTTATGGGGATAGTGACCCGACGAATTCAGCGTCAGCACCGGGGTCCGGTTGTCCCCGCGACCATCGCCGTCGCGATCGTCGATGATAAACACACCGTCGCGCTGGACGACGTACAGCCGTCCCTGTGGCGAAAATCCTATGTGCATCGTGTGATGCAACCCATCGGCAAAAATTGACCGGGTTTCGAATTTGCCGTCTTTGTTACGATCTTCGAAGACCTTGATAAAATCGTGTTTCGCCCCGGTGTAACCGTCTAGGGGAAAATGGGTATTTGATTCGACCACGAAGACGCGGCCGCGGCGGTCAACCGCAACGCCCACCGGCGTTACGATATCGGGATCGGATGCGACCAGGGTCAGTTCAAGCCGCGGGTCCAAGACCTTGGGCGCGTCCGCCCTCGCCGTGGCGACGGTGGCGGTTAGGAGGAATGCGGTCAGAAAAAAAAACCGGGGCGATCCGAACAGGTGCTGTGGCATAGGATCCTTTGCGGGCTACCGACCCCCGCTTATATCCGGCCACGCGAAAAAAGTCCCTAGTGCGCTGGGTTTTCGAACCACACGGTGTTTCGGCTTTCCTGACCTTAAAGTCCGCTGAAAAATGTCCAGATTTGCCTTGGTGGCGAAACTGGGCCAGCCGTGTCCCGTACCGTTATAGTCGGTTCCCTGGTGTTGGCACCAGCCGACGGCCAGTCCCGGTTTACAGCCCTGATATTGCACGCACGGCTTGGTCGCACCATCGATCGGTCCCGTGGTCATGCACCCCCGATCGGATATTGAGCAGCACTTTGGCTCAGGTCTCTCGATCGTTTTGCAGTTCCGCGAACGAGGCAAAGCTTAGCGGTGTGCGGCGTTTCGTGCGCTAGGCTGGGGTCCGTGCTTGCCCCTCAGGCGGTTTCTTCGGACGCCGCGACCCCCGACGCGCGCTATGCGGTTTTCGCCGACCACCTGGTTGGTACGGGTCTTGTGATGGACCCGTGGATCGACGGCCAGCCGCGCTTTTCCAGCCAGCCCGTCGTGCTTGATGCGGCGATGGCACATGAACTGGCGGCGGCGGCCGGCCAAGTGGTGCAGGCCCATGACGAAGTGGTGCGCTTTGTCGCCCAGCGGCCCGAGTTGTTGGAGTCGTATTTTCGCCTGACCCCGGCGCAGCGGCTGATGTTCTTAACCTCGGCGCCGCAATGGCACGGCTATGCGCGTGCCGATGTGTTTCGATGCCAGGATGGACGGCTGCGTATTTGCGAATTGAACTGCGATACGCCCAGTGGCTGGGCCGAAGCGGTGGCGTTGGCGCGCGTGGCGGATGGTCGTAGGGGCGCCGATCCAAATGCAGGGCTCGCCGACGCTTTCATCCAGTTGGTGCGTCGCAGCTGCAGCAGCCGTTTCCCGGGGCGCGTACCACGCATAGGCCTCGTATATCCGACCGAGCTGACCGAAGATCTGGGGCTGATTGCATTTTGGCGTGAAGCCTTCTTGCGTGAAGGGTGGCCCGTCGTCTTGGGATCGCCTTTCAACCTTGAACTGTCGCCAAACCGGGCAGGCGTTTGCTTGATGGGCCAGCGCTGCGACGTGCTCCTTCGTCACTACAAGACCGATTGGTGGGGCGAGCGCCAGACGATTTGGTCAGACGAAGCCGAATATCCCGATGCCGAGCCCTTGGAACAGCCACTGTCCCTATTGTTGGCGGCACAGATTGACCGACGTTGCGTCGTCTTGAATCCCTTTGGCGCGGTGTTGCCGCAAAACAAGCGGACGATGGCCTTCCTTTGGGACAATCTCGAAAACTGGAGTTCAGAAACAGCGGCAACGGTGCGTGCCTTCGTGCCGCTAACCTGTTGCCTGGATCGAATGGACTTGCAGAAACTGCGCCGCGAACGCAACGACTGGGTGCTTAAAAGTAACTATGGCTGCGAGGGCGAAGAGGTGCTGGTCGGTCAGCTATCCTCGGATGAAGACTGGGCCTTGGCGATCGATCGCGCACGGCCGGAATGTTGGGTCGTTCAGCGGCGTTTCGATCCGGTCATTGATGACGAAGGAAAGCAAACCAACCACGGTGTGTTTGTGATCGCAGGTCAGCCGGTGGGGATCTACACGCGCGTCTCGAACGGGCCGACGGATTTCAGCGCCCTGTCAGTGGCAACATTGGTGCGAGACGCAGAGGCCCCCGATGCAAACGCTTGAGCCAATCGCGCCGGTGCCGCGACCCTTTGCGTTGCGCTGGCACGGCTGTACCACCGTCGGCGAAGGTCTGCGGTGGTGGAACGAAGGCCAGGCCGAGGAAACGAGCCTTGATACGGCCCCGTCAAGGACGAACCGACGAAAAGTCATCCTTGGTGCCGGGGCCTTGGGCGTATCGATCTTGACGTTTTACGGTTTGTTCAGCGATTCGGACGATGATGATCTCGATGTTTCAATGGATGCGCTGGAACTGCAGAAGCGCGAGGGCTGGAATGCCGGCCAACCCGAAGGGACCCCACTTATCTTCGAAACGCCCAGCCCAACCAATGTCGATGGGGTGGCGGGCGCCTTTGACGCCGTGGGATTGTGGAACGCCGTGCACCCGATCAGGAACGATCTGCGTCCTCACAGCGTCTCGACTTTGTTTCTTTCTTTGACCCACGAACGATCCGAATCGTTGCGGCGGCAGGTGGTGCCTGTGTTTCGCCCGTCCATGGGGCAGGCTTTCGATCGAGGTTTGGCTATCGCGAAGCTCTTCGACGCCAAGGACGCGCCAACTGATATTGCATTGGTGCTGGACGTGCCCGGTCCTGATGCCGTCGCGGTCGCAGCGGGACTGTCCACCCGCTTCGATCCGGTGTGGCTCTTCGACAACTGGCCGCATCCGCTGGGGGTCGTCAAGTCGCATCTGGTCCTAGGCGCGCTTCGGTATTATTTGCCCCTGCTGAGGCGCAACGCCGAACTTCGGTCGGCGGCAGCACTCGACCAGCCACCACGCACGTTCCCCCCGGTCTTTGTCCTGGATTCGGACCGGTTGGCTCCTTACGTCGATGACGCTAACCACTTCGACAACCGCTACCTTGCGCGGCCCCCCTCGGCAGAGGCGCTGAAAACCTTGGGCTGCCGGCGGATTCTTTATGTCCGGCCCAGCGGGGAAAAATTGCTGGAACTTGATGATCTCAACGATGACTTCGTCCGGTTTCATGACAACGGCGTGGACGTCAAGGCGATTGCTCTTGATGACTTCAGCCTAGAACTGAATCCCGCGTCGTCGAACCAAGTCGCCCGAAGCTATTACTACGGCGGCGGCTACGGGCATCACATGGTCTTCTGGCACAGCTATGGGTGGTCCAGCATTGGCGCAGGTCCAAAGCGGTATCTGCCTCCCGCGACCGTGTCGCGTGGCGCAGATTATCGACCGGTGTCGCGTCCAACGATGTTTTCGTCGCGGTCCTTGGGGGGACTTTCGGGGGTCGGGAAAACCAGGCCCAGCGGTTTTGGCAGCGTTTCAGTGCGCACTTCATCCTCGGGCCAGGTTACCGGCGTTCGCAGCGGGCGCAGCGGTTCATTCGGGCGATCGCGATCGTCTTGGTTTGGATAGGGAAATCATCATGGCCAATTTCACTTTTTTCGGCATTCAAATCGCCTACCGGTGCTACCGCAAGGATGATTCCCGCGAACGGCTGCACCGGATCATCGCATCGGGACAAAAAGAACAGTCCTTGCCTGAAAAACGTGCGTTCTGGAAACAAGTCGTCGCGATCCTGACAGAACACGCGGGCGATTTTGAATATGGGTCATGGGACTTCATTCGCGGCGGGAAGGCCGACGCCGAGTTTGAAACTTGGTCATCGGAAATCGAAGGCGGAATGGCGACAGAATCCGAAGAACTGGGGACCGAGGCTGATGAAACGCGGCGTCTTTCCCAGGAAATCAATGACAGCCGCTATGTGATTGCGTCGTTGCTGTTCTTGATCGATCCGGATACAGCCACGGACGAGGTTATCGGTGAACGCTGTGATATTCCCGAGGACGACTTCTTCAACCGTACGACCTTGGTCAACCTGATCGATGCGATTCCGTTAATGAATTTTGCCAACGTGCGCGCCGACGCGATCTACGTGGTACCCGGGGATCGGCGGGACGGACTAAGCGAAGTGGAACTACGTGAAAGTTGGTCGCATCTAAAACCATTGGCCTCGGCCTAACTCTCTTTACCGGCGTCTAGGTCGAGGCCCCACTGGGCCAGGCCGGGACGGATGACGTCGTTAAGCGCCTGCTGGATTGCGGCTTCGGTATCCGATTTTGATGGAATCCCGTGCTCTTCGAAGACACGCGGTACGTCCTTGAAACCTCGACTCCACTCTCGAAGGTGCGCACGAACCATGGCAGGCAACCAGGGTTGCAATGCCGTGCGGTCTGGCGCGGGCATCCACGCAAGGTAAGCCCAGCCAATCCGACCATGGTCAATCTCGTCAGCGAGAACCTCGCGCAATACGGCGCGTGCCAGTCTTCCCCGCGCCAGTCTTAGGCACGTTTGCAGGAATACGCTGGCCGTGGTTTCGTTGAAAACACACTGGCCCAGGACGAAGAGTGAATCACAAACCGCGGCCGGCGCGTCAATCTGTGGAACTTCAAGTGGCCAATTTGCCGGTGGAGGCAAGGTTTCACCGAAATAGCATTCAGCGCCTTGTCGCCAGATTTCGGCGTGACGGAGTTCATCGTCGATGGCGCGTGTGGCAAGGTCGACAAGTTCTTGGGGCGCGTTTCGTCGGACGAGGGCGGCTCGAATGACCGCGCAGGATTCTGAGACCCGCCGTTCGCCGGCCGAGCGCCCGAGCCAAAGGTGTGCGAGGGCGTGCCGATCGTCGAGGCTGAGAGCCAAGATGCTGGGATCCCGTTTTGGCAGCGGGCGGTTGGTCAGGCGCCCGCCCCAGCGCCCCAACGGATTCGCCGGTTCTGAGGGAATCATGGGGCCCCAGCGGCCCAACCCGGAAATGGCGTCATCTCAGGGGCAGCGGGCGCGGGGCCTGGCGATGGTCCGGTCGTCGGTTCGCCATCGCCGGGAGGGGCTGCACCGGGCCTTGGCGTTGTTGGCGTGGTCGTCGATCTGGCCCCGGCGTCGGCCGTATTATCCTTTGACGGTTCGCTGGGCTTGTCTTCACACGCGCTAAGTGTCGCGCCCATCCCCGTTCCGAAAACGACGATCACCTGAAACAGCTTGTTTGTTTTCATTCGGAGCACTCCCTTGGGTTGCGGTCACTTTTTGTCCCCTGTCGACCCGCGCGCGCATCGAACAGCAGCGGAACTGCGACGCCGAAGTCGCACCCCACTCGCGTTCATCCAGGCCGTTTCAGAAATTGTTCATCATGGCCAACTCAAACCAAGCGAACTGCAACAACTGCGCCACCGAAGCACGCGCAGCAAGGTGCGGCGGCCAGAAGTACATGGCCCTATGTGAAATCGAATAACAAGTTTCAATACCGATACCCTCATGTCGCTATTGACACCGCCAGGGCCCTGGGGCTAATCTTCCTGTAGATGTCTTTCGCCAAATCACAGGAGTTTTACGCACGGGCCCAGAAAACCTTGGCTGGTGGGACCAGTAGCGTGTTTAGGCGGCACCAGCGCCCCACGCCGCTTTACTTCACACGGGGCCTGGGATCCCGCGTCTGGGACGTGGATGGCCACGAGTTTGTCGACTACACGCTTGCCTACGGCCCCCAAATTCTGGGACACAGCCACCCTGCCCTGGTCAAACGGGTCTGCGAACAAATCGCGATCGGCCAGACCTTCGGCGCGCAAAACGAACTGGAATTTTTGTTGGCCGAGAAACTGGTCGGTTGTCTGCCGGGATGCGATCGCGTGACCTACGCTTCGACCGGTTCAGAAGCGGTTCAGGTTGCCCTTCGGTTGGCACGCGCGCACACGGGACGCAACAAGGTCGTCCGGTTCTCGGGGCATTACCACGGATGGATGGACAACGTCCTTGTGCAGGCCCCGGCGACGGGCGATCTAGAAATTCCGCGGGTGGTTTCAGGCGGACAGGCGCCAGGCGCGCTGCAAGACGTTCTGTGTTTGCCCTGGAACGATCTGGGCGTGCTGCAGGCCGCTGGGGATCGGTATCACGATCAAATAGCCGCCGTCATCATGGAACCATTCCTGGCCAACGGGGGCGGTATCGCCCCGAAGCCCGGGTATCTTGAAGGGGTGCGGCAGTTTTGCGACAAAACCGGCATCGTGCTGATTTTCGACGAAGTCATCACCGGTTTCCGTTTGGGCATGGGCGGCGCGGCGGCGTTTTATGGGGTCACCCCCGATCTGGCGGTCTATGGCAAGGCCGTCGCGGGTGGGTTTCCGCTAAGCGTGGTGGGGGGCAAGGCGGCGATCATGGATCGCATCGCCGAAGGCCGGGTGTTTCACGCAGGCACCTTGAATGGCAACCCCGTGTCGATGGCGGCCGCACTGGCGACTCTTGATGAACTGGGCCGCAACGGGGCCGAGGCGCTTGAACGCACGCGCGTCCTAGGCGAACGCCTGCAGCAGGGGATAAGGCAGGCCTTTGCCGCGGCCGGCAAGGTGGTCGTGGTCCAGGGGATGGGATCGGTATTCTGGACCTACCTGCGAAGTAGCCCTGTCGAAGACCAAAAAGATTTTTCGACCTACGACGGCGCCCCTTACGCGAAATTTGTCGAGGGGTTGTTAGACGAGGGAATGCTCGCCATGGCGTCTGGACGCTGGT